>NZ_JBWKIF010000003.1:158654-513270 GCF_056432865.1 Streptomyces sp. NPDC044921
GCAGGTGGGTTCGCCCGTTGCGCGCCCGTTGCCGGGTGTGGGTCGGGGCTGTGCCAGGGGGCTTGATCTCTACCGGGCGGCGGACGAGCTGGTGGCGGAGGTGACGGAGGGCTGAGTCCCGCCGGGAGGCGGCCGGGGCGGCAGGTGGGTTCGCCCGTTGCCGGGGGTGGGGCGGGGCCGCGCCGGGGGTGTCCGTCCTCGG
Source organism: Streptomyces sp. NPDC044921 (assembly GCF_056432865.1). NCBI lineage: Bacteria > Bacillati > Actinomycetota > Actinomycetes > Kitasatosporales > Streptomycetaceae > Streptomyces > Streptomyces sp. NPDC044921. The sequence continues at coordinate 158,857 of NZ_JBWKIF010000003.1, forward strand.
AACGGCGCGATGGGGTTGCGTGCCGGCTGACTGTCCGTTGACGCGCCAACCGCTGCGGGCGGACACCCCCCGGCACGGCCCCTTCCGTGCGTCGGCGGGTGCGGGTCCGCCGTGTCCGCGGGCATGCGTGCCGCCTGGGGCGGCACCCCGCTGCGCCGGGTTGTGCGACGCCCCGGCGTCAGCACGGACGCCGGGGCGGGGGAAAACGGACTCGTGCTGGTCAGTCCTGGTCGTTCCGGTCGTCGCGGTCCGCCGTGACCTTGCCCGACTTCAGGTCGACCTTCCAGTCCTGCTCGGCGCCGCCGGACTTGCGGGTCTCGGCCTCCCAGGACGCGTTCTTGCCGTCCTCGTCGAGGTCGACGGAGGTCACCACGCCCTGGCCGGCGGCGGCCTTCGCGGCCTCCTCGGCCGTCACCGAGGAACCCTTCAGCGCCGCCCGCACCCGCGCGGTGTCGTCCTCGTCGTCGGTCTGCGCGCCGAGCACCTTGCCGCTGGACGGATCGACGCTCACGCTGTGCCAGGTGTCGTCGCCGGACAGGACGTCGACCTTCCAGACCACCTTGCCGCCGTCGTCCTCGTCGTCCAGCTCGGCGGAGACGGCCGTGCCCGACGTGTGCTTCAGCGCGGAGGCGATCGCCGCGGACGCCGTGACGTCGGTGGAAGCGGCCCGCGCAGTGTCGTCGTCGCGGTCGTCCGCGCCGTCCTGGTCGTCCTGGTCGTCCCGGGCGTCGTCGCCCGTCAGCCGGGTGTCAGCCGCCTGCCGCGCCGAGCCCTCGTCGTCTCCCGTGGTCGCGAGAGCCGTGGCCGTACCGCCTCCGATCAGAGCGGCGGCGGTCACGGCGGCGATCACGATGTTGCGCTTCATGCGGATTCCTCCCGAGTCGTTTCGTTTTCGATGTCTTCGACTCTCGTCGACGGAGGCTGAGAGGAACCTGAAGGGCCCTGAAGGGATCTTCAGCTTCCCTTTGCGACTCTTTACTCATGCGCCTGTTGATCGTGGAGGACGAGAAGCGGCTGGCCCTGTCGCTGGCCAGGGGCCTGACGGCCGAGGGGTACGCCGTGGACGTCGTCCACGACGGACGCGAGGGGCTGCACCAGGCCTCGGAGGGGGCGTACGACCTGGTCATCCTCGACATCATGCTGCCCGGGCTCAACGGCTACCGGGTCTGCGCCGCCCTGCGCGCCGCCGGGCACGAGGTGCCGATCCTGATGCTGACCGCCAAGGACGGCGAGTACGACGAGGCCGAGGGGCTCGACACGGGTGCGGACGACTACCTGACCAAGCCGTTCTCCTACGTCGTGCTCGTCGCCCGGGTCAAGGCGCTGCTGCGCCGGCGCGGGCAGGGGGCGGGGGCCTCGCCCGTGCACGTGCACGGGGACCTGAAGGTGGACACCGCGGCACGCCGGGTGTTCCTCGGCGAGGAGGAGATCGTCCTGACCGCCAAGGAGTTCTCCGTGCTGGAGCAGCTCGTGCTGCGGGCCGGCGAGGTGGTGTCCAAGTCCGAGATCCTGGAGCACGTCTGGGACTTCGCCTACGAGGGCGATCCGAACATCGTCGAGGTGTACGTCAGCACCCTGCGGCGGAAGCTGCGGGCGGGTCTGATCCGGACCGTGCGCGGGGCCGGGTACCGGCTGGAGACCTCGCCGTGAGGCGGCTGTTCGGGTCCGTCCGGGCGCGGGCCACGCTCGGGGCCACGCTCGTCGTCGCGGTGGCGCTCGTCGCGGCGGGAGCGGCCGTGCTGCTGTCCCTGCGGTCCAACCTGATGGGCGAGGCCGGCACCCAGGCGGAGCGTTCCGCGCGGGCGGTCGCCTCGGAGCTCGCGGCCGGCACGCCGTACGACAAGCTGTCGGGGCTGGACGGGGACATCGGGCCGGTGCAGGTCCTGGACGAGGGCGGGCGGCTGGTCGGGGTCAGCGACGACCTGGAGCGGATCAGCGGCACGGACAGCGACCGGGTGAAGGCCCAGCCCGCCGCGCGGCCGGCCGGGGACGACGAGGACGACCCCGAGACCCCGGGCGAGGCACTCGAACCCGGGGAGATCTCCGCGGAGACCGTCTTCAGCAACGGGTCCGCGACCGTCGACGGCGACACCGAGGACTACCGGTACGCCGCCGTGGAGGTGGAGACCCAGGACCGGGGCACCCTCACGGTGTACGCCGGTGCGCCGCTGGCCGCCGAGCACGGGGCCGTGCGGACGGCGCTGACGGTGATGCTCATCGGGTTCCCGCTGCTGCTCGGCGTCGTCGCGGGCGTGACCTGGCTGGTCACCCGGCGCGCTCTGCGGCCGGTGGAGGGCATCCGGCGCGAGATGGCCGCGATCACCCGCTCCGAGGACCTCGCGCGGCGCGTCCCGGAGCCGGACACCCATGACGAGATCGCCCGGCTCGCCAGCACCACCAACGAGACGCTGGCGGCGCTGGAGGCGTCCGTGGAGCGGCAGCGGCGCTTCGTCGCCGACGCCTCGCACGAGCTGCGCAGCCCGATCGCCTCGCTGCGCACGCAGCTGGAGGTGGCCGCGGCCCATCCCGAGCTGCTGGACCTGGACGGGGCCGTGGAGGACACCGTGCGGCTCCAGCGGCTCGCCGCCGACCTGCTGCTGCTCGCCCGGCTGGACGCGGGCGAGCGCCCCAACGACACGCGGGTCGACCTCGCCGGACTCGCCCGTGAGGAGGCCGAGGGACGGGCCGGGGTGACCGTGGACGCGGAGCCGGTGGAGGTGGCCGGGTCGCGGGGGCAGCTGGGCCGGGTGCTCGCCAATCTGCTCGACAACGCCCAGCGGCACGCCCGGTCGGCCGTCACGGTCAGCGTGCGGCGGGAGGGCGACGAGGCCGTGATCGGGGTGGCCGACGACGGGGACGGGGTGCCGCAGGCCGACCGGGAGCGGATCTTCGAGCGGTTCGTCCGCCTGGACGCCGCCCGCAGCCGCGACGACGGCGGTGCCGGGCTGGGCCTGGCCATCGCCCGGGACGTCGCCGTCCGGCACGGCGGCACGCTCACGGCCGGGCAGGGGCCCGCAGGCGGAGCCCTGTTCGAGCTCCGCCTGCCGCTCGGCTAGCGGGCCGGGGTCAGGGCCGCCCGCGCTGTCCGCGCAGGTGCTCGGCGATGGGCTTGAGGGCCTTGTCGAGCTCCGTCAGGGCCTCGGGGGACAGCAGGTCGATGAAGTGCCTGCGCACGGACGCGACGTGGTGCGGCGCGACCTTCTGCATCGTCGCCATGCCGTGGTCGGTGAGGACCGCGTAGAGCCCCCGGCGGTCCGACTCGCAGTTCTCCCGCCGGACCAGGTTCGCGTTCTCCATGCGCGTGATCTGGTGCGAGAGGCGGCTCTTGGACTGGAGGGTGGCGGAGGCGAGGTCGCTCATCCGCATCCGCAGGTCCTCGGACTCGGAGAGATTCACCAGGATCTCGTAGTCGTTCATTGTCAGGCCGAACGGCTGCAAGTCCTTCTCGAGCTGGTACGTCAACAGCCTGTTGACCTCCAGGTGGGTGCGCCAAGCGCACTGCTCCGCATCGGTCAGCCAGCGGGTGGCCGTCTCGGTCTCCATGAATGAAGTCTACCTAAAAGGTTGAAAGGCGAACTAGTGAGGGGTGGCATGTGACCGCGCACGCCTGACGAACAACAGTGCGCAGGCGTTCGATGTCACACTCCGCAGACTACCGCTCACAGCCCGAAGCGACGCTGGAGGTCCCCCAGCTGTCCGGGAAGACGCGGTACCCCGGACTGGCCCTGCTGATGTGCGGAAGGACCGCCTCCGGGGACGCCCGCCTGCTGCGGGACGGCTCCCGTGGCCTGCTCGGCCATCAGCGTCTCGGACGACTGCAGCAGGACCGTGCCCGCGCCGACGAACTCGAACTGGTGCTCCTCGCCGGAGGCCCCGCCCAGGCCCGTCAGCGCACGTAGACCGCCCATCACGCCGGTCATGTACCCGTGGTCGTAGTGGTGGCAGGGCGAGGGGCAGTCGGCCCAGCCGACCAGGGCCTGGGGGTCCACCCGGATCGGGGGTTCCATGAACACCACCGGGCCGTTCGACGCGGCCACGAACTTTCCGGTTCCGATGAGGGTCAGGAAACCCGGCACGATTGATTGCTTCAGCGACAGAGTTGGCTGAAAAGCAAGCAAGTTGCCCGAGCGAATGGTCAGGTTGCCGTCCTCGAGGTCGTACGAATTGACGTCGAAGGCCCGGTCGGCGAGGAGCATCTTGCCCGAGCCCTCCGCCACCACCCAGTCGCTCGCGTGCAGTGGCGAATGGAACGACGTGCGCACCAGGCGGTCCAGCCGGCCGTGTCCCACGCCGTTGAAGTCGATCGTGCCGTAGTAGGCGATCATCTTCCCCTTCTGGAGGAACCACTGGCTCCCCTTGAGCTCCACGCAGAAGGTGTAGGGGTTGACGTTGTCGTCGGGCGGCAGGGTCGCCGGGTCGAAGACCGCGGGGCCGGCGCCCGGGGTTCCGTACGTGCTCACAGCTTCTCCTCCGACGCCTGGACGTACACCGCACCGCTGCCGCTGAGCTCCAGCTGGAACGCCTCGCCCGAGCCGCGGCCCACCATGTCCCGCCAGCCCAGCGCGGTGGACAGCTTGTTGCGGACCTCGCCGTGGTGGGCGACGTAGGCCTGCGGGTCGACGTGCACCGGGCGCTGCGGGGTGATCGGGATCTCGATGACACCGCCGTGGGCCATGACCGCGACCGCCCCGTGCCCCTTGAGCGTGGTCGTGAACAGTCCCTGGCCGCTGACCTGGCCGCGCACCATGCCCATGACGCCGCCCTGCGAGCCCAGGAACATCGTGCCCTGCTGGAGCGTGCCCTCGAAGGCCAGCAGGCGGTCCGCCTCCACGTACAGGGTGTCGCCGGCGAGGCGGATCACCTGGATGTGGTGCCCGCCGTGCCCGAACAGGACCGTGCCGCTGCCCTCGACCGTCATCAGCGGGGTGTCCTCGTCGGCGACCCGGCGGCCGATCATCGACATGATCCCGCCCTGGCCGCCGGCCGTGTTGGGCGTGAAGGTCACCTCGCCCTTGTACGCGAGCATCGCACCGCGCTGGCTGAACAGCCGCTGGCCGGGCGTCACCGTCGCCTCGATCATCTTCGCGTTGATCTCCCGGAAGGCCATGTCACACGTCTCCCGCGATCGTGTTCCGCTCGCTCGGCTGCACGTACACCAGGCCGTCCCCCTCGAACCGCATCTGGAAGGCCTCGCCGCCGCCCTCCCCGAGCAGCGTGCGGAACGTCACACCCGACTGGAAGGACTGCCGCAGGTTCCCCTGGTGCGCCACGTACGCCCCCGGGTCCACGGTCAGCGGGTACTGCGGGCTGACGCGCAGCACCACGGCCGGGCCGTCCGACATGATCGCCGCCTGGCCGTGGCCCTCGACGGTCGTCGTGAACAGCCCGTTGCCCTGCGAGGCCCCGCGCAGGCCCGTGAACTCCGTCCCCGTGCGCAGCCCGCCGTCGGTCGCGAGCAGGTTGCTCGACTCGACGTAGAGCTTGTCGCCCTGGAGACCGACCAGGTTGATCTCGGAGGCCCGGTCGGCGAACCAGCAGGTCCCCCGCCCCTTCACCTCCATCAACGTCATCTGCTCGCCGGTGAGCCGCCGGGTCACCATCCCCCGTATGCCCTCGCCGCCGCCGCTGAGCTTCTTGAAGGCCATCTCGCCGTCGTACGCGACCATCGACCCGTTCTTCGCCTTGACGGCGTCTCCGGTCATGTCGACGGCGAGCACCTTGCTGCCTTGGAGTCGGAACATCGCCACATACGGGAAGGTAGCCGCAGGTCCGGCCTCCCGGACAGGTCCCCCGGGTGGAGAAGGACCCTGACCGCACCCCTGGGGGCCGGGGGCCCGGGCGGTTTGCCACAATGGGCGGGACGCTTGTGCGTGCGTTCACAAACCGTTTCTCTCCCACCGAAGGTGACCCGTGGACCTCAAGACCGCCACCGCCCTCCGCCGCCTCCGCCTGGTCTCGGCCCCCGAGGCGATCTCGTTCCTGCTCCTGCTGGTCTGCTCGGTGCTGAAGCGGACCACGGAGTTCAACGCCGTGCCCGTGATGGGCGCGGTGCACGGCGCGCTGTTCGTCCTCTACGTGATCTTCTGGGCGGACGCGTGGAACCGGGCGAAGTGGTCGCTGCGGACGGCCGCGGTGTACTTCGTGCTCTCGGTGCTGCCGGCGGGCGGGTTCTTCGCGGAGCGGAAGCTGCGGCGCGAGGCCGAGGACGCGGTCATCGCGTCCCGGGCGCGCAACGAAGGCGTGGTGAACGCATGATCGTCGCCTTCTCCGTGACGCCGCTGGGGGTCGGTGAGGACGTGGGGGAGTACGTCGCCGACGCCGTGCGGGTGGTGCGGGAGTCCGGGCTGCCGAACCGGACGGACGCGATGTTCACCTCCGTGGAAGGGGAGTGGGACGAGGTCATGGACGTCGTCCGGCGTGCCGTGGCCGCGGTGGAGCGGCGCGCGCCGCGGGTGTCCCTCGTCCTGAAGGCGGACATCCGGCCCGGCGTGACGGACGGCCTCACCTCCAAGGTGGAGACGGTGGAGCGCCATCTCGCGGAGTAGCCCCACCGAGACCTGATGCGAAGGAAACCCCGGTTCCTCGGAGAGCCGGGGTTTTCGCGCGCCCGACGCCGGGGCACGGCGGCCCGCAGCCGGACGGACCGGCGCCCCCACCACCCTCCGGGCACCCCACCCGCCTGGACGCCCCCAGTTCGACACCGCCCCAAATGTCCACTTTCGTATGGGTATCGGGGTATCGCGCTTCGATCAGGTCTCAACCATCTGGAGGGCGCTGTGCGGCCGGAGGGCTACGACTACGACTCCCACAGCCGACTCGCCGGACCGCTCACGGAGCCGTCCGGCGAGGCGTACCGGGTGCAGTACGCCTCGCTCCTCGCCCGCGAGCCCCGCCGAATACGGGCCGTCCTCCTGATGAGCCTCGCGCCGCTGCTCACCGGAGCCCTGCTGGTCTATCTCGTCTGGCCCACCCACTGGGTGGAACGCGAGGGCGGCGACCGCTGGCTCGTCGGACTCGACGTCACCATGCTGGTCTCGATCGGCCTCATCGAACTCTTCATGCTCGTCAACGTCGCCTCGGTCGCCCACGCCACGATGGTCGCCCGCGACCCCGTCCCGGTCGTGCCCGAACCCGGCACCCGCGTCGCCTTCCTCACCACCTACGTCCCCGGCAAGGAACCCCTCTCCATGGTCCGCGCGACCCTGGAGGGCGCCGTCCGCATCCACCACACCGGCCCGCTGGACGTCTGGCTCCTCGACGAGGGCGACGACCCCGACGCCAAGGCGCTGTGCGCGGAACTCGGCGTCCGGCACTTCACCCGGCTCGGTGTCCCCGAGTGGAACCGGCCCGAGGGCGTCCACAAGGCCCGCACCAAGCACGGCAACTACAACGCCTGGATCGCCATGCACGGCGACGCCTACGACTTCTTCGCGTCCGTCGACACCGACCACGTCCCGCTGCCGGACTTCCTGGAGCGGATGATGGGTTACTTCCGCGACCCGGACGTCGCCTTCGTCGTCGGCCCGCAGGTGTACGGCAACTACCACAACCCGGTCACCAAGGCCGCCGAGTCCCAGCAGTTCCTCTTCCACGCCCTGATCCAGCGCGCCGGCAACCGCTACCGCGCCCCCATGTTCGTCGGCACCAACAACGTCGTCCGGATCTCCACCGTGAAGCAGATCGGCGGCCTGTACGACTCCATCACCGAGGACATGGCCACCGGCTTCGAGATCCACCGGCACCGCAACCCGGCCACGCAGCGCCACTGGCGTTCCGTCTACACCCCGGACGTCCTGGCCGTCGGCGAGGGCCCCGCCTCCTGGACCGACTTCTTCACCCAGCAGATGCGCTGGTCGCGCGGTACCTACGAGACGCTCCTCAAGCAGTACTGGAAGGCGCCCTTCACCATGCCCCCGGGCCGCCTGCTGTCCTACACGCTGATGCTCGTCTACTACCCGATGACGGCCATCAACTGGGCGCTCGGCATCCTGAGCTGCGTCCTCTTCCTCTGGTTCGGCGCCTCCGGCACCCAGGTATCCGCGTCGGTCTGGATGATGCTGTACAGCGACGCCGCCGCCCTCCAGGTCGGCCTGTACCTGTGGAACCGCCGGCACAACGTCTCCCCGCACGAACCGGAGGGCTCCGGCGGCCTGGCCGGCATGGCGATGTCGGCCCTGTCCGCGCCGATCTACCTCAAGTCCCTCGGCGAGGCCCTGCTGCGCCGCCCCAGCCGGTTCGTCGTCACGCCCAAGGGCGGCGGCACCAGCTCCGACCGGCCGGCCACCTTCCGGATCCACCTGTTCTGGGCCGGCCTGCTGGCCACGTCCCTGGCCGCCTCCGTCGCCCTGGACCACACGCACGCCGCGATGCGCACCTGGGCGGTCCTGGCGATGGCCATCTCCCTGGCCCCGGTCGGTGTGTGGGCCGCGACCCTGCTCAAGGAGCGCCGGGAGCGCCACCCGCGGTCCGAGCGGGCCCCGCAGCCCGCGCAGGCGCCCGACGCCACCCCCGCCCCCGGGCACGCGCGCGTGCCCGAATCGAAGGAGCCCGCCCCGGCGCTCGCCACCATGTCCCCGGCGGCGGCCCCGGCCACCGGCACCACGACAGGAGGCAACTAGGCCATGGCCTACCAGCCCTCGCAGAAGACCAGGAAGACCGTCCTGGGCATCGGCGGCATCGCGGTCCTGGCGGGCCTGAACGCCCCGGCCGCGCTGGACTTCGCCTCCGTGCGGTACCACGAGTACAAGATCTCCCAGCCCGGGTACAAGGCGAAGTACGGCTCCTGGGACCAGGTCGACATCCCCGAGGAGTACCGCACCAACGCCATCCACGCCGCCCTGCTGCACACCGGCAAGGTGCTGATCGTCGCCGGGTCGGGCAACGAGCAGCGCAAGTTCGACAAGGGCGAGTTCGACACGGTCCTGTGGGACCCGGAGAAGAACACCTTCAAGAAAGTCCCCACCCCGGAGGACTTCTTCTGCGCCGGACACGCCCAACTGCCCGACGGGCGCCTGCTGGTGGCCGGCGGCACCGCGCGCTACGAACTCCTGGACGGCGAGGTGACCCGGGCCGGCGGTGGCATGCGCGTGAAGAACGAGAGCCCGGACAAGGCGGTGCACCTGAAGAAGGGCACCCGCTTCCGCTCCCCGGCGGGCGTCGAGTACGTCACCAAGTTCGACGTCACCGTCCCCAAGGCCAAGCGCACCTTCAAGGTCACGTACAACAGCCGCGGGGTGATGCAGCCCTGGAGGACGAAGGTCACCGCCAGCGAGGCCCGCGTCTTCGTGGAGGCCGTCGAGAAGGGCAGACGGTCGGTCACCGGCAAGCAGGCGCAGTACTCGGTCGTCGGCCTGAAGGGGAAGGCTGCCGACAACGTCTACGGCCTGTCGGAGAAGATCACCCTGGACAAGCAGGACTTCCAGGGCATCCGCGCCGCCTACGAGTTCGACCCGAAGGCCGAGAAGTACGTCCCCGTCGACCCGATGGACAAGGCCCGCTGGTACCCGACGCTCGTCGGCCTGGACGACGGCCGGGTCCTCGCCGTGTCCGGCCTGGACGACGTCGGCATGATCGACCCGGGCGACAACGAGATCTACGACCCGGAGACCAAGAAGTGGTCACCCGGCCCCAAGCGCTACTTCCCGACGTACCCGGCCCTGTTCCTCACCAAGGGCGGCAAGCTGTTCTACTCGGCCTCCAACGCCGGGTACGGGCCCGCCGACCAGGGGCGCGAGCCGGGGCTGTGGGACCTGGAGACCAACACCTTCAAGAAGGTGCCCGGCCTCGAGGACATCGACCAGACCGAGACCTCGGCGTCCGTGCTGCTGCCCCCGGCGCAGGAGCAGAAGGTGATGATCCTCGGCGGGGGCGGCGTCGGCGAGTCGAGGAAGTCCACCCCGCGCACGGCCGTCGTCGACCTGAAGAAGGACAACCCGGCCTTCGAGACCGGCCCCGACCTGCCGCAGGGCACCCGCTACCTGAACAGCGTGATCATGCCGGACGACACCGTGTTCACGTCCAACGGCTCGAAGGACTACCGGGGCCGCAGCGCCAGCAACATCCTGCGGGCGCAGTTCTACGACCCGAAGGCCAACGCCTTCCGGGAGGCCGCCGCGCCGAAGGTGGGCCGCAACTACCACTCCGAGGCGCTGCTGCTGCCCGACGGCCGCATCGCCACCTTCGGCTCCGACCCGCTCTTCGACGACCAGCAGAACACCAAGCTGGGCCACTTCGAGCAGCGCATGGAGGTCTTCACCCCGCCCGCGCTGCACAAGAACGCGGCGAAGCGTCCCGTGCTGAAGGACGGGCCGCGGACGCTGGACGACGACCACCGCATCACCTTCCGCACGGACCACCCCGAACGCGTGGCCGCGGCCCGGCTGATGCGGCCCAGCGCGGTCACGCACACCACGGACGTCGAACAGCGCTCCATCGAGCTGGACATCACCCGGAAGGGCGACGCGGTGACGTTCGACGTGCCGCGCGACCCCGCGCTCGTGCCGCCCGGCTGGTACATGCTGTTCGTCACGGACGCCGAGGGCACGCCGTCGAAGGCGAAGTGGGTGCACGTGGAGTGAGCGCCGGCCCGCTCAGCCCTTGGCGTTGCGCGCCAGCTCCAGGGCGTACTCGGGCCACCAGCGCCCGGCGGCCGGACCGCCCTCGCAGGTGCCGTCCGACTCGCCGGGCCGCTTGATCCACAGGTAGGCGTCCACGACGGGCCGGCCGGTGGCGGTCGTGGGCGGGGTGCCGAGCGCCCGGCCCGGCGGGTTGCACCAGACGCCGGGCAGCGGGCCGTTGCCGTTGCGGCTGGTGTCGACGACGAAGTGCTTGCCGCCGAGGGCCTCGGCGAGACGGCCGCCGTACTCGGTGGTGACCTCGTCGGTCTGGAAGTTGGAGACGTTGAGGGCGAAGCCGTCGGCCTGCCCGATCCCGGCCCGCTTCAGCGGCTCGACCAGTTTCCGCGACTCCCGGATCCAGTCCGCGTTGCCGGCGTCCAGGTAGACCTTGGTGTTCGGCTGCTGCTTCAGCCGGGTGACGGCCTCGGCGAGCAGCTGCTCCCGCTCGGCGTGGTACTCGCCGGGGGTGCAGCCGTCCACGACGTGCGCGACGGCGTCCGGCTCCAGGACGACCAGGGCGTCGGCCTCGCCGAGGGCGTCGGCGAACTTCCCGATCCAGTCCCGGTAGGCGTTCGCGTCCGCCGCCCCGCCCGCCGAGTGCTGGCCGCAGTCCCGGTGCGGGATGTTGTACGCGACGAAGACCGCCGTCTTCCCCTCGCGGCTCGCGGCCGAGGCCGCCGCCCGGACCGCCGGGGCCGGGTCGAGCTCGCCGGCCGGCCACAGCGCGACCGGCTGGTCGGCGATCCGCTTGATCAGCTCGGCGTCCCGCTCCCGGCCCTGCCGCTGCCAGAGCCGTGCCTGCCGGGCCGCGGGGCTGCCGGGGTCGACCCAGAAGGGGGAGGCCGCGTAGCCGGCCTGCGTGGTGTCGACGTCGGTACCGGCTTCGTCGCGGTGCGCGGACGTGCACCCCGCGGCGAGACCGAGCACCGCGAGGGCCGCGAGGGCGTGGATCAGCCGAGTCATGCCGCTCCCTGGGAGGTGACGGTGGGTGACGAATCGAAGGTAATCGTGACACACGGGAACCAACCGCTACGGAAAGGACATGACCCGGTCGTACCGCCCGAGACGGCCCGACCGAAGGGCGAGACAGGGCTGACCACCATGTGACCGGCCGGTAGGGTCGGGTGCGTGCCGAAGCCGCTCAGTCTCTCCTTCGATCCGATCGCGCGCGCCGACGAACGCTGGAAGCAGCGCTGGGGAAACGTGCCGTCCATGGCCGCGATCACCTCGATCATGCGCGCCCAGCAGATCCTCCTCGCCGAGGTCGACGCGGTGGTCAAGCCCTACGGGCTGACGTTCGCCCGGTACGAGGCGCTGGTGCTGCTCACCTTCTCCAAGTCGGGCGAGCTGCCCATGTCCAAGATCGGCGAGCGGCTCATGGTCCACCCCACCTCGGTGACGAACACCGTGGACCGTCTGGTGAGGTCCGGTCTGGTCGCCAAGCGGCCCAACCCGAACGACGGGCGCGGCACCCTCGCCAGCATCACCGACAAGGGCCGCGAGGTCGTCGAGTCGGCCACCCGCGACCTGATGGCCATGGACTTCGGGCTCGGGGTGTACGACGCCGAGGAGTGCGCGGAGATCTTCGCGATGCTGCGTCCGCTGCGGGTCGCCGCGGGGGACTTCCAGGACCAGTGACCCGGGGAAAGATCCCCCGGAGCGGGTCGTTACGCTCGACGGCATGAAAAAGAGCGTGCTGACCCGCTACCGCGTGATGGCCTATGTCACCGGCGTGCTGCTGGTCCTGCTGACCCTGGGCATGATCGGCAAGTACGTGCTCGACCTGGACGGCGCGGCCGACTTCACGCGCGTCGTCAGCATCGCGCACGGCTGGCTCTACGTCGTGTACCTGGTTTTCGCCTTCGACCTGGGCTCCAAGGCGAAGTGGCCGGTCACCAAGCAGTTGTGGGTGCTGCTCGCCGGCACCATCCCGACGGCCGCCTTCTTCGTGGAGCGCAGTATCAGCCACGAGCTGCGCGGGCGCGTCGCGCAGGACTCGCCCGAGCCCGCCAAGGCCTGAGCGCACCGCCGTACGGGCGAACGTACGGCGGTCTGCCATCGACATTTACTTGGACGTCCTAGTAAATTCGGGGGTATGGACGCTCACGCCATAGAGGAAGGCCGCCGTCGCTGGCAGGCCCGGTACGACGCCGCGCGCAAGCGCGAGGCCGACTTCACGACGCTCTCCGGCGATGCCGTGGAGCCGGTGTACGGGCCCCGGCCCGGGGACACGTACGAGGGCTTCGAACGGATCGGCTGGCCGGGCGAGTACCCCTTCACCCGCGGCCTGTACGCGACCGGCTACCGGGGGCGGACCTGGACGATCCGGCAGTTCGCCGGGTTCGGCAACGCCGAGCAGACCAACGAGCGCTACAAGATGATCCTCCGCAACGGCGGGGGCGGGCTCTCGGTCGCCTTCGACATGCCGACGCTCATGGGGCGCGACTCCGACGACCCGCGCTCGCTGGGCGAGGTGGGGCACTGCGGCGTCGCCATCGACTCCGCCGCCGACATGGAGGTCCTGTTCAAGGACATCCCGCTCGGGGACGTCACGACGTCCATGACCATCAGCGGCCCGGCCGTCCCGGTCTTCTGCATGTACCTGGTCGCCGCCGAACGGCAGGGCGTCGACCCGTCCGTCCTGAACGGCACGCTCCAGACGGACATCTTCAAGGAGTACATCGCCCAGAAGGAGTGGCTCTTCCAGCCCGAGCCCCACCTGCGGCTCATCGGCGACCTGATGGAGCACTGCGCGGCCGGCATCCCCGCCTACAAGCCGCTGTCCGTCTCCGGCTACCACATCCGCGAGGCCGGGGCGACGGCCGCCCAGGAGCTGGCCTACACCCTGGCGGACGGCTTCGGGTACGTGGAGCTGGGCCTGTCGCGCGGCCTGGACGTCGACGTCTTCGCCCCCGGCCTGTCCTTCTTCTTCGACGCGCACGTCGACTTCTTCGAGGAGATCGCCAAGTTCCGCGCCGCCCGCCGGATCTGGGCCCGCTGGATGCGCGACGTCTACGGCGCCACGTCCGAGAAGGCCCAGTGGCTGCGCTTCCACACGCAGACCGCCGGTGTCTCCCTCACCGCGCAGCAGCCGTACAACAACGTCGTGCGCACGGCCGTGGAGGCCCTGGCGGCGGTGCTCGGCGGGACGAACTCGCTGCACACCAACGCCCTCGACGAGACCCTCGCCCTGCCGAGCGAGCAGGCCGCCGAGATCGCGCTGCGCACGCAGCAGGTGCTGATGGAGGAGACCGGCGTCGCCAACGTGGCCGACCCGCTGGGCGGTTCCTGGTACGTGGAGCAGCTGACCGACCGGATCGAGGCCGACGCCGAGAAGATCTTCGAGCAGATCAAGGAGCGCGGGCTGCGCGCCCACCCCGACGGGCGGCACCCCATCGGCCCGATCACCTCCGGGATCCTGCGCGGCATCGAGGACGGCTGGTTCACCGGGGAGATCGCCGAGTCGGCGTTCCGGTACCAGCAGGCGCTGGAGAAGGGCGACAAGAAGGTCGTCGGGGTCAACGTGCACACCGGCTCGGTCACCGGTGACCTGGAGATCCTGCGGGTCAGCCACGAGGTGGAGCGCGAGCAGGTGCGGGTCCTGGCCGAGCGGAAGGCGGCCCGCGACGACACGGCGGTGCGTGCCGCCCTGGACGCGATGCTCGCCGCCGCGCGGGACGGCTCCAACATGATCGGGCCGATGCTGGACGCCGTGCGCGCGGAGGCCACGCTGGGCGAGATCTGCGGCGTCCTGCGGGACGAGTGGGGGGTGTACACGGAGCCGGCCGGCTTCTGAACGCCCTCGGCCCGCCGGGGATTCAGGGCCCGCACCTCTCGGGGCCGCCCGGCGCTCGCTCGCAGGCGCACGGGCGCGGCTCAGCCGCCGGTGGGCCGCGCGGCGTGCGCTGTCAGTCCCCGGAGCAGGACCTGGGTGAAGCCCCGGACCCACTCCCCGTCCACCGGCTGTCCGCTCACCAGGGTGCGGTGGACCACCGCACCCGCCACCATGTCGAAGATCAGGTCCACCGTGCGGGAGGCCGCCCCGGGGTCCGGTTCCGGCGGGAGCTCGCCTCGTGCCTGGGCCCGGGCGCGGCCCTCCAGGACCAGGCGCTTCTGGCGGTCGACGACCGAGGCGCGCACGCGCTCGCGCAGGGCCTCGTCGCGGGTGGCCTCCGCCACCACCGCCATCAGGCCGCTCTGCGCCTCGGGGAGGGCCAGGATCGCGGCGAACTGCCGGACGACGCCCTCGATGTCCGCGGCCAGGGAGCCGCGGTCGGGGAGTTCCAGCGCGTCGAAGAGTTCGGCGACCGCGTCGACGACCAGTTCGTTCTTGCCCGCCCAGCGGCGGTAGAGCGTCGTCTTCGCCACCCCGGCGCGGGTCGCCACGTCTCCCAGCGTGAGCTTGGACCAGCCCAGGTCCACGAGCGCCTGCCGGGTGGCGGCCAGGATCGCTGCGTCCGCCGCGGCGCTGCGCGGGCGCCCGGTGCGGCTGGCGGGGCTGCGGCTGTGCATGCCCTGACGATAAACCGGCGGTTCCCGGCCGGCGCCGTGAGGCAGATCACCGGCGGGGGGTGTTCCGGGGCCGTGGCGTGGCATTACGCTACGACTCGTAGCGAAAGCCCGTGAGGGACGTACACGGGCCTCGCACGCACGGCGTGGGGTGGGGACCCGGCGCCGGAGGGCACCCGACCGGGCCCTGCTTCCACACCGTTTTCACACGCGCGCGCAGTACGGGGGAGGATAGACGCATGCAGCCACGGAACATGTCCATGAGCGGAGTCGTCGACCTCGCCGCGGTGAAGGCGGCCCAGGAGGCCAAGGCGAAGGCGGAGCAGGCGCGCGCCCAAGCAGCCCGTGAGGGCGGGGCGGGGGCGATCTCCCCGGCCGATCTCGTCATCGACGTCGACGAGGCGGGGTTCGAGCGGGACGTCCTGCAGCGGTCCGCCGAGGTGCCGGTCGTCATCGACTTCTGGGCCGAGTGGTGTCAGCCCTGCAAGCAGCTGAGCCCGGTCCTGGAGCGGCTGGCCGTCGAGTACAACGGCCGCATCCTGCTCGCCAAGATCGACGTCGACGCCAACCAGATGCTGATGCAGCAGTTCGGCGTCCAGGGGATCCCCGCGGTCTTCGCGGTCGTCGCGGGGCAGGCGCTGCCGCTCTTCCAGGGCGCCGCGGGCGAGGCCCAGATCCGGCAGACCCTGGACCAGCTGGTGCAGGTCGCCGAACAGCGCTTCGGCCTGACCGGCCTCACCGTCGACCCCGACGCCCAGCCCGGCGGTGCCCAGGCGGCCCCGGAGCGGCCGGCCGGCCCCTACGACGGGCTTTTGGAAGCCGCCGTCCAGGCGCTGGACTCGGGTGACCTGGGCGGCGCCGTCCAGGCGTACAAGAACGTGCTGAACGAGGACCCGGGCAACGAGGAGGCCAAACTGGGCCTCGCCCAGGCCGAGTTGCTCCAGCGCGTGCAGGGTGTCGACCCGCAGCGGGTGCGCAGGGACGCGGCCGAGAAGCCGGACGACGTGCAGGCGCAGATCGCCGCCGCCGACCTGGACCTGGTGGGCGGCCACGTCGAGGACGCCTTCGGCCGGCTCATCGAGACCGTGCAGCGCACGGCGGGTGACGACCGGGACGCCGTGCGGAAGCGGCTGCTGGAGCTGTTCGAGGTGGTCGGGCCCGAGGATCCGCGGGTGATCGCGGCGCGCCGGGCCCTGGCGCGCGCCCTGTTCTGACCAGTCGTTAAACGCGCGGGCCTGTGGTGCCCGCGTGAAAAGTTCGCCCGGAGAGCGTCACTGCGGCCGCGCTTTGCCAAAACTTGGCAATCGCGGCCGCTGTTACTGCGAGTAAGTCCAGGGCGTTGATCTGTCGGATTCTGTCCAGCGATCAACAGCTTTGTGTCGCCACTCCGGGCCACCGTGAGTCGCCGACCGAGACCGATGGGTCGTTGTTCGGTTATCCCGCCGTTACTAGCGAGTAACGAACCCCCTTGTGCGGGCGGCGAGAATGCACCACGATCGGCCACGCTCGGTCCATTCCCGTACCCCGGCAGCCGGTTGGGTCGCGGGACATCCTGGGTCCCCACCGAGCAGAGCCGGCGGCAGTGGCGCCGGCTCTTGGACAGGGGGGTCTTCGCCCGTCCGGCGAAGCCTGTCCAGCAGGGTTGTGCGTGATGCGTGTCAGGCGCGACCAGTGGTTGTCGCTCGGGGGTGATCGCCGGTGATTCGGGCGCTAGTTGCGCCGCCGAGTGCAGGCGCTCTCCTTCCCGAGGACGTAGCACTTCTCCCATCCCTGCCCGGCTGAGCCACGACTCGGGGCGAGCCAGGACAGGAGATGTACGTCCGAGAAGGAGGAAATATGGAGTCCCAGGTGCGTGGCGGGACCAGATGGAAGCGGTTCGCTGTGGTCATGGTGCCCAGCGTCGCCGCCACGGCTGCGATAGGTGTCGCCCTCGCGCAGGGCGCTCTCGCCGCGTCGTTCAGCGTCTCCGGCCAGTCGTTCAAGGTCACGACCAAGGAGCTCGTCGGTACGGGCTTCTCGCAGTACGGCGCCCTCGACGAGGGGTACACGCTCGACGGCAAGAAGTCGGTGCACCCGGTCGCGGTCTCGTCGTTCAAGCAGGCGACGATCAAGGACCTGTGCCAGTCGGTCGTCACCCCGAACATTCCGGTGCTCGGGAACGTCAGCCTGATCCTGCGTGCGGGTCAGGGTGCGAAGCCGGTCGAGGCGCAGAACCTCTACATCGACGTCGCCGACCTCAGCGCGGACGCGACGTTCGAGAACATCGACATCGGTGTGGCCGCCAAGGACGCCACCAAGGGTCCGGCCATGAGGAAGGGCGAGACGGCGAACCCGTACGGCTTCGCCCAGCAGGCCGACCGGGCGACCCTGACCGACGTGAAGCAGACGGCGTGGGCGACCACCGCCGGAACCTTCAAGCTCAGCGGCCTGAAGATGTCGCTGTCGACGGGTGTCAAGGAGTGCTACTAAGCACTCGCTGACGGGCGGGGGAGCCGGTGGCGCCCCCGCCCGTCCACCTTCCGGCCGCGCCTTCACGCGCGGCCCACATCACCACCACAGCAACGCCGTACCAGGGAGCTGTTTTTCCATGAGCGCCGAGACTCCTGCCGCAGGCGGCCAGTTCACTCTCCGGAGGCAGCAGTTCCGGGCCTGGCGGGGTACGCGGCCGTTCTGGGCCGGGCTGTTCGTCCTGCTCAGCGGACTGCCCATCGCCTACTTCCCGTACGCGAACCTCCAGATCGGTCACCTGACGCTGGCGATGGCGACCACCGCGGGTGCCGGGTCCCTGATCATCGGCGTGCTGCTCGTCGTGCTGGGCGTCAGCCTCTGGTTCCAGAAGCACGTCCGCGTCTTCGCGGGAGTCGCGGCCATCCTGCTGGCGCTGGTGTCCATCCCCGTGTCCAACCTCGGCGGCTTCCTCATCGGCTTCCTGCTCGCCCTCGTGGGCGGCGCGATGGCCGTGGCCTGGGCGCCGGGCCCTCCGCCCGCCGGGCAGCCCGCCGGCCACGCCAGTGACGGCACGGGCGGGGCTCCCGGGGCGACGGACCACGACACCACGGCGACCAAGCCTGTGGACGGGGTGGACGCGCCCAACGATCTGTCAGGAACGAACCCGGCCAACGGGGCGAACGGGAGGCACAGTGCCGGCTGACGAGGTGACCCACGGGGCTGATGCGGGGGCGTCCCGTGTGAGAACCGGGCCGCGCCACGCGGCACCCAAGAAGCCGCTGTTCACGAGGTTCAACAGACCGGCCGGCAAGGCGATAGCCATGGCGGCGATGCCGACGGCGGTGCTCATGGGGATGGGCTTCACGTCGACGCTCGCCATCGCCGACAGCAACAGCCCGGCGACGCCGACGGCCAGGAGCCTGACGGCCGACGAGTACAAGGACTGCGTGGCGGCCCTGGAGGAGAACGGGAAGGACTCCGCGGACGACGCCTCGGCCTCGCCCACGCCGTCCCCCTCGGCCAGTGACGGTGCGACGGACGCCGAGGACGGCAAGGACGGCAAGGACGACCAGAGCGGCGCGGCCCCGAAGCCGTCGCCCTCCGGTGGCGCGGACGCGGGCGACGGCGGTTCCTCTTCGTCGGATTCAGGTTCCGACGACAAGGACGAGCCCGCGCCCGCCCCGTCCGCGAGCGAGCCGGCCACGGGCGGCGACGGCGCGGCGGCCACGCCGTCCCCCTCGCCGTCCGAGAACGGCGGCGGCCTGCTGGAGGGCATCGGCGACGCCGTCGAGGGCATCCTGGGCGGCGGCAGGACCGGGGCGGACCCGAGCCCCACCCCGTCCCCCTCCGCGTCCGAGACCGCCGACAAGCCCGCCGAGGACGCCACCGCCACCCCCCGGGACACGGCGGACGAGGCCACCGGCTCCGCCGGGGACAGCGCCGGGAAGACCGAGAGGACCGACGAGTCCGACGAGCCCGCCGCGTCCGCCGAGGGCGTCGAGGACACCGCCAAGGCCGTCGAGAGGGCGGCCGGGGAGAAGGCGGCGGAGGCCACCGCCTCGCCCAGCCCGTCCCCGAGCGCCACCACGGACCCCGACGACTGCCCGGCCGCCACCGACGCCGAGGGCGGTGTCGACAACCGGGTGCCGCTGCCCGACGACCCCTGGTACCTCAACGCCAGTTCGCTGACGCTGAAGGGCGCCGACTACCAGGGCGTCGTCGAGGTGCGCACGGCCAACGGCTCGGTCAAGAAGGTCCTGAAGTACGTCATCTCCGGCGGCACCGACATCGGTGACCTCCACCAGACGGTCAAGGACAAGCAGTCCGGCAAGACCTACCACGTGCAGGCGGCCAAGGGCTCGACGTCCACGATCCGCGACGGCGACACGGTGATGTACACCGAGAGCATCTCGGGCAACCTGCTCGGGCTGATCCCGGTCACCTTCGACCCGGAGCACCCGCCGCCGCTGAACATCCCGCTGATCTACTTCACCAACGTGAAGGTCACGCAGGCGGGCCAGTTCGGCGGGACCCTGCACGTGCCCGGGCTGCACAGCTACATCGACTGAGCCCCCACCGAGAGCCCGTTCGGGAGCCGCACACACGAGGGCGCCCCCTGGATCCCAGGGGGCGCCCTCGGCGTCGTGCACGGCCGCTCACCGGCCGGTGGGGCGGATCAGCTCTGGGCGCCCAGGTGGTGCACCCGCACCATGTTGGTGGTGCCGGGGACGCCGGGGGGCGAACCGGCCGTGATCACCACGATGTCCCCCGCGTTGAAGCGGTTGAGCTTGATCAGCTCCTGGTCCACCAGGTCGACCATCTCGTCGGTGCTGTTCACGAACGGCACCACGTACGGCTCCACGCCCCAGCTCAGCGCCATCTGGTTGCGGGTGCCCTCGTCGGTGGTGAAGGCGATGATCGGCTGCTGCGCCCGGTAGCGCGACAGCCGGCGGGCGGTGTCGCCGGACTGGGTGAAGGCCACCAGGCCGCGGCCGCCGAGGAAGTCGGCGATCTCGCAGGCCGCGCGGGCCACCGAACCGCCCTGCGTGCGCGGCTTCTTGCCCGGCACCAGCGGCTGCAGGCCCTTGGACATCAGCTCCTGCTCGGCCGCGGTGACGATCTTCGACATCGTCTTGACGGTCTCGATCGGGTACGCGCCCACGCTCGACTCGGCGGACAGCATGACCGCGTCGGCCCCGTCCAGGATCGCGTTGGCCACGTCGGAGGCCTCGGCGCGGGTCGGACGGGAGTTGGTGATCATCGACTCCATCATCTGGGTCGCCACGATCACCGGCTTGGCGTTGCGCCGGCACAGCTCGATCAGGCGCTTCTGCACCATGGGGACCTTCTCGAGCGGGTACTCGACGGCCAGGTCACCGCGGGCGACCATCACACCGTCGAACGCCATCACGACGTCCTCCATGTTCTGCACCGCCTGCGGCTTCTCCACCTTGGCGATGACCGGGACGCGGCGGCCCTCCTCGTCCATGACGCGGTGCACGTCCTGGACGTCCTTGGCGTCGCGGACGAAGGACAGCGCGACCAGGTCGCAGCCCATGCGGAGCGCGAAGCGGAGGTCCTCGACGTCCTTCTCGGACAGCGCGGGCACGTTGACGGCCGCGCCGGGCAGGTTGATGCCCTTGTGGTCGGAGATGACGCCGCCCTCGATGACGATCGTCTTGACCCGGTGGCCCTCGACCTCGGTGACCTTCAGCTCGACGTTGCCGTCGTTGATGAGCACCTGGTCGCCCTTGTTGACGTCGCCGGGCAGGCCCTTGTAGGTCGTCCCGCAGATCGTCTTGTCGCCGGGGACGTCCTCGGTGGTGATGGTGAACTCGTCACCGCGCACCAGCTCCACGGGACCCTCGGCGAAGGTCTCCAGCCGGATCTTGGGGCCCTGGAGGTCGGCGAGGACACCGATGGCCCGGCCGGTCTCCTTGGCGGCGGCCCGGACCCGGTCGTACCGGCCCTGGTGCTCGGCGTGCGAGCCGTGGCTGAAGTTGAAGCGGGCCACGTTCATGCCGGCTTCGATCAGCGCGACGAGCTGCTCGTGGGAGTCGACCGCGGGGCCGAGAGTACAGACGATTTTCGAACGGCGCATGGGGGCGATCCTATCGGTTTGTTTCCCAGCGGAATATTCCGTCTGGCGGAAAATACAAAAGGGCGCGATGCCGCTCAGGTGTGATTCCCCGAACCATTTACCAGCGCGTAGGTCTGTGTCGCGATCTCCAATTCCTCGTCGGTGGGGACCACCGCCACCGCCACCCGGGCGCCCTCCGGCGAGACCAGCCGGGCCCCGTCGCCGCGCACGGCGTTGCGCTCGCCGTCCACCGCGATGCCCAGCTCCTCCAGGCCCGCCAGGGCGGCCTCGCGCACCGGCGCCGCGTTCTCGCCGACACCCGCGGTGAAGGCGATCGCGTCCACCCGCCCGAGGACGGCGTAATAGGCGCCGATGTACTTCTTCAGCCGGTGAATGTAGATGTCGAACGCCAGCTTGGCGTGCTCGTCGCCCGCGTCGACGCGGCGGCGGATCTCCCTCATGTCGTTGTCGCCGCACAGACCGATCAGACCGCTCTTCTTGTTGAGAAGAGTGTCGATCTCGTCGGCGGACATTCCACCAACACGCATCAAATGGAAGATGACGGCCGGGTCCATGTCCCCGGAGCGCGTACCCATCACGAGCCCCTCCAAAGGCGTCAGGCCCATGGAGGTGTCTACGCACCGGCCGCCCCGCACGGCGGACGCGGACGCCCCGTTGCCCAGGTGCAGCACGATCACGTTCACCTCGGACGGGTCCTTGCCGAGCAGCTCCGCCGTGGCCCGGGAGACGTAGGCGTGGGAGGTGCCGTGGAAGCCGTAGCGGCGGATGCGGTGCGCGTCGGCCGTCTCGACGTCGATCGCGTAACGGGCGGCGGACTCCGGCATCGTCGTGTGGAAGGCGGTGTCGAAGACGGCGACCTGCGGCAGGTCGGGGCGCAGCGCCTGCGCGGTGCGGATGCCGGTGAGGTTGGCCGGATTGTGCAGCGGCGCCACGGGGATGAGCCGCTCGATCTCGGCGAGCACCCTGTCGTCGATCACGGTCGGCTCGGTGAAGGACTTGCCGCCGTGCACCACCCGGTGGCCGATCGCGGCCAGCTCCGGCGAGTCCAGGCCGAGACTGTCCCTGGCGAGTTCCTCGGCCACGGCCTTCAGGGCGGCGTCGTGGTCGGCGATCGCCCCGCCGCGCTCCCGGCTCTCGCCGCCGGCCGGGGTGTGCTTCAGCCGGGAGGTCCGCTCGCCGATGCGCTCGACCAGGCCCACCGCCAGCCGGCTGCTGTCGCGCATGTCCAGCAGCTGGTACTTCACCGACGACGAGCCGGAGTTGAGGACGAGGACACGGGTCGGGCTCACTGGTCGGCTGCCTTCTCGCTCGGGGACGGGGTCTGGGCCTGGATCGCCGTGATGGCGACGGTGTTGACGATGTCCTGTACCAGGGCGCCCCGGGACAGGTCGTTGACCGGCTTGCGCAGGCCCTGCAGCACCGGTCCGACGGCGATCGCGCCGGCCGAGCGCTGTACGGCCTTGTAGGTGTTGTTGCCGGTGTTCAGGTCGGGGAAGATCAGCACGCTCGCCTGCCCCGCGACCTCGGATCCGGGCAGCTTGGTCGCCGCGACCGACGGCTCCACGGCGGCGTCGTACTGGATCGGGCCCTCGATCCTCAGGTCGGGCCGGCGCGAGCGGACCAGCTCGGTGGCCTCGCGCACCTTGTCGACGTCGGCGCCCGAGCCGGAGGTGCCGGTCGAGTACGACAGCATCGCGATCCGCGGCTCCACCCCGAACCGCGCGGCCGTGGTCGCCGACTGGACGGCGATGTCGGCGAGCTGCTCGGCGTCCGGGTCCGGGTTGACCGCGCAGTCGCCGTAGACGAGGACCTTGTCGGCCAGGCACATGAAGAACACCGACGAGACGATGTCGGCGTCCGGCTTGGTCTTGATGATCTCGAAGGCCGGGCGGATGGTGGCGGCGGTGGAGTGCACCGAGCCGGACACCATGCCGTCGGCGAGGCCCTCCTGGACCATCAGCGTGCCGAAGTAGTTCACGTCCGAGACGACGTCGTACGCCAGCTCCACGGTCACGCCCCGGTGGGCGCGCAGGGCCGCGTACTTCTCGGCGAAGCCGTCCCGCAGCTCGGAGGTGGCCGGGTCGATCAGCTGGGTCTCGCCCAGGTCCACGCCGAGGTCGGCGGCCTTCTTGCGGATCTGGTCGACCGGGCCGAGCAGGGTCAGCTCGCACACGCCCCGGCGCAGCAGCACCTCGGCGGCGTGCAGCACCCGCTCCTCGGTGCCCTCGGGCAGCACGACCCGGCGCAGGTCGCTGCGGGCCTGCTCCAGCAGCTTGTGCTCGAACATCATCGGCGTGACGCGGTCGCTGCTGGGCGCCGAGACGCGGCGCGCGAGATCGGCGGTGTCGGCGTGGCGCTCGAACAGGCCGAGGGCCCGCTCCGCCTTGCGCGGGGTGGCCGCGTTGAGCTTGCCCTCCAGGGAGAACAGCTGCTCGGCGGTGGGGAAGCTGTTGCCGGTCACCGAGAGCACCGGGGTGCCGGGCGCGAGGCGGTCGGCCAGCGTGAGGATGTCCGGGCCGGGCACCTCGTTCAGGGTGAGCAGGACACCGGCGATCGGCGGCGTGCCGGCGCTGTGCGCGGCGAGCGCGCCGACGACCAGGTCCGCGCGGTCGCCCGGGGTGACGACGAGGCAGCCCGGTGTCAGGGCGCCGAGGAAGTTCGGCAGCATCGCGCCGCCGAAGACGAAGCCGAGCACGTCCCGGGCGAGCCCGGAGTCGTCGCCGAGCACCACCTTCGCGCCGAGGGCGTGGCTGATCTGCGAGACGGTCGGCGCGGACAGGGCCGGCTCGTCGGGCAGGACGTAACAGGGCACCGGCAGCCGGGAGTCCAGCTGGCGGGCGATCTCGTCGCGGTCCTCGCGGGAGACCCGGTTGGCGACCATGGCCAGGACGTCGCAGCCGAGGGTGTCGTAGGCGCGGTAGGCGTTGCGCGTCTCGGCGAGCACGGCCTCCACGGTCTGCTTGCGGCCGCCGACGACCGGGAGCACGGAGGCACCGAACTCGTTCGCGAGCCGGGCGTTGAGCGACAGCTCGTCCGGGAGCTGGGTGTCGGCGTAGTCGGTGCCGAGGACCAGGACGACGTCGAAGTCGCGGGCGACCCGGTGGAAGCGGTCGACGAGCGTGGACACCAGCTCGTCCGTGCCGGCCTCGGCCTGCAGGGCGGACGCCTCGTGGTAGTCCATGCCGTACACGGTCGCCGGGTCCTGGGTGAGCCGGTAGCGGGCGCGCAGCAGCTCGAAGAGGCGGTCCGGCCCGTCGTGGACCAGGGGGCGGAAGACGCCCACCCGGTCGACCTGCCGGGTGAGGAGTTCCATGACCCCCAGTTCGACGACCTGGCGGCCGTCACCGCGGTCGATGCCGGTCACGTACACGCTGCGGGTCACGCGAGCTCTCCGTTTCATCGCGAAGGGGGGTACACATCGAGCCGACGGCTGTCCGGCACAAGGTGACGGCTATCCAGCCGAGGGCACAAAAATCGCCCACCGAGGTGAGCAGAACCCTCTTGACAATACCTCTGCCGCTATATAAGGCGCCCGTCAGAGTGGGGTAGCACGGAGGGCTGTGGGGCGTGAAACAATCGGCAGTGGCTCACCGGTATCCACAGCGAGCAGGAGACACAGCACGATGCGTATCGGAGTTCTCACCGCAGGCGGCGACTGCCCCGGCCTGAACGCCGTGATCCGGTCGGTCGTGCACCGGGCGGTCGACAACTACGGCGACGAGGTCATCGGCTTCGAGGACGGGTACGCCGGCCTCCTCGACGGCCGCTACCGCGCCCTCGACCTGAACGCGGTCAGCGGCATCCTCGCCCGCGGCGGCACCATCCTCGGCTCGTCCCGGCTGGAGCGCGACCGGCTCCGCGAGGCCTGCGAGAACGCCTCGGACATGATCCACGAGTTCGGCATCGACGCGCTCATCCCGATCGGCGGCGAGGGCACCCTGACGGCCGCCCGGATGCTGTCCGACGCGGGGCTGCCCGTCGTGGGCGTGCCGAAGACGATCGACAACGACATCTCCTCCACGGACCGCACCTTCGGCTTCGACACCGCGGTCGGCGTCGCCACCGAGGCGATGGACCGCCTGAAGACCACCGCCGAGTCCCACCAGCGGGTGATGGTCGTGGAGGTCATGGGCCGGCACGCGGGCTGGATCGCGCTGGAGTCCGGCATGGCCGCCGGCGCGCACGGGATCTGCCTGCCGGAGCGGCCCTTCGACCCGGCCGACCTCGTGAAGATGGTCGAGGAGCGCTTCGCCCGCGGCAAGAAGTTCGCGGTGGTGTGCGTCGCCGAGGGTGCCCACCCGGTCGACGGCACCATGGACTACGGCAAGGGCGCCATAGACAAGTTCGGTCACGAGCGCTTCCAGGGCATCGGTGCGGCCCTCGCCCACGAGCTGGAGCGACGGCTGGGCAAGGAGGCCAAGCCGGTCATCCTGGGCCACGTCCAGCGCGGTGGGACGCCGACCGCGTACGACCGGGTCCTCGCCACCCGGTTCGGCTGGCACGCGGTGGAGGCGGCGCACCGGGGCGAGTTCGGCCGGATGACCGCGCTGCGCGGGACGGACATCGTGATGGTGCCGCTCGCCGAGGCCGTGACCGAGCTGAAGACCGTGCCCAAGGACCGCATGGACGAGGCCGAGTCGGTGTTCTAGACACCCTCCCGGCCGCCGTCGTCCTGGAGCTTCGTCCAGAAGTGCTCCACGATCCGGTCGAGGAAGTCCTGGCCGGCTCCGCCCGCGTCACCGCTGCCGCCACCCCAGCTCAGGGTGGCGGCCATGTGCCCCTGGTAGTCCTCGTGCAGGCTCCGCAGGGCGCCCTCCAGGAACCGCCGGTCCAGCGGGACCAGCCGGGCCACCGGGCGTACGTAGGCCTGCCAGCGGGTGGTGGCCGCGCTGCGCAGCAGGCCGCCGAGCCGGGCGTCGCGGCCCGTGACGGTGACGAAGTCGGGCAGGCCCAGGCCGAGCAGCTCGGCGAGCGCGGCGGACTGCCGCTCGGTGCCGCGCCAGCTGTCGGTCTCCTCCATGCGCAGGTACGCCTGGACGTCGTGCCCCACGGCCCGGGCCACGTCCTCCGGGGCGAGGCGGCGGGCGATGCGGTGTTCGCGCAGGGTGCGCGGCCTGCCGATGAGTTCGGCGGGCGAGCACCACAGCACGCCCGCGAGGGCGGTCAGCTCGGCGTTGCTCGGGGCCGTGATCCCGCGCTCCCAGGCGATGACGTGGTCCGGGGAGACGTGCGCGTGCCCGTACGAGACGCGCATGCCGTGGGCGACGTGCTCGGGGGCCATGCCGAGCGCCGCGCGCAGCCGGCGGGCGGCGGCGGCGTCGAAGGGCGGAGCCGTCGCGGGGGAGGGCTGGCCCGGGTGGGGTGAAGGTCGGCGCACGGGCCACAAGCTAGGGGTGCGGGACCGCGGCGACTACGGTCGGTTCGGCCAGGATCACGGATTGTAGGAAGCTACGGCTACCGGCGGGTTCGCCGGAGCCGAAGGTCCCCAGTCCGGCGGACGGATGTGCGGACGAGTACGGCGTCCCGTTCGGTGACGCGCCCCCCGGGAGGCCGTGACTCCGGTGAACGGCAAGCTCAGCGGGCATATTCGCGCAGCGGGCGTCCGGGCCGCCCGCTGCGGCGGACGCGCCCGGGGCGGCCCGGGTGTCGTTCGCATGGGCGGACACCGCAGGGCAGTACGCCGCGGCCGGCTCCTCCGCGGGGCGGCTACGGGGGGAAAGCCGCGGCGCGATCCGTTCGCTCCGCCCTTCGGGCGGGGACGTCCGGCCCGGCGATGCGTGACCGCCGGGCCGTCGGACTGCCGGTCGTGCGGGATCGGGCCGCCCGGCCCGGCGTCAGCGGGACGTCACCTCCAGGACCGCCTTCCCGCGGACCCGGCGTCCGCGCAGCGCCTCGGCCGCCTCGTCGAACCGGTCCCACGGGCCCTGCCAGCCGGTCTCGACGACGAGGGCCCCCTCGGCGGCCAGCCCGGCGAGGACGGCCAGGTCCGCACCCGCGTCCGAGTCGATGACGAAGGAGGACAGCGACTTGGCCGGGCCGACGGTCGCGTACGGCGGGAAGACCGCCGGTTCCCCGGAGGTCCAGCCGACGCTCTGGATGCTGCCGCCGGGCGCGAGCAGACCCCAGGCGGCGACGAGTTGGGGACCGCCGACGCTGTCGATGACGATGTCCACCGGCTCGCCCAGGTCTTCCAGCCCGATCAGCACCTCGTCGGCACCGGCCCCGGTCAGCCCCTCGGCGCGGGCGGCCGAGCCCACGGACGCGATCACGTGGGCCGCGGCCCGGGCCGCCAGCTGGACGGCGAACCGGCCGACCCCGCCGGACGCCCCGGTGACCAGCACCCTCTTGCCGGGCGCGAGTCCGGCGGCCCGCAGCGACCGCAGGGCCGCCACTCCGGCGACCGGCAGGGCCACCGCCTTCGCCGGGTCCAGCCCCCGGGGCACCTCGGCGAGCGCGGCCACGTCGACCGCGACGCGCTCGGCGAAGGCCCCCGAGGTCAGGGCCACCACCCGCGTGCCCACCGCCGGCCCCGTCCCGTCGGCCGCGGCCCGGACCACCACGCCGGTGGCGTCCGACCCGAGCACCGCCCCCACCGGGACGCGTCCGGAGCGGGCGTCGTTGAGGTCGCCGTAGTTCAGCGAGGCGTGCGAGACCTCCAGCAGGACCTGGTGCGGCCCGGGCACGGGCTCGGTGACCCGGCCCAGACGGACGGCCACGGGCGCCGCCGGATCGACGACGAGAGCGCGGACGGACATGTCTCCCCCTTCTGCCGACCGCGACGGACGTCGCGATCATGACGTGCAACAGCCGGCGCCCCCCATCGCTTCCCGGCCCCGCTCAGCCCTTCACCGCCCCGCCCAGCGCGAAGCCCCCGCCCAGACGCCCCGCGATCAGGACGTACAGCAGGATCACCGGGGTGGAGTAGACGAGGGAGAACGCGGCCAGCCGGCCGTAGGCCACCATGCCGCGGTTGCCGAAGAAGTCGTTGATGCTGACCGACGCCGGCATCTGGTCGGGGGTGAGCAGGAGCATGAAGGGGACGAAGAAGTTGCCCCACATCATGACGAAGCAGAAGACGGTCACGACGGCCACGCCCGGGCCCATCAGGGGCAGTACGACGCGGACGAGGGACTGCAGGGAGGAGGCGCCGTCCGTCCAGGCCGCCTCCTCCAGCTCCTTCGGGACGCCGTCCATGAAGTTCTTCATCAGCCAGATGGCGAAGGGAAGTTGGGACGCGGCGAAGAAGAGGATCGTGCCGTGCACGGTGTCGATCAGGTCGACCTGTACGAAGAGCGCGTAGACCGGGACCATGACCGCCGTGATCGGCAGGCTGGTGGCGAAGAGGATCGTCAGCAGGAACGGCCGGTTGAAGCGGGAGCGGAAGCGGGACAGGGGGTAGGCGGCCAGCGCCGCGCAGACCACCGTCAGCAGCGTCGCGCCGCCGCACAGGATCAGGCTGTTGAGCAGGGGCCTGAAGGTGATCTCGGGGGTCAGGATCGCGTCGAAGTGGTCCAGGGTCAGGCCGTCGGGCGCCTTCACCCGGAGGCCGGCGCCCGGGTCGAGGGCCGAGAGGACGACCCACGCCAGGGGCAGGACGAACGCCGCGGCGACCACCAGCAGGCCCGCGTCCGCGGCCAGGCGGCGGGTCGTGCGGCGGGAGGCGAGAAAAACGGCCACGCGGGTCAGACCTCCGTCCGCAGCAGGCGCAGGTAGAGGAGGGAGAAGAGGGAGCCGACCAGCAGCAGGAGCAGGGCGACCGCCGTGCCGTAGCCGATCAGGCTGTTCTGGAAGGCCTGTTCGTACATGAACAGCGGCAGCGTCTGGCTCCGGCCGCCCGGGCCGCCCCGGGTCATCACCCAGATCAGGCCGAAGACCGAGAGCGTCTGCAGGGTGTTGAGCATCAGGTTGGTGCCGATGGAGCGGCGGATCATGGGCAGGGTGATGTGCCACATGCGGCGCCAGCCGCCCGCCCCGTCGACCTCGGCCGCCTCGGTGATCTCCTGCGGGATCTCCCGCAGCGCGGCCGAGTAGACCAGCATCGAGAAGGCCGTGCCCCGCCAGACGTTGGCGAAGGACACCGCCAGGATGGGCAGGGTGTACAGCCAGTTCTGGGAGGGCAGGTGCAGCCAGTCCAGGACGGCGTTCAGGGTCCCCTCGCGGCGGAAGAACGCGTAGAGCAGGAAGCCCGCCACGACCTCCGGCAGGACCCAGGCCGTGACCACGATGCCGCCGGTCAGGGTGCGGACCGGTTTCGAGGCGCGCCGCATCAGCGCGGCCAGCGCCAGGCCGAGGGTGTTCTGCCCGACCAGTGCCGACAGGACCGTGAACACCAGCGTCAGCCACACGGCGTTGAGGAACGCCTCGTCCCCGAAGGCCCGGGTGAAGTTGTCGAAGCCGACGAACGACTCCTCGGCCTGGCCGGTGAGCTGGAGGTCGGTGAAGGCGATCCAGACGCAGTACGCGATCGGGCCGGCCAGGAAGAGGAGCAGCAGGACGACAGCGGGGACCAGCGGCAGGGCCCGCACCGGCGGGCGGGGGCCGCGTGCCGGGCGCGGGCGCCGGGATGTCCTGGCGAGCGGCGGGGGCGGTGCGGTGGCGGTCATGCGCGGCGGTCCCGGTTCACCGCTCCACCACCTGGTTGTCCGTCGCGTCCTTGAGGGCGTCCGTGTAGGCGCGCGTGGCCTCGTCGACCGAGGCGTCGCCCGTGGTGACGCTCTCCATCGCCTCCTGGATGGCCGTGGAGACCTTCGGGTACGCCGGGTAGGCCGGGCGGTAGTGGGTCGAGGCCACCAGGTCGGTGAAGAACTCGATGCCGGGCTGCGCCTCGACGTACGCCGGGTCCTCGGCGACGTCCTCGCGGACGGCGATGCCCGAGTTGGCGATGTACCACTTCTGCGCGTTGGCCTTGGTCTGCAGGGTCTTGACGAACTCGAACGCCAGGTCCGGGTTGCCGGCCCTGGCGGGGATGGACCAGGTCCAGCCGCCGGACATGCTCACCTTGCCGGGCGCCTGGCCGTGCTGGGTCGGCATGGCGGCCAGGCCCAGTTCCCCGGACCACTCGGGCCACTCGTGGCCGCCGCCGGGCAGCCAGTCCTGCGGGAGCCAGGAGCCGTCGAGGGCGATGCCGAGCCTGCCCTGCGGCAGCCACTCGCCGCGCACGCGGGTCATGACGTTGGGGTCGAGCGCGTCGGAGACGTCCGGGCCGAGCTTCTCCCGGTAGACCGTCTCGACGAAGGCGAGCGCGTCCTCGAAGCCCTGCCCGCCGGCGATCCACTTCTTGCTCGACTTGTCGTACAGGGGGTCCGTACGGCCGTCGTTCGTGCCGTACAGGAGCATCTCGAAGGTCTGCATGGTGGCGGCCTCGCCGACCGGCTTGCCCGTGTAGACGTTGAGGGGGATGACGCCGGGGACCTTCCGCTTGATGGCGCGGGCGGCGGTGAGGACGTCGTCCCAGGTCTTCGGCTGCCAGTCGGCGGGCAGTCCCGCCTTGGCGAAGACGTCCTTGTCGAACCAGAGGCCGCGGGTGTCGGTGCCGTCGGGGACCCCGTACGTCTTGCCGTCCTCGCCCCGGGCGGCCGCCTTCGCCGTGTCGAAGAACCGGTTCCAGTCGGGCCACTTGGCGAGGTAGGCGTCGAGGGGCTTCAAGTAGCCGCTGGTGATGTCCGAGTTGATGAGGAACGTGTCCTCGTAGACCAGGTCGGGGGCGGTCCTGGGGGAGCGGAGCATCTGCTGGAGCTTGGTGTAGTACTCCGAGTCCGGTGCCTTGATCGGGACCAGCTCGACCTTCTTGCCCGGGTGGGCCTTCTCGAACTGCTCCTTGATGTCCGCGAGATAGGTGTCCATCACCTTCACGGAGTTGTCCGTGGACTGCTTGAAGGAGACCTTCACGGTGTCCGGGTCGCTGCCGGATCCCCCACCGCACGCGGTGAGGGCCGTGGCGGCGAGGACCAGGGCGGCGAGGGGGGTGAGGGCGGCGGTGGGGCGCACGGGCACGACCTCCTGCGGACGCACGTCGTTGTGGCCGGGTGGCTGCGTCGTGAACCTAAGTTGGATGGTCTAGTCAGGTCAATGCGCGTGCGGCGGGTTTGGCCCGCGGCTGGTGGGCCGTCACTGACCGGAGACCCAGCGGTACTGCAACTCCGGCCGCCCGACGGTGCCGTACTGCGGGCGGCGGGCCGCGCGGCCCGCGTCGACGAGGTGTTCCAGGTAGCGCCGGGCGGTGATGCGGGAGATGCCCACGCTCTCGGCCACGCCCGCGGCCGTGAGGCCCTCCGCGCTGTCGCGCAGGGCGAGCGTCACGCGCTCCAGGGTCGGCGCGCTCAGGCCCTTGGGCAGGGCGGCGGGGCCCGGGGCGCGCAGGGCGGCGAGCGCCCGGTCCACCTCGTCCTGGCCGCTGGCCTCGCCGACCGCCGCGTGGAACTCCGCGTACCGCACCAGCCGGTCGCGCAGGGTCGCGAACGTGAACGGCTTCAGCACGTACTGCACGACCCCGAGCGAGACGCCCTCGCGCACCACGGCCAGGTCGCGGGCCGACGTCACCGCTATCACGTCGGCGTGGTGGCCGGCCGCGCGCAGGGAGCGGGCCAGTTGCAGCCCGTGCACGTCCGGCAGGTGCAGGTCGAGCAGGAGCAGGTCGACGGGGGTGCGCTCCAGGGCCCGGCGGGCCTCCGCGCCCGTGTGCGCCTTGCCCACGGCGACGAATCCGGGCACCCGGCCCACGTAGAGGACGTGCGCGTCGGCGGCGACCGGGTCGTCCTCCACGACCAGGACGCGGATGGCCTTCTGTCTCGTCGGGTCGCTCGTCATGCGTCGCCTCCAGAGGCCTTGGACGTCGGGCCCCCGGAGGACCCGGGCACGGGCCCCGCGGGCAGCGGGAGCGCGGCGGCCACGCCCGCCGGTGCCGAGCCGCCCCGGGCGAGGTCGCCGGGCGACGCGCCCACCGCCCCGCTCAGCGGCAGCCGTACCTCGAACTGTGCCCCGCCGCCGTCGGCCTGCGCCACCGACAGCGTCCCTCCGTGCCGGTGCGCCGCCTGCCGGACCAGCGCCAGGCCCAGCCCCCGGCCGCCCGGGCCGGCGGGCTTGGTCGTGAAGCCCCGCTGGAAGACCGCCTCGGCGTGCTCGGGATCCACGCCCGGGCCCGTGTCCGACACCCGCATCACCAGCCGCGGGCAGCCGCCCGCGGCCTCGGTGTAGGCGGCCACCGTCACCCGGGCCCGCACGCTGCCCTGTGCGGCGTCCACGGCGTTGTCGATGAGGTTGCCGAGGATCGTCACCAGGTCCCGCGCCGGCAGGGTCTCGGGCAGCAGGCCGTCGTCGAGGCTGCTGTCCTCCGACACCACCAGCTCCACGCCCCGCTCGTTCGCCTGGGCGGTCTTGCCCAGCAGCAGCGCCGCGAGCACCGGCTCGCTCACCGCCGCCACGACCTGGTCGGTCAGCGCCTGGGCCAGTTCCAGCTCGGCCGTCGCGAACTCCACCGCCTCCTCCGCCCGGCCCAGCTCGATCAGCGAGACGACCGTGTGCAGCCGGTTCGCCGCCTCGTGCGCCTGCGAGCGCAGCGCCTGGGTGAAGCCCCGCTCGGAGTCCAACTCACCCATGAGCGCCTGTAGTTCGGTGACATCGCGCAGCGTCACGACGGTACCGCGCCGCTCGCCGCCCGACACCGGGGAGGTGTTGACCACCAGGACCCGGGAGGCCGTCAGATGCACCTCGTCCACCCGCGGCTCCGAGGACAGCAGCGCGCCCGTCAGCGGGGCGGGCAGCCCCAGCTGGGCCACCGACCTGCCCACCACGTCGTCGGCCACGCCGAGCAGCTCCCGCCCTCCGTCGTTGATCAGCGCCACACGGTACTGCCCGTCCAGCATCAGCAGCCCCTCGCGCACCGCGTGCAGGGCGGCCTGGTGGTAGTCGTGCATCCGGCTCAGCTCGGCGGCGTTCATGCCGTGGGTGTGCCGGCGCAGCCGGGCGTTGATGACGTACGTGCCGACCGCGCCCAGCACCAGCGCGCCGGCCGCGACGCCGAGCAGGGCCGTGAGCTGCTCCTGGACCCGCTGGGTGATCTCCTCGACCCGGATGCCCGCGCTCACCAGGCCGACCACGCGCGAACCGTCCTGGATCGGCGTGACCGCCCGGACCGAGGGGCCGAGCGTGCCGGTGTAGGTCTCGGTGAAGGTCTGGCCGCGCAGCGCCTTGTCGGTGTGGCCCTGGAAGGTCTGGCCGATCCGTCTCGGGTCCGGGTGCGTCCAGCGGATGCCCCGCGGATCCATGATCGTGACGAAGTCGACCTCGGTGTCCCGCATCACCCGCAGGGCGTAGGGCTGCAGCTCGGCGGTCGGGTCGGGGGTGCGGGTCGCCGCCAGCACGGACGGGGAGTCGGCGACGGAGCGCGCCACCGCCCGGGCCTGGCGCGCCGCGGCCTCCTCGGCCTGGCTGCGGTCGCTGACGTAGGTGAACAGCGCGTATCCGGCCACGACGACCGCTATCAGTACGGCCTGCATGGCGAAGAGCTGGCCCGCCAGGCTGCGGGGTCGGGGGACGGTGAGGCGCATGCCGTCAGTCTGCACCGTGGCCGATTGTGAACTAAATGAACGGAAGGGTGACCGCGCTCACAGCGCACGACATAGTCACGGCATTCCCCATAACGCAGCTCCGGGAGCCCCGCTCCCTGTTCCCCGCAGTTCCCCGGATTTTTCCCGGAGCTTTCCCGGACGTGAGCCGCACGCCGGTGATGCCGACGACGTCGTCAAGGAGGGCCGCCGTGACCAGCGCAGCCGATACGGCACCTGCCGCACCCAAAACCAAGCGGGACCGCACGCACTACCTCTACATCGCGGTGATCATCGCGGTCGCCGCCGGTATCGCGGTGGGTCTGGCCGCACCCGACTTCGCTGTCGAGCTCAAGCCCATCGGCACGGGCTTCGTGAACCTGATCAAGATGATGATCTCGCCGATCATCTTCTGCACGATCGTGCTGGGCATCGGCTCGGTGCGCAAGGCCGCCAAGGTCGGCGCCGTCGGCGGCATCGCCCTCGGCTACTTCATGGTGATGTCGCTGGTCGCCCTGAGCATCGGCCTGATCGTCGGCAACATCCTGGAGCCGGGCACGGGCCTCGCCGTCACCGACGCGGTCAAGGACGCCGGTCACGCGCAGGTCGACGCCGAGGCCAAGGACACCACCGAGTTCCTGCTCGGCATCATCCCGACCACGATCGTCTCCGCCTTCACCAACGAGTCGGTGCTGCAGACCCTGCTGATCGCCCTGCTCGCCGGTTTCGCGCTGCAGGGCATGGGCTCGGCCGGCCAGCCCATCCTGCGCGGCATCGAGCACATCCAGCGGCTCGTCTTCCGCATCCTCGCCATGGTGATGTGGGCCGCCCCGATCGGTGCCTTCGGCGCCATCGCCGCCGTCACCGGCTCCGCCGGCCTGGACGCGCTCAAGAGCCTCGCCGTGCTGATGCTCGGCTTCTACGTCACCTGCTTCCTCTTCGTCTTCATCGTGCTCGGCGTCCTGCTGCGCGTGATCTCCGGCCTGAACATCCTCACGCTGTTCAAGTACCTCGGCCGGGAGTTCCTGCTGATCCTGTCCACCTCCTCCTCCGAGTCCGCGCTGCCGCGGCTCATCGCGAAGATGGAGCACCTGGGCGTCAGCAAGCCGGTGGTCGGCATCACCGTCCCGACCGGCTACTCCTTCAACCTCGACGGCACCATGATCTACATGACCATGGCCTCGCTGTTCATCGCCGACGCCATGGGCACCCCGATGTCCGTCGGCGAGCAGATCCCGCTGCTGCTGTTCCTGCTGGTCGCCTCCAAGGGCGCCGCCGGTGTCACCGGCGCCGGGCTTGCGACCCTGGCCGGTGGTCTGCAGTCGCACAAGCCCGCCCTGGTGGACGGCATCGGCCTCATCGTCGGCATCGACCGCTTCATGAGCGAGGCCCGCGCCCTGACCAACTTCGCCGGCAACGCCGTGGCCACCGTGCTGATCGGCACCTGGACGAAGGAGATCGACAAGGACCGGGTCAACCAGGTCCTCGCCGGACAGCTGCCCTTCGACGAGAAGACGCTGCTCGACGACGGGCACGGTGCCCCGGCCCCCGACGACCCCGTCGAGGTGCGCGAGCCGGGTGGCGAGAAGGAGCTGGCGAAGGCCTGACGGCCGCGCCGCCCCGGCCAGGCTCCGGGCGGCTGAGTGTCCCCCCGTCGCTCAGCCGCCCGGTCCCCACTCCGGGCGGCTGGGTGCTCCCCCGTCGCTCAGCCGCCCGGTCCCTTGAGCCGGACGCAACCACAGCGGGAATCAGTCGTTCAGCTCCGCCACCAGCCCGGTGGCGGTCGAGGCGGGCACGCCCGCCGCGGTCAGGATGGTGACCGCGGCGCAGCGGCCCGCCTCTTCCGCTGCCACCAGCCCGTCGTTCACCGCCTCCATCAGCGCGACCAGCATCTGCTCGTGCACGTACGCCAGGGCCGGGGCGGGCAGCGGTGAGCGGAAGACGCCCTCGTCGAGGCCGCGCCGCAGCATGCCGGTGGCGGTCTCCCGGACCGGGGCGAGCCGTTCCCGGATCCCCTGCATGGTCACCGTGCGCTGCGCGAGCGCGATGAGCAGCCGGTACCGGTCGGCGATCTCCCACACGGCCAGCACCGAGCGGGCCACCGCCTCCGCCGGGTCCCCCACGCCCTCGCGGCCCGCGGCGTGCGCGGCCGACAGGGCCTCCACCGCCTCGTCGACGAGCGTGCTGATGAGCGCCTCGCGGTTCGGGAAGTGCCCGTACACGGTGCGCCGCACCACGCCCGCCGCCCGGGCGATCTGGTCCATGGACGCGTCGGGGTCCCGCAGCAGCTCGGCGAGGGCGACGTCGAGGATGCGGCGCCGGTTGGCGTCGGCGCGGCTGGTGGTGCCCGTGGTCATGGACGTCATTGTGCCCTTCCCCCGCACGAGTTGCACAGTGCTGTGCAACGGCGTAGATTGCACATCGTTGTGTAAATGCACAGCCATGTGCAAATCAGCGAGGAAGGCGCCCCCTGCCATGCGACTCGTCGTGACCGAACCGGCCGAGAGGACGGACCGCCCCTACCCGCGCCGCTGGTGGGCGCTGCTCGTGCTCTGCCTGAGCCTGCTGATCATCGTGATGGCGAACACCGCCCTCACCGTCGCCGCGCCCGCCATGACCGAGGACCTCGGTCTGTCGAGCGCCGATCTGCAGTGGGTCATCGACGGCTACACCGTCCCCTACGCCGCGCTGATGCTGCTGCTCGGCGCGATCGGCGACAAGTACAGCCGCCGGGGCGCGCTCGTGCTCGGGCTCCTCGTGTTCGGCGGCGGGGCCGTCTCCGGCTACCTCGCCGACAGCGCGGCGACCGTCATCGCCGCCCGTGCCGTGATGGGCGCGGGCGCCGCGATGATCATGCCCGCCACGCTGTCCCTGCTCGCGGCGACCTTCCCGCGGGCCGAGCGTGCCCGGGCCATCACCCTGTGGACCGCCACGGCCGGACTGGCCATCGCGGCCGGACCGCTGGTCGCCGGGGCGCTGCTGGAGCACCACGGCTGGTCGTCGACGTTCCTGATCAACGTCCCCGTCGCCGCGCTGGCCCTCGTCGGCGCGTTCGTCCTGGTCCCGCCGTCCAGGGCCGCCGATCGGGGACGCATCGACTACGGCGGCGGGCTGCTGTCCGTGGTGTGGATCGCGGCACTGGTCTACATGATCATCGAGGGGCCGCACTTCGGCTGGGGCGCCAAGGCGGCCACGGCCGCGGTCGTCGCGGGCGCCGGACTCGTCGCCTTCGTGGTGTGGGAGCTGCGCCACCCGCGCCCGCTGCTCGACGTGCGCCGCTTCAGCGACCGGCGGTTCGCGGGTTCCAACCTCGCCGTGGCCCTGTTCTTCCTGGCCGTCTTCGGGGCCTTCTACTACCTGACGCAGCACCTGCAGTTCGTCCTCGGCTACGACGCCCTGGACACCGGCGTGCGGATGCTGCCGCTGGCCGGCGCCGTGTTCGTGGGCGCGGCCCTCACCGGGTACCTCACGCCCCGGGTCGGCATGAAGTGGACCGTCACGGCCGGCATGGTCGGCGGTACGGCGGCGCTGGCCCTGCTCACCCGGGTCGACTCCGGATCGGCGTACGGCGACTTCGTGGCGCCCCTGGTCGTCCTCGGCCTCGCCATCGGGCTCGCGCTCTCGCCCTGCACGGACGCGATCATGGGGGCGTTCCCGGAGTCGGAGCTCGGTGTCGGCGGCGCGGTCAACGACACCTCCCTGGAACTCGGCGGCTCCCTCGGCATCGCGGTCCTGGGCTCGCTGCTGGCCACGTCGTACTCGGGCCACCTCTCGGACGCGACGGCCGGCAGCAGGCTTCCCGCCTCCTCCCTGGAGACGGCCCAGGACTCCGTCGGCGCCGGGTACGCGGTGGCGCAGGGCATCGGCGACAAGGCGCGGCAACTGGCCGAACAGGCCGCACACGCGAGCGACCCGCAGCAGGCCGGGCGGCTCAAGGCGCAGGCCGAACAACTGGCGGGCGGAGCGCGGCAGATGGCCGACGCGGTCGGCTCCTCCTTCGCCGACGCGGTCGCCCACACCAGTCTGGTCGGGGCGGTGGTCCTGGGCGTCGGTACGGTGGCCGTGGCCCTGCTGCTGCCGGGCCGGGGCGAGCCGGTGGCCGAGCAGCCCGCCGCCGGGGAGAAGGAGCGCGAGAACGCCGAAGCACGCTGAGGTGTTGCCTTGACCTCGGCGTCAGGGATCACGTTCGGTGCCATGCGAATCGGCGAGCTGGCCGCACGCGCCGGGACCACCACGCGGACGCTGCGGTACTACGAGGCACGGGGGCTGCTGCCCGCGAGACGTGCGTCCCTCGCGGTCCACCGGCGCCGGCCAGGAGCTGTCCGGCGTGCTGTGAGCGGCGGGCCCGGAGAACGGAAAAGCCCCCGAGTAATTGGCTCGGGGGCTTTTCTCGCGTATATTGATTCATTCGTGACTTCAAGTCGACTGGAGTCACGGTGAAGTTCAGTGAGCACAGTATATCCGGGCGGGAGCGGAATTGTCAAACACCGAATTTCCGGACGATGAATTGCGACAGGAACAGGAATTCATCGACGGGTTGTACGCGCGCGTGGACGCGCTGCGCGGCGACGCCGAGACCTCCGTCACGGACGCGCTCGCGCAGGGCAACACCCCCATGCAGGCCCGACTGGAGCGGGACATCCTCGTCGCCGAGCGCTCCGGGCTGCTCGCCGCGCTGAACGCGGTGGACGGCTCCCTGTGCTTCGGCCGGATCGACCTCACCTCGGGCGTCACCCACCACATCGGCCGCATCGGCCTGCGCACCGACGACGCCGAGCGCACGCCCGTCCTGATCGACTGGCGCGCCGACGTCGCCCGCCCTTTCTACCTGGCCACCGGGCACACCCCGATGGGTCTCCGGCGCCGGCGGCACATCGCCACCGAGGGCCGCAGGGTCACCCACCTGCACGACGAGATCCTCGACCTCGGCGACGAGACCCGCACCGGCCACGAGGACCCGGCCGGCGACGCCGTGCTGCTCGCCGCGCTGAACTCCGCGCGCACCGGCCGCATGAGCGACATCGTGCAGACCATCCAGGCCGACCAGGACCGCATCATCCGCGCCCCGCACCGCGGCGTCCTGGTCGTGGAGGGCGGCCCGGGCACCGGCAAGACGGCCGTCGCCCTGCACCGCGCCGCCTACCTGCTCTACGAGCACCGTGAGCTGCTGGCCAAGCGCGCGGTGCTGATCGTCGGCCCCAACCCGGCGTTCCTCGGCTACATCGGCGAGGTGCTGCCCTCCCTCGGCGAGACGGGCGTGCTCCTCGCGACCGTCGGCGAGCTGTACCCCGGCGTGAAGGCGACCGCCACCGACCCGCCCGAGGCGGCCGCCGTGAAGGGGCGGGCCGACATGGCCGACGTGCTCGCCGAGGTCGTCCGCAGCCGGCAGGCGCTGCCCGACCCGGTCATCACCATCGAGCACGACCGCGAGGTCCTCATGCTCGACGACGGCCTGGTCAACGTCGCCCGCGAACGCACCCGCGCCGCGAAGCTGCCGCACAACGCCGCCCGCGAGCACTTCGAGGGCCACATCCTCAACACCCTCACCGAGCTGTACGCCGAGCGCATCGGCACCGACCCGTTCGACGGGTCCAGCCTGCTCGACCCCAGCGACATCACCCAGATCCGCGACGACCTCGCCGAGAACCCCGAGGTGTGGGCGGCTATCGACCAGTTGTGGCCGGTGCTCACACCGCAGCGGCTCGTCGCGGACTTCCTCGCGGCGCCCGAGGAGTTCCTGTCCGCCGAGGACGCCGACGCCGTGCGCCGCCCGGTGACCCGGCGCTGGACCGTCGCGGACGTGCCGCTGCTCGACGAGGCGGCCGAACTCCTCGGCGAGGACGACCGGCTGGCCCGGGAGCGCGCCGCACGCGAGCGGGAGCGGCAGATCGCCTACGCGCAGGGGGTGCTGGACGTCTCGTACGCCTCCCGGACCTACGAGTTCGAGGACAAGGAGGAGGACGACCCCGAGGGCTCCGAGGTGCTGTCCGCGCACGACATCATCGACGCCGAGCGGTTCGCCGAGCGGCACGAGGAGGACGACCACCGCAGCGCCGCCGAACGGGCCGCCGCCGACCGCACCTGGGCGTTCGGGCACATCATCGTCGACGAGGCGCAGGAGTTGTCGCCGATGGCGTGGCGGCTGCTGATGCGGCGCAGCCCGACCCGCTCGATGACCCTGGTCGGCGACCCGGCGCAGACCGCGGAGGCCGCCGGGGCCGGTTCCTGGTCGGGCATCCTCGCCCCGTACGTCGAGGACCGCTGGGAGCACACCCGGCTGGGCGTCAACTACCGCACCCCGGCCGAGATCATGGACGTGGCGGCGGCGGTGGTCCGCGCCGGGAACCCGCAGTTCGAGCCGCCCAGTTCGGTCCGCTCCACCGGCGTACGCCCCTGGGCCCGGGCCGCCGACGACCTGCCGGGCGCCGTCGCCAAGGCGGTCGGGGATCTCACCCCGGCCGAGGGGCGGCTCGCGGTGATCGCGCCGCGCGACCTCCACCGGGGCATCGCCGCCCGGCTGGACGGCGTGACGGCGGGCGCCGAACCCGACCTCACGCAGACGGTCGTCCTGCTCGACCCCCGCCAGGCCAAGGGGCTGGAGTTCGACTCGGTCCTGGTGGTCGAACCGGCCCGGTACGGCACCAGCGACCTGTACGTGGCGCTGACCCGGGCCACCCAGCGCCTCGGCGTCCTGCACACCGGACGGCTGCCCGAGGCCCTGGCGGAGGCACTCGCGTAGCCCGACGAGGGCGTGACGGTGTGCCGCCCTCCCCCCGCCGCAGTCGGCGCGTGTGGGGAAGGGCGCCCCGCGCGACGAGGACGACAGCGTCAGGACGCGCGGGCCCGCAGCTCGCTCGCGTAGCCCGCGCCGATGGCGAGCAGGGCGGCGGACAGGGCGAGGACCGCCGTCGCCCCGTTCATCCACCCGTAGTACGGGTCACTGGCGTAGACGGAGCCGTCGACGCGGACGCAGTCGAAGCGCAGCGGCAGGTACGAGGACCGGTGGTGGCTCAGCCCCTCGATCGTGGCCGGGTCCAAACCGTCGCGGCAGGCCGGGGCCGGGACCGAGTTCGCCCCGTCGTCGAAGGCCCACTCCGAGTCCAGCACGGCGAAGAGGCCGAGGCAGTACACGGCGGCGGCCGCCCACGCGGCGGCCGCCGCCGCCCGGCGCAGCAGATGCACGGACCACGGCTCGGGCCGCCCGGGCAACGCCATGGCGAGGGCCCCCGCGGTGGCGACGAGCGCGGCGACGGCACAGACCGCCGAGAGACCGAGGCCCACCAGCACGGGCCTCAGCCCTTTCCGGACCGGCGGGAGGGTGGGGTGACACGCATGCGGCCACCCCACCACTACCGGACCGGACGGGCTGTGACGGAGGCCACTGCTCCGGTCACACCCCTGTCACAGGCCCCCTACGCCGGGCGCAGCCAGACCGTCGCCAGCGGCGGCAGGGTCAGGCGGATGCTCGCCGGACGCCCGTGCCAGGGCTGGGCCTCGGGCTTGACGGGGTCGGGGTTGGTGACGTCGCTGCCGCCGTAGCGGGCCGCGTCGGTGTTCACGGCCTCGTGCCAGGCCGGGACGTCCTCCGGGACGCCCAGGCGGTAGTCCGGGCGGACGACCGGAGCGAAGTTCGACACCGCCAGCAGCGGGTTGCCCTCCGGGTCCAGCCGGAGGAAGGCGAGCACGTTGTCGTCGGCCGCGTCCCCGGTGATCCACTCGAACCCGGCCGGGTCCGTGTCCAGCCGCCACAGCGCCGGGGTGGCGCGGTAGACGGCGTTGAGGTCGCGGACCAGGTCCCGCACGCCCCGGTGGTCGGCCTCCGCGCCGTAGCCCGGATCGAGCAGCCACCAGTCGGGTCCGTGGGTCTCGGACCACTCCGCGCCCTGCGCGAACTCCTGGCCCATGAACAGCAGCTGCTTGCCCGGGTGGGCCCACATGTAGCCCAGGTAGGAGCGGACCCCGGCGCGCTGCTGCCACCAGTCGCCCGGCATCTTCGACACCAGGGAACCCTTGCCGTGCACGACCTCGTCGTGGGAGATCGGCAGGACGTAGTTCTCGCTGTACGCGTACACCATCGAGAACGTCATCTCGTGGTGGTGGTACTTGCGGTACACCGGCTCGTGGCTCATGTACTGCAGCGAGTCGTGCATCCAGCCCATGTTCCACTTCAGCCCGAAGCCGAGCCCGCCGAAGCCGCTCGGGCCCTTGTGGTGGGTGGCGCGGGTGACGCCGTCCCAGGCGGTGGACTCCTCGGCGACCGTCACCACGCCGGGCACCCTGCGGTACACCGTGGCGTTCATCTCCTGCAGGAACGCCACCGCGTCCAGGTTCTCCCGGCCGCCGTGCTCGTTGGGCGTCCACTGGCCGGGCTCGCGCGAGTAGTCGAGGTACAGCATCGAGGCGACGGCGTCCACGCGCAGCCCGTCGATGTGGAACTCCTCGCACCAGTACACGGCGTTGGCGACGAGGAAGTTGCGTACCTCGTTGCGCCCGAAGTCGAACTCCAGCGTGCCCCAGTCGGGGTGCGCGGCCCGCTGCGGGTCCGCGTGCTCGTACAGGGGGCGCCCGTCGAACTCGGCCAGCGCCCAGTCGTCCCGCGGGAAGTGCGCCGGGACCCAGTCCATGATCACGCCGATGCCGGCCTGGTGCAGCCGGTCGACCAGGTACCGGAAGTCGTCCGGGGTGCCCAGGCGGGCCGTCGGCGCGTAGAAGCCGGTGACCTGGTAGCCCCAGGAGCCGCCGAAGGGGTGCTCGGCGACGGGCATCAGCTCGACGTGCGTGAAGCCCAGGTTCTTCACGTAGCCGGGGAGCTGCTCCGCCAGCTGACGGTACGTCAGGCCGGGTCGCCAGGACGGCAGATGGACCTCGTACACCGAGAACGGCGACTCGTGCGCCGGCGCCTCGGCGCGCCGCGCCAGCCATGCGGCGTCGCCCCACTCGTACTGCGAGGAGGTGATGACCGACGAGGTGGCGGGCGGCACCTCGGTGCGGCGGGCCATCGGGTCGGCGCGCATCGTCTTCGAACCGTCGTGCCGGGTGATCTCGAACTTGTACAGCTCTCCCTCGCCGACGTCCGGCAGGAACAGCTCCCACACGCCGGACGAGCCGAGCGAGCGCATGGCGTGCCCGGTGCCGTCCCAGAAGTTGAAGGTGCCGGCCACGCGCACGCCGCGCGCGTTCGGCGCCCACACCGCGAACCGGGTGCCGGTCACGCCCTGGTGCGTCATCGGGTG
This sequence comes from Streptomyces sp. NPDC044921, assembly GCF_056432865.1. NCBI lineage: Bacteria > Bacillati > Actinomycetota > Actinomycetes > Kitasatosporales > Streptomycetaceae > Streptomyces > Streptomyces sp. NPDC044921. The sequence goes on from NZ_JBWKIF010000003.1 coordinate 201,806, forward strand.
CGCGCCCAGCGCCGTCCACAGCTCCTCGTGCCGGCCCTCGCCGATCAGGTGCAGGTCGAGGTCGCCGAGCGTGGGCAGGAAGCGGTAGGCGTCCTCGGTGTCCAGCAGGGTGCCCTCGTACTGCACGAGCAGCCGGTACTCCGGCACCTCCCGCAGCGGCAGCAGCCCGGAGAAGAAGCCCTCCCCGTCGGCGTGCAACTCCGCCCGCACCTCCCCGGCGACGACGGTCACGGACAGGGCGTACGGCCGGAACGCGCGGAAGGCGATGCCGCCGGGCACGGGGTGCGCGCCGAGCACGGTGTGCGGGTCGTGGTGGGTGCCGTTCAGCAACCGCTCGCGGTCCTCGGCGTCCACGGCGGGCGAGACGGCGATCTCCATCTCCGGCGGCACGACCTGACCGACGGCGCCCTCGTCCGGGGCGGCCGGGCCTGGAGCGACCTGATCGGGCGTGATCTGGCCCGGGGTGACCTGGCCCGGGGTGACCTGGTCCGGGGTGACCTGGTCTGGCGTGGCCTGATGCGGGGTGACCTGGTCCGGCGTGGCCAGGTCCGGGGCGGCCTGCGCGACGGTGGCCTTCTTCGTGGCGGGCTTCCTCGCCGGCGCCCTCTTCGCCGCGCTCTTCTTGGCGACCGCCTTCTCGGTACCCGCCGCCTTGGCCGTCGGGCCCTTCTTGGCAACGGCCTTCCCCGCGGTCGCTTTGGTGGCGGCGGCCTTCGCGGCATTCGCCTTGGTGGTCGTGGCCTTCGCGGCGGCCGCCTTGGTGGTGGCCTTCGTGGCGCTCGCCTCGGCGGGGGCGGCCCCGGTGGCAGCGGCCTCGGTGGCGTTCGCCTTCGCGGCAGCGGCCTTCGTAGCGGCCGCCTTCGTGGTGGCGGCCTTCGTGGTGGCGGCCTTCGTAGCGGCCGCCTTCGTGGTGGCGGCCTTGGCGGTGGTCGTCTTCGTGGCGGCCGCCTTCGTGGTGCTCGCCTCGCCGGGGGCGGCCTTGGCGGTGGCGGCCTTCCCGGGGCTCGCCTTGGTGGTCGTCGCCTTCGTGGTGGCGGTCTTCGCGGCAGCCGTCTTCGTGGCCGCCTTCTTGGCGGTGGCCTTCTTGGTGGTGGCCTTCTTCGCGGTGGCCGTCTTGGCGGCCGTCGCCTTGACGGTGGTCTCCTCGGCCGCCGCCTTCTTCGCGGTGGCCTTCTTCACGGTCGTCTTCGCCGCGGCCGTTTTCCTGGCGGCAGCCTTCTTCGCGGGGGCCGTCCCCTTCTTGGCCGCTGCCTGTTTCGGCACCGCCGTCTTCTGCGCGGCGCTCTTCTTCTGCGCGGCCGTGGGCTGCTCGGGGATCTTCTCCCCGGCCGTCCCCTGGGGACGCGGGCCGCTGGACTCAGGGCGGGGGGTCACGGGCGGAGCCTCCTGGGCGAAGGGTGGGTCAGTCAGGTCAGGTGGCCGGACGAGGCGAGCCGGTCTATGGCGGCCAGCGGCACCGGCAGCCAGTCGGGACGGTGCCGGGCCTCATAGACCACCTCGTAGATCGCCTTGTCGGTCTCGTAGGCGCGCAGCAGCACCGGGTCGGTGCGCGGATCGCGGCCGGAGGCGTCCGCGTAGCCGGAGCAGTACGCGGAGCGGCAGGTCTCGGCCCAGTCCGGCTGGGGCGGGTCGGCCGAGCGCGCCGCGTAGTCGAAGGAGCGCAGCATCCCGGCGACGTCCCGCACGGCCGGCTGCGGCATGCGCCGCTCGGCCAGCGGCCGGGCCGGCTCGCCCTCGAAGTCGATCAGCTTCCACTCCCCGGCCGGCGAGCGCAGGCACTGCCCGAGGTGCAGATCGCCGTGCACGCGCTGCGCGGTCCACGTGCGGCCCTCGGCGGCCAGGTCGCCCAATGCCGTGAACGCCGACCGCAGGCCGCCGGCGTACGGCCGCAGCGCGGGCACCGCCTGGACGGCCGCGTCCAGCCGCTCGACCATGCCGTCGACCATGAGCCGCAGCTGCGCCTGTCCGAGCGTGACCGTCGGCAGCGCGCGGGCCAGCGCGGTGTGCACCTCGGCGGTGGCCCGGCCCAGCGCCCGCGCCTCCGCGGCGAAGTCCTCGCCCTTGGCCAGCTCGCGCAGCGCCAGCTCCCAGCCGTCGGAGGCACCCTGCACGAACGGCTGGAGCACCCCCAGCACGTACGGCTGGCCGGACAGGTCCACCGGGCCCGCCGAGACGACCGGGTCCGCGTCGGCGTCCACGTCCGCGACCATCCAGGCCGTCGGCGCGGGCACCCGGGGGCAGCCCTCGCGGGCCAGGGCCAGCGGCAGTTCCAGGTCCGGGTTGATCCCGGGCACGATCCGCCGCAACAACTTCAGGATGAACGTATCTCCGTAGACGATCGACGAGTTGGACTGTTCCGCGGTCACCACGCGCGGTACCAGCCCGGACCGGATGTCCTGGCCGAGGTCCCGTTCGAAGCGGAGCGCGCCGATGCGGGCCCGGGTGCGCAGCGCCTCCAGGAGCAGCTCGGCGGGCCGGGTGTCGTGCAGGGCGTCGTACACCGTCCGGCCGGCCAGCGGGCCCGTCGACACGTGTCCGATGAGCGCGGGCGCCAGCCGAGGCGGCAGCGCCTCGCGCACGCCTATGAGCAGCTGGTAGCAGTCACCGGGGTGGCCGGGCGCCCCGTGGGAGGGCACGAGCGGCTGGTGGGTGCGCACGAGCAGGTGGTACAGGCCGAGCTTGGCCGAGGGGGGCAGCAGCTCGGTGGCCTCGACGAGCGTGAACCCGGTGACCGGCCGTCCCTTGCCCGCGAACCAGCGCTGTCGCGGCAGCCATTCCCGCAGCAGTGGATCGAGGGAGGCAAGAAGGCCGGGCGGGGTGGTGACGGTGCGTGTGACGGCTTCCGACATGACGTCGCGTCCTTTCACCCATTTCTGGTGCGCCTCCGGACACCTGCGGAGGGCCCCGGACGGCGCTCCTCCGGCTCACGCGGGTGGGCGGGGTGTTACTGATGCGTGCCCCGGGCGGGGCGGAGGAAACGCCCCGCCGCGGGAGTTTGCGGCCGGCCCCGCGCATCAGGCCTGATCAGGCCGGAACGGGCCTCATACGGCGTCCTTGCGGAGCCGGAACCAGTAGAACCCGTGCCCCGCCAGCGTCAGCAGGTACGGCAGCTCGCCGATCGCCGGGAAACGCACCCCGCCGAACAGCTCCACCGGGTGCCGCCCCTCGAAGGCGCTCAGATCCAGCTCCGTGGGCTGCGCGAAGCGCGAGAAGTTGTTCACGCACAGCACCAGGTCGTCCTCGTACTCCCGCAGGAACGCCAGCACCGCCGGGTTCGTCGACGGCAGCTCGGTGTACGAGCCGAGCCCGAAGGCCGGGTTCTGCTTGCGGATCTCGATCATGCGGCGGGTCCAGTGCAGCAGCGACGACGGCGAGGCCATGGACGCCTCGACGTTCGTGACCTGGTAGCCGTAGACCGGGTCCATGATCGTGGGCAGGAACAGCCGCCCCGGATCGGACGAGGAGAAGCCCGCGTTGCGGTCGGGCGTCCACTGCATCGGCGTGCGCACCGCGTCGCGGTCGCCGAGCCAGATGTTGTCGCCCATGCCGATCTCGTCGCCGTAGTACAGGATCGGCGAGCCGGGCAGCGACAGCAGCAGGGCCGTGAACAGCTCGATCTGGTTGCGGTCGTTGTCCAGCAGCGGGGCGAGCCTGCGGCGGATGCCGATGTTGGCGCGCATCCGCGGGTCCTTGGCGTACTCGGCCCACATGTAGTCGCGCTCTTCGTCGGTGACCATCTCGAGCGTGAGCTCGTCGTGGTTGCGCAGGAAGATGCCCCACTGGCAGCCCGAGGGGATGGCCGGGGTCTTGGCCAGGATCTCGGAGACCGGGTAGCGGGATTCCCGCCGGACGGCCATGAAGATGCGCGGCATGACCGGGAAGTGGAACGCCATGTGGCACTCGTCGCCGCCGCTCGGGTAGTCGCCGAAGTAGTCGACGACGTCCTCGGGCCACTGGTTGGCCTCCGCGAGCAGCACGGTGTCCGGGTACTGCGCGTCGATCTCCTTGCGCACCCGCTTCAGGAAGGCGTGCGTGGCCGGGAGGTTCTCGCAGTTGGTGCCCTCCTCCTGGTACAGGTACGGCACCGCGTCCAGCCGGAACCCGTCGATGCCCAGGTCCAGCCAGAACTTCAGCGCGGAGATCATCTCCTCCTGCACGGCCGGGTTCTCGTAGTTGAGGTCCGGCTGGTGGGAGAAGAAACGATGCCAGTAGTACTGCTTGCGGACCGGGTCGTAGGTCCAGTTGGAGGCCTCGGTGTCGACGAAGATGATCCGCGCGTCCTGGAACTGCTTGTCGTCGTCGGCCCACACGTAGTAGTCGCCGTAGGGCCCGTCGGGGTCCTTGCGCGACTCCTGGAACCAGGGGTGCTGGTCGCTGGTGTGGTTCATGACGAAGTCGATGATCACGCGCATGCCGCGCTGGTGGGCGGCGTCGACGAACTCCACGAAGTCCGCGAGGTCGCCGAACTCCGGCAGCACGGCCGTGTAGTCGGAGACGTCGTAGCCGCCGTCGCGCAGGGGCGACTTGAAGAAGGGCGGCAGCCACAGGCAGTCCACGCCCAGCCACTGCAGGTAGTCGAGCTTGGCGGTCAGGCCCTTCAGGTCACCGACGCCGTCGCCGTTGCTGTCCTGGAACGAGCGGACGAGCACCTCGTAGAAGACGGCGCGCTTGAACCACTCCGGGTCGCGGTCCCTGGCGGGGGTGTCCTCGAAGGTGTCCTGAACGGGTTCGTTGACGATCATGTTGTGGGTGACCCTCCGATCTGCGGGTTGGACGGTCGCAGAACCGAGAAGACGTGCGCGGGACGGTGGCCCGGTTCGAGGCGCACATAGTTGGCCCTGCCCCAGTGGTAGGTCTCGCCGGTGAGCTCGTCGCGCACCGGCACCGACTCGTGCCAGTCCAGGCCGAGTTGCGGCATGTCCAACGAGACCGTGGCCTCCTGGGTGTGGTGGGGGTCGAGGTTCACGACCACCAGAACCGTGTTCGAACCCTTCCGCTTCGAGTAGACGATCACCGCTTCCTGGTCCGCGTGGTGGAAGTGGAGGTCGCGCAGCTGCTGCAGGGCCGGGTTCTCCCGCCGGATGGTGTTGAGCCGGGTCAGCAGCGGGGTGATGGTGCGGCCCTCGCGTTCGGCGTTCTCCCAGTCACGGGGCCTGAGCTGGTACTTCTCCGAGTCGAGGTACTCCTCGCTGCCGTCGCGCAGCGGGGTGTTCTCGCACAGTTCGTAGCCGGAGTAGACGCCCCAGGTCGGGGAGAGCGTGGCGGCCAGGACGGCGCGGACCTCGAAGGCGGGCCGGCCGCCGTGCTGGAGGTAGGCGTGCAGGATGTCGGGGGTGTTGGCGAAGAAGTTGGGCCGCATGTAGGAGGCGGCCTCGCCCGACAGCTCCGTCAGGTACTCGGTGAGCTCTTCCTTGGTGTTGCGCCAGGTGAAGTAGGTGTAGGACTGCTGGAAGCCGATCTGGGCCAGGGTGTGCATCATCGCCGGGCGGGTGAACGCCTCGGCCAGGAAGATCACATCGGGGTCGGTGCGGTTGATGTCCGCGATGACCCGCTCCCAGAAGACGACCGGCTTGGTGTGGGGGTTGTCCACCCGGAAGATGCGCACCCCGCAGCCCATCCAGTGCCGCAGCACCCGGCAGGTCTCGGCGACCAGGCCGTCCATGTCCGCGTCGAAGGCGATGGGGTAGATGTCCTGGTACTTCTTCGGCGGGTTCTCCGCGTAGGCGATGGTGCCGTCGGGCCGGTGGTGGAACCACTCAGGGTGCTTGTGCACCCAGGGGTGGTCCGGGGAGCACTGCAGCGCGAAGTCCAGGGCGATCTCCAGGCCCAGCTCGCGGGCCTGGTCCACGAACCAGGTGAAGTCCTCCAGGGTGCCGAGACCGGGGTGGACGGCGTCGTGCCCGCCCTCGGGCGAGCCGATCGCCCAGGGCACCCCCACGTCGTTTGGACCGGGGGAGAGGGTGTTGTTCTTCCCCTTGCGGAAGGTCGTGCCGATCGGGTGGATCGGCGGCAGGTACACCACGTCGAAGCCCATCGCCGCGATCGCCGGAAGACGCCGCGCGGCGGTGCGGAAGGTGCCGTGAGGCTGCTCGGGGGTGCCCTCCGAACGCGGGAAGAACTCGTACCAGGACCCGTACAGGGCCCGCTCGCGCTCGACCAGCAGCGGCAGCGGCTCACTGCTCGTGACCAGGTCCCGCAGCGGATGCCGGGACAGCACCGCGTCCACCTCCGGCGTCAGCGCCGCCGCCAGCCGCGCCGCCGCCGGACGGGTCTCGTCCCGCAGGGCGTCGACGGCGGCCAGGATTACGTCCCGCAGGCCCTCCTCCTCGGGCACGCCCCCGGCGGCCCGCTCGTACAGACGTGCGCCCTCCTCCAGCACGACGTCCGTGTCCATGCCCGCCGGGATCTTGATCTGCGCGTGGTGGCGCCAGGTGGCCACCGGATCGCCCCAGGCCTCCACGGTGAACGTCCACAGGCCCGGCTCCCCGGCCGTGACCGTGGCGCCCCACCGGTCCGTGCCGGGCGCCAGCTCCCGCATCGGCGTCCACGGCCCGGGGCGGCCCTCGGGGTCCCTCAGAACGACATTGGCGGCGACCGCGTCGTGCCCCTCCCGGAACACCGTCGCCGAGATCTCGAAGGACTCTCCGGTCACGGCCTTGGCCGGCCGGCGCCCGTGCTGGACGACCGGGCGGACGTCGAGGACGGGTATGCGCCCGACGGCGGTCGTCCCGTCCGCGGGGGGTGGCTGCGGGACCGGTGGACCGGCGGCGGCCGGGCGCGCGCGGCGTGCTTCGCCGCCGGGTGCGCGCGCCCCGGTGGTGCGGTGGTCGGGGGGTGCTGGCGAGTGGTGCTTGGCGGGCATGACCGCTCCTGTCCGCGTCAACGTGGGTGGGCGGATGTGTATGGGGGAGTGGGTCCTGCGTGGTGCTCCTGAGAGGGGTACCCGGAGGAGCCTTCCCACCCTATTCGGGTGGGCAATCCGGCACTTTGTTAACTACTCACGCGTATGTCGACACACAAGACCGGCCTCGTCCGCGGCGGACGAGGCCGGCCCTGGCGCGTCTACGCTGCTTCCGCCTACCCCGGCGGCACCCGCAGTAACTTGTCCGGCGAACCGAGTCCCTTGCCGGACACCTTCCCGGTCGCCGCCGCGGCGGTCAGAGCGGCGCTGACCTGCGCCGGAGTATCTTCCGGATGTTCGGAAAGACGGAGCGCGGCCACGCCCGCGGCATGCGGGGAGGCCATCGAGGTACCCGAGTAGACGGCCCGCGCGGTGTCGCTCGTGGCGCTCGCGGACGTGATGGCGACGCCCGGTGCGAACAGATCCAGGGCCGGGCCGTGGTTGGAGAAGGCCGGTTTTGCATCCCTGCGGTCGGTCGCGCCGACCGTGATCGCCTGCCTGACGCGCGCCGGGGAGTACGGACCCGCCGGCCTGCCGTCGTTGCCCGCGGCGACCGTGTACGTGACGCCGGAGGCGATGGACGCCCGCACCGCGGCGTCCAGCCGGTCGTTGCGCGGCCCGCCCAGGCTGAGGTTGGCGACGGCGGGTTTCCTCGCGTGCCGGGTGACCCACTCGATCCCGGCGATCACCCGGGCCGTGGTGCCCCCGCCCGCGGCGTCGAGCACGCGCACGGAGACGATCCGGGCCTTCTTGGCGACACCGTGGGCCCTGCCCGCGACCGTGCCGGCCACGTGCGTGCCGTGCCCGTTGTCGTCCGAGGCGATGCCGTCGCCCCCGACGAAGTCCCAGCCGTGGCGCGCCCGGCCGCCGAAGTCCCGGTGCGTGGTGCGCACGCCGGTGTCGAGGACGTAGACCGTCACCCCCGCCCCCGCGGAGGCGGGCCAGGTGTAGGTCCCGTCCAGCGCCGGTCCCGGCTGGTCGATCCGGTCCAGCCCCCAGGAGGGCGGCTCCGGCTGGGTGCCCTCCAGCCGGACGCGCGTGTCCTGGACGACCGAGGCGACCCGCGGGTCGGCGGCCAGCCGCCGCGCCCGTCTCTCGTCGGCCCGGACCGCGTAGCCGTTCAGGACCGTGCCGTAGGTGTGGCTGATCTCCACCCCGTACGTCCCGGCCAGGGCCCGTCCGGCCGCCGACCCGGCCCGCGTGCCCTTCTGCAGCGTCACCAGGTAACTCCCGTGCACGGAACCGGGTGTCCCGGCGCCGAGTATCCGCCCCTCCGGTGCGGCGTGTGCGGGCAGGGTGGTGGCCGAAAACGCGAGGGCGCAGAGCGCCGCGGCCAAGCCCCCACTCCCGCGCGGACGCCGCTGTCGCGACCGTGCCATGGTCCGGGTTCCCCTCCTCGACTCGGCATGCGGCTGCGGCGCCGGGCCGCGTGCGGCCCGGCGCGCGCCGGTACGCCAGGGGCAGCCTCTCGTGGCGTGTGAAGCACCACAAGGACGCCCAGGGGGCCCAGGGGGGCGGAATCGGCCATTTCCGCGGACGGGCCTGTTCAGGCCGATCGGCGGCGCGGTGGCGGAGCGTCGGCGGTGGCGGCACCGTCGCCGGTACTGTCGTAGGAGACGTCGTTGAAGCCCTGCGTCATCCCGCAACGCGCCGAGGTGGAACCCGTGAAGGCGATCCGTCGATTCACCGTCCGACCCGTGCTCCCCGAGCCCCTCCGGCCCTTGAGTGATCTGGCCCGCAACCTGCGCTGGTCCTGGCACGCGGAGACCCGTGACCTGTTCCAGTCCGTCGACCCGGAGCGGTGGGCCGCCTCGGGCGGCGACCCGGTCCGGCTGCTGGGCGGCGTGCCGCCCGCGCGGCTCGCCGAGCTGTCCGAGGACCGCCGTTTCCTGCGCCGCCTCGCCGCGGTCGCGGGCGACCTGAACGACTACATGACCGGCGACCGCTGGTACCAGGCCCAGCCCGACGACCTGCCCGCCGCCGTCGCCTACTTCTCACCCGAGTTCGGCATCACGGCCGCCCTGCCGCAGTACTCCGGCGGCCTCGGCATCCTGGCCGGCGACCACCTGAAGGCGGCCAGCGACCTCGGCGTCCCGCTGATCGGCGTCGGCCTGCTCTACCGGCACGGCTACTTCCGCCAGACCCTGTCCCGGGACGGCTGGCAGCAGGAGCACTACCCGGTCCTCGACCCGAACGAGCTCCCCGTCGTCCAGCTGGAGGAGCCCGACGGCACACCCGCCCAGGTCGCCCTCGCGCTGCCCGGCGGCAGGCAGTTGCACGCCCGCATCTGGCTGGCGCAGGTCGGCCGGGTCCCGCTGCTGATGCTGGACTCCGACGTCGAGGAGAACGACCTCGGCGAGCGCGGCGTCACCGACCGGCTCTACGGCGGCGGCAGCGAGCACCGGCTGCTCCAGGAGATGCTGCTGGGCATAGGAGGGGTCCGGGCGGTACGGACGTACTGCCGCCTGACCGGCCATCCCGCGCCGGAGGTGTTCCACACCAACGAGGGGCACGCCGGGTTCCTGGGCCTGGAACGCATCGCCGAACTCTGCGCCGGGGGGCTGGACTTCGACTCGGCGCTGGAGGCGGTCCGCGCCGGCACGGTCTTCACCACCCACACTCCCGTCCCGGCCGGCATCGACCGCTTCGACCGCGAGCTGGTCGCCCGCCACTTCGGTCCCGACGCCGAACTGCCCCGCATCGACGTCGACCGCGTCCTGCGCCTCGGCATGGAGACCTACCCCGGCGGGGAGCCCAACCTGTTCAACATGGCCGTGATGGGCCTGCGCCTGGCCCAGCGCGCCAACGGCGTCTCCCTGCTGCACGGCAGGGTCAGCCGTGAGATGTTCTCCGGCCTGTGGCCCGGCTTCGACCCCGACGAGGTGCCGATCACGTCCGTGACCAACGGCGTGCACGCCCCCACCTGGGTCGCTCCCGAGGTGTTCCGGCTGGGAGCCCGCCAGATCGGCGTGGAGCGCGCCGAGGACGCCCTGACGGTCGGCGGCTCGGAGCGCTGGGACTCCGTGGCGGACATCCCCGACCAGGACATCTGGGACCTGCGGCGGGGCTTGCGCGAACAGCTGGTCGAGGAGGTGCGCGAGCGGCTGCGGGCCTCCTGGCGGCAGCGCGGCGCCGGCACGGCCGAACTGGGCTGGATCGACGGCGTGCTCGACCCGGACGTCCTCACCATCGGCTTCGCCCGGCGCGTCCCGTCGTACAAGCGGCTGACGCTGATGCTGCGCGACCGCGACCGGCTGATGGAGCTGCTGCTGCACCCCGAGCGGCCGGTCCAGATCGTGGTCGCGGGCAAGGCGCACCCGGCGGACGACGGCGGCAAGCGGCTGGTGCAGGAGCTGGTGCGGTTCGCGGACGACCCGCGGGTGCGGCACCGGATCGTTTTCCTGCCCGACTACGGCATGGGGATGGCGCAGAAGCTCTACCCCGGCTGCGACATCTGGCTGAACAACCCGCTCAGGCCGCTGGAGGCCTGCGGCACCTCCGGCATGAAGGCGGCGCTCAACGGCTGCCTCAACCTGTCCGTCCTGGACGGCTGGTGGGACGAGTGGTTCCAGCCGGACTTCGGCTGGGCGATCCCCACGGCGGACGGTGTCGGGACCGACCCGGACCACCGCGACGACATAGAGGCCGCGGCGCTGTACGACCTGCTGGAGCAGCGGGTGACGCCCCGCTTCTACGAGCGGGGGCAGAGCGGGCTGCCCGACCGGTGGATCGAGATGGTCCGGCACACGCTGAGTTCCCTCGGTCCGAAGGTGCTGGCCGGGCGGATGGTCCGGGAGTACGTCGAGCGGCTCTACGCGCCGGCGGCGTTCGCCCACCGGTCGATGGACCCGGACGCGGCCCGGGACCTCGCCGAGTGGAAGGCGCGTGTGCGGGCGGCCTGGCCCGGGGTCACCGTCGACCATGTGGAGACGTCCGCCTCCGACGCGCTGGCGGAGCTCGGTACGACGCTGGGGCTGCGCGTGCGGGTCGGCCTGGGCGAGCTCGGGCCGGACGACGTGGACGTGCAGCTCGTCTCCGGGCGGGTGGACGAGGAGGACCGGATCGCGGACGCGACGATCGTTCCCCTGAAGCCGGTGGGCTCCGCCGAGCAGGACGGGCGGTGGGTCTACGAGGGGCCGCTGTCGCTGGACCGCACCGGGCCTTTCGGGTACACGGTGCGGATCCTTCCCGCCCACCGGCTGCTGGCCTCGAGCGCGGAGCTGGGCCTGGTCGCCGGGCCCTCCGAGGAGCTGGTGGCGGCCGGGGGGCTGCTGATGCGCTGAGTGCCGGCTCAGGGCGACCCGGCACCCTGGGTGGCGAGGTTCCGCAGGACGTTGCCGCACCTGCGCGCGTACGCGTGCTGGAAACCCCGCGTCGCCGGGCCGCCCGCCTTCGCGTACCACTTCGCCGCCCGGCTGAAGGCGTTCACCGTCAGCCAGACGGTGCCGTCTCCCGTGCGGTCGACGACGAAGGACTCCTCGCCGCTCTCCGGGTGGCCGGGCAGGGTGCCGTAGGCCCAGCCGGCGCGGCGGGGTTCCTCGACCGTCCACACCACGCGGCAGGGGGCCTTGATCATGCCGGCCAGGGTGACGGTGACGTCGACGCCGGGGGCGGCCCGCTCGGCGGTGGCGTCGATGCCCACGCCCATGGCGCGGTGCATCTCCCAGGTGAGGACCGCCTCCGACGCCCGGCGGAAGACGTCCTCGCCCTCGCCGAGCCGGGTGCGGACGTGCAGGGGGTGGAAGCCCGGCGGGCAGAAGCCCTGGTCGCGGGTGGCGCCGACGTCGGCGTAGGTGAAGTCCTTCGGATCCGGATGAGACACGGTCACCAAGAGTAGGGCGGTACCCGGACCCGCCTTCGGTCCGGGTACCGCCCGTGGTCGTTCTCCGGTCAGCCGACGTTGACGGCGGACCAGGCGGCGGCGACCGCCTTTTACTCGGCGCTGGACGCGCCGTACAGCGCCGAGGCCGCGTTCAGGGTCGCGGTGCGGGCGGCCGCGTACCTGGTCGTCGACGTCATGTACGTCGTCAGCGCCTTGTACCAGATCTGCAGCGCCTTGGTGCGGCCGATGCCGGTGACCGTGGAGCCGTTGGACGTGGGGGAGTTGTATGCGACGCCGTTGATCGTCTTCGCGCCGCTGCCCTCGCTCAGCAGGTAGAAGAAGTGGTTGGCGGGGCCCGAGGAGTAGTGCACGTCGACCGAGCCGATGCCGGCGTACCAGGCGTCCTTGGACGAGCCGTCCCTGCTGGGCTTGTCCATGTAGCGCAGCGGCGTGCCGTCGCCGTTGATGTCGATCTCCTCGCCGATGAGGTAGTCACCGGCGTCGGCGGAGTTGTTCGCGAAGAACTCCGCGCCGGCGCCGAGGATGTCGCTGGTCGCCTCGTTGAGGCCGCCGGACTCGCCGCTGTAGTTGAGGCCGGCCGTGGCCGAGGTCAGGCCGTGGCTCATCTCGTGGGCCGCCACGTCGAGCGAGGTCAGCGGGTTGGCGTTGCCCGCGCCGTCGCCGTAGGTCATGCAGAAGCAGCTGTCCGACCAGAAGGCGTTGACGTAGTTGTTGCCGTAGTGGACGCGGGAGTAGGCGGCCTTGCCGTCGTTGCGGATGCCGCTGCGGCCGAAGGCGCTCTTGTAGAAGTCCCAGGTGACCTGGGCGCCGTAGTGCGCGTCGGCGGCGGCGGTCTCCAGGTTGGAGGGGTTGCCGTTGCCCCAGACGTCGTCGGAGCCGGAGAAGAGGGTGCCGGTGCCGGAGGTGCCGCGGTTGAGGTTGTACGTCCTGTGGCCGCCGCGGGTGCCGTCGGTGAGGGTGTACGACGTGCCGGACTTGGTGGTGGTGAGGTTCACCGTGCCGCTGTACGTGGTGTTGCCGGTGCCGGTCTCGACGGCCTGGTACTCGTAGAGCTTCTCGCCGGTGGCCGCGTCGGTGACGACGTGCAGCTCGTTGGGCGTGCCGTCCTCCTGGAGGCCGCCGACGACCGTCTCGTAGGCCAGGACGGGCTTGCCGTCGGCCGCCCAGATCACCTTGCGGGGCGCGGAGTCCGCCTCGGTCTGCTCCGAGCCGGCCGCCTTGGCGAGGGTCAGGGCCTGCTTCTCCGCCTGGGCGGCGGGCACGGCCGGCTTGAGCGAGGCGACCTTGATCGCGGCCTTCGTCGCTCTGGTGACGCCCTGCCGCTCCCCGGACTCCGACTCGTGCACGACGAGGTCGCCGCCGAGGACCGGCAGACCCGCGTAGGTGCGCTCGTAGCGGGTGTGGACGGTGCCGTCGGCGTCCTTCACGACGTCCTTGACCACCAGCTTCTCCTGCGCGCCCAGGCCGATCTCGCCCGCGGTCGCGGCGGCGTCCGCCTGCTGCTCCTGGATGAGGGCGGCGCGGGCGGGCGCGGTGAGGAGGACGGGCGCGGCGGCGAGGGCCGGCTTGCTCCGCGCGTCGGCGGCGACGCTGCTGGAGGAGGTCAGGCCGGTGGTGAGCAGGGCACCGGTGGCGACCGCGGTGGCGATGGCCAGCGTGGTGCGCTTGTGACGCGCGTAGCGGGGGCTGATCACACGAGCTCCTAGGTGTGGGGGAACTGCTGGTGCTGTGCGGCGGGTGGGGGAAGAGTGGCACTTCAGACGCGTACATGTCAGGAGTGTCATGTGATGTTGGCCGGAAATCGACGGCTCGGAGACGCTCCGGACGCGTGAAACGGGCGCCGCCCCGGGGGATTCGAACCCGCCGGGGCGACGCCCTGATCCGGGGACCTGCCCGGGGCCTACGGGAAGGTGAGCTTCCAGCTGTCGATGTAGCCGGTGTCCGCGGCCGCGTTGTCCTGGACCCGCAGCTGCCAGACGCCGTTGGCGGCCTCGGAGGACGCGTTCACCGTGTACGTGGTGTTCAGGTTGTCCGCGCTGCCGCCGGTGCCGTAGCCCTTCAGCGTGTACGCCGTGCCGTCGGGGGCGACCAGCTGCACCTGGAGGTCACCGATGTAGGTGTGGACGATGTCCACGGCGACCTGGAGGTTGGACGGCGCGTTGCCGGTCCGGCCGGAGACGGTGATCGACGAGGTGACCGCCGCGCCCCGGTCCGGGATCGCCACGTCGGCGGTGTTCTCGAAGGACGTGCCCCCGCCACCTCCGCCGCCGGAGCGGGCGCCGACGTTCACGCCCGCCCACGCGTCCTGGACCGCCCTGTACTCGGCGCTGTCGGTGCCGTAGAGCTCACCGGTGGCCGCGAGGGTGCCGGTGCGGGCGCCCGCGTAGTTGGTGGTCGAGGTGAACTTGGTGGTCAGCGCGCGGAACCAGATCTTCTCCGCCTTGTCCCGGCCGATGCCGGTGACCGGAAGGCCGTCCGAGGTGGGCGAGTTGTAGGTGACACCGTTGATGGTCTTGGTGCCGCTGCCCTCGCTCAGCAGGTAGAAGAAGTGGTTCGCCGGGCCCGAGGAGTAGTGCACGTCGATCGAGCCGATGCCGGCGTACCAGGCGTCCTTGGACGAGCCGTCCTTGCTGGGCTTGTCCATGTAGCGCAGCGGCGTGCCGTCGCCGTTGATGTCGATCTCCTCGCCGATGAGGTAGTCACCGACGTCGGCGGAGTTCCTGGCGTGGAACTCGACGGTCGCGCCGAAGATGTCGCTGGTCGCCTCGTTCAGGCCGCCGGACTCGCCGGAGTAGACGAGCTTGGCCGTGTTCGACGTGAGCCCGTGCGTCATCTCGTGCGCGGCCACGTCGATCGACGTCAGCGGGTTGGCGTTGCCCGCGCCGTCGCCGTAGGTCATGCAGAAGCAGCTGTCCGACCAGAAGGCGTTGACGTAGTTGTTGCCGTAGTGGACCCGCGAGTACGCGCCCACGCCGTCGCCGCGGATGCCGGAGCGGCCGTGCACGTTCTTGTAGTAGTCCCAGGTCAGGGCGGCCCCGTAGTGGGCGTCGGCGGCGGCCGACTCCAGGTTGGACGGGCTGCCGTTGCCCCACACGTCGTCCGGGCCGGAGAAGAGGGTGCCGGTGCCGGAGGTGCCGCGGTTGAGGTTGTACGTCCTGTGGTTGCCGCGGGCGCCGTCGGTGAGGTTGTACGTCGATCCGGACTGGGTGGTGGTGAGGTCGACCGTGCCGGAGTACACCGTGTGGCCGGTGCCGGTCTCGATGGCCTCCCACGCGTACAGCTTCGCGCCGCTCGTGGCGTCCGTGATGACGTGCAGTTCCTGCGGGGTGCCGTCGTGCTGGAAACCGCCGACGACCGTCTCGTACGCCACCACGGGCTTGCCGCTCGCGGCCCAGATCACCTTACGGGGCTCGCGGTTGATGTCCGGGCTCTTGGCCTCCTCGGCCTTCCCGGCGGCCAGGGCCTGCTGCCGGGCCTTCGCGGCGGGCACCGCCGTCCTCGTCGTGGCCGGCGCGATGGCGGCACGGGTGGCCTTCACGACGGCGGCCGTCTCGTCCGCCTTCGTGCTCTCCACGACCAGGTCGCCGCCGAGGACCGGCAGACCGTCGTAGGTGCGCTCGTAGCGGGTGTGCACGGTGCCGTCCCGGTCCTTCAGGACGTCACGGACGACCAGCTTCTCCTTGGCTCCCAGGCCCAGGTCCCTCGCGGTCCGCGCCGTGGCGGCGTCGGCCTCGCGGATCAGCGCGGCGCGCTGGGCGGGGGTGAGCCGGACCGGCTCCGAGCCGGGGTTCGCCTCGCTCGCGGCCCGCGGTGCCTTCTCCGGGGCTGCGACGGCGGCACCGCCCTGCACGGCGGCGGCGATCAGCGCGGCGACCCCGGCGAGGGCCACGGCCGCGGTGCGGCGGGGGGCGTGGGGAGTGCGTCTGTGGGAGGTGCCTCTTCGCGAGGAACTGCTTCTCAACACAAACTCCTTCTGCGGGACCGGGGATCGCCCGGCCTGGGGAGGTGGAGGTGTTGCTGTGGGGTTGCTGTGCAGCAGTCGTGGGAAGCGTGGCAGGGGACCGCGCTTTCTGTCAGGGGCGCGTCAATACAATGGCCGGAAACGGTTCGTTGACCGGAAGTTCATGTTCGCTATACGGACACGTAAGAGCCCCTTGACGATCCGTCGGGCCTGACGGCCGGCGGGGCGCCCGGGCTACGCCAGACTGTCCCGCCACGCCCGGTGCAGCTCCGCGAACCTGCCCGTGCCCGCGATGAGTTCGGCCGGTTCGCCGTCCTCGACGATCCTGCCGTGTTCCATCACCAGGACCCGGTCCGCGATCTCCACCGTCGACAGCCGGTGCGCGATCACCACCGCCGTACGGCCCTCCAGCACGGTCGCCATGGCCCGCTGCACCGCCCGTTCGCCCGGGACGTCCAGCGAGCTGGTCGCCTCGTCGAGGATCAGCACCGCCGGGTCGGCCAGCAACGCCCGCGCGAACGCCACCAGTTGCCGCTGCCCGGCCGAGATGCGCCCGCCCCGCTTGCGGACGTCGGTGTCGTAGCCGTCGGGCAGGGCGCTGATGAAGTCGTGCGCGCCGATCTCCTTCGCCGCCTGCTCGATCTCCGCACGGGACGCGTCCGGCCGGCCGATCGCGATGTTGTCGGCGACCGTGCCCGAGAACAGGAACGCCTCCTGCGTCACCATCACCACCCCGCGCCGCAGCTCGGGCACGGCCAGGTCGCGCAGGTCGACGCCGTCGAGCAGCACCCTTCCGGCGTAGGGGTCTCCCCCGCTCGAACGCAGTTGAGAGCTTGGGGAAGGGTCGTAGAACCGGGCCAGCAGCTTGGCCAGCGTCGACTTGCCGGCGCCCGTGGAGCCGACGACCGCGACCGTCTGCCCGGCCGGGAGCGTCAGGTCGAAGCGGGGCAGCACCTCGCCGCCGGTGCGGTAGGCGAAGCGGACGCCGTCGAAGACGACCTCGCGGCCCGGGTGCTCGCTCTTCAGCGGCGGGAGCGGCCGGGGCCTTTTGGGCTCGGGCACGGACGGCGTCTGGGCGAGCAGCCCGGCGATCTTCTCCAGGGAGGCCGCCGCCGACTGGTAGGAGTTGAGGAACATGCCGAGCCGGTCGATGGGGTCGTACAGCCGCCGCAGGTACAGCACGGCCGCCGCCAGCACACCGAGGGCCAGGGTGCCGTCGGCGACCCGGTGGGCGCCCCACAGCACGATCGCCGCCACCGCCGTGTTGGCGACCAGCCGTGAGCCGGTGACGTACCGGGCCATCTCCAGCAGCGCGTCGCCGTTGGTCCGCTCGTGCCGCTCGTTGAGCCGGCCGAAGTCGGTGTCGTTGGCGGCCTCGCGGCGGAAGGCACGCACCGGGCGGATGCCGTTCACGGTCTCGACGAACTTGACGATGACGGCGGCGATCGCGGTGGACCGCGCCCGGTACACCCGTCCCGCCCGCCGCTGGTACAGCCGCACGAGCGCGTACAGCGGCACCAGCGACGCCACCGCCACGCCCCCGAGCCCGAGGTCGAGCCAGAGCAGCATCGCCGAGATGTAGAGGAACGACAGCACGACCGTCACGAGCTCCTGCAGGCCCTCGTCGAGCAGCTCGCGCAGCGACTCCACGTCCGTCGTGGAGCGGGAGATGAGCCGGCCGGAGGTGTAGCGCTCGTGGAAGTCGACGCTGAGCGCCTGCGCGTGGCGGAAGATCCGCCCGCGCAGGTCCAGCAGCACGTCCTGGTTGACCCGGGCGGCCGCGGCGATGAACGCCCACTGCAGCGCGCCCGCGGCCAGCGCGCACCCCAGGTAACCGGCCCCCACCGCGATCAGCGGCCCGTGGTCGTCCGCCCGGAACGCCGGTACGGCACGGTCGATGGCGTACGCCACGAGCAGCGGGCCCGCCTGCACCACCGCCTGCTGGAGCAGCAGCAGGAGCGTCGTGACCGCCACCCGGGTCTTCATGGGTGCGAGCAGGGAACGCAGCAGGGCGGCGGTGGCGCCCGGGGGAGTGGGCAGGAGGTCCTGGTCGAAGGAGTCGCCCGGGGCGGGGCGGTGGTCGTCGGACTTCCCGCCGGCCGGTGCCGTGGTGGCCGCCGTCATCGGGATCCCTCCGCTTCCCCGGACTCCGCTCCGGACATCAGGTGCGCGTACTCGGCGTTGGTGCGCAGCAGTTCGTGATGGGTGCCGACCGCGGCGATCCGGCCGCCGGACAGCAGGGCGACCCGGTCGGCCAGCAGCACCGTGGACGGGCGGTGCGCCACGATCAGGGCGGTCGTGTCGGCCAGGACCTGCCGCAGGGCGGCCTCCACGGCGGCCTCGGTGTGCACGTCCAGCGCCGACAGCGGGTCGTCGAGCACCAGGAACTCCGGCTGTCCCACGACCGCCCGGGCCAGGGCGAGACGCTGGCGCTGGCCGCCGGAGAGGCTGAGGCCCTGCTCGCCGACGCGGGTGCCGGTCCCCTGGGGCAGGGCGTGCACGAAGTCGGCCTGGGCGACGGCCAGCGCTCGTTCCAGCGCGCCCGGACCCGCCGTGTCCCCGGCCCCCATGAGAACGTTGTCGCCCACCGAGGCCGAGAAGAGCGTGGGCTCCTCGAAGGCGACGGCGACCTTGGCGCGCAGGGCCTCACGGGGCAGGGCGGTGATGTCGACGCCGTCGAGCGTGATGCGGCCCGAGGTCACCTCGTACAGGCGCGGCACGAGCGCGGTCAGCGTCGTCTTGCCGCTGCCTGTGGTGCCGACCAGGGCCATGGACTCGCCGGGGCGGATGTGCAGGTCGACGTGGTGGAGGACGGGAGGGGAGCCGGGCGGGGCGTCCGGGTAGCGGAAGGTGACGTCGTGGAAGCGCAGTCCCCGGTCCGCCGGGTCGGCCGGGGCCGCCGCCGGTGCCGGATCCGCCTCCTCGGCCTTCTCGTCCATCACCTCGAAGTACCGCTCCGTCGCCGTGGCCGCCTCCTGGGTCATCGCCAGCAGGAACCCGATCGACTCCACCGGCCAGCGCAGCGCCAGCGCCGTCGACAGGAAGGCCACCAGCGTGCCCGCCGACAGGTCCCCGTCGGCGACCTGGACGACCCCCACCACCAGCGCGGCGCCGATCGCCACCTCCGGCAGCGTCACGATGACGCCCCAGATCGTCGCCAGCAGGCGCGCCTTGCGCAGTTCCGTGCCGCGCAGCCGCTGCGACAGCTCGCGGAAGGAGCGCGCCTGGCTCCGGTGGCGGCCGAAGCCCTTGATGATCCGGATGCCGAGCACGCTCTCCTCGACGACCGTCGTCAGATCCCCGACCTGGTCCTGGGCGCGCCGCGCCGCCGCGGCGTAGCGCTTCTCGAAGACCACGCAGGTGATCAGGACGGGCACCGCGGGGCCGAGGATGACCAGCCCCAGCGTCCAGTCCTGCAGCAGCATGATGATCACGCCGACGAGGATCGTCACCCCGTTGACCAGCAGGAACGTCAGCGGGAAGGCGAGGAACATGCGCAGCAGCATCAGGTCCGTCGTCCCCCGGGACAGCAACTGCCCCGAGGCCCACCGGTCGTGGAAGGCCACGGGCAGCCGCTGCAGGTGCCGGTACAGCGCCGCCCGCATGGAGGCCTCGACGTGGGACAGCGGACGGGCCACCAGCCAGCGCCGCAGCCCGAACAGCAGCGCCTCGGCGAAGCCGAGCAGCAGCAGGTACAGCGCCCCGAGCCACACCCCGGCCGGGTCCCGCCCGGCGACGGGCCCGTCCACCATCCACTTCAGGACGAGCGGGATCACCAGCCCCACGCAGGAGGCGAGTATCGCGACGAACGCGGCGGTGAACAGCCGCGCCCGCACGGGCCGGACATACGGCCACAGGCGCAGCAGCGTACGCACGACGGAACGGTCCTGGGCGGGGGCGGGTGTCGTGGCCATCGACAGCGAGCCTACGGTTCGCCGCTGACGCCGCCCACCGAGTTTCCGCCGGACCCGCGTCGGCCGTTGGTCCTACGACCTGCGGATCCTCGTCCTTCCCACCCGAACGGCGGACTGCGCCCCACCACCCCCACGACGACGCTTCAGCCCGCCACCCGCAGCAGCAGCACCGCCCGTGCCGGCACCGTGATCTCCGTCCCGGCCGGGTGCTCCACCCCCGGCGCCTCCCCCTGCTCCTCCAGAGCGGTGTCGACGACGACCTCGTAGCGCTCCGCCCACGGCGGACCCGGCAGCACGAAGCTCACCGGCCCCTCGCCCGCGTGCAGCACCGCCAGGAAACTGTCGTCGAGGATCTGCTCCCCGCGCTCGTCCCGGCCGGGGATGTCCCGGCCGGAGAGGTACATGCCCAGCGTGGCGGCGGGCGCGTACCAGTCCTGCTCCGTCATCTCCGTGCCCCGCGAGGTGAACCAGGCCAGGTCGCGCAGCCCGTCGGCGGAGTGCGCCCGGCCCGAGAAGAACGCGCGGCGGCGCAGCACCGGGTGCCGGTGGCGCAGCGCGATCAGCCGGGAGGTCAGCTCGAACAGGGCCCGCCAGCCGGGCTCCTGGAGCAGGCTCCAGTCCAGCCAGCTGATCTCGTTGTCCTGGCAGTAGGCGTTGTTGTTGCCCCGTTGCGTGCGGCCCAGCTCGTCGCCCGCGACCAGCATGGGCACGCCCGTGGACAGCAGCAGCGTCGTCAGCAGGTTGCGCAGCTGCCTGCGGCGCAGCGCGAGCACCTCCTCGTCGCCGGTCTCGCCCTCGACGCCGCAGTTCCACGCCCGGTTGTCGTCCGTGCCGTCCCGGTTGCCCTCGCCGTTGGCCTCGTTGTGCTTGCGCTCGTAGGACACCAGGTCGCGCAGGGTGAAACCGTCGTGCGCGGTGACGAAGTTGACCGACGCGTAGGGCCGGCGCCCGCCCCAGGCGTACAGGTCGCTGGAGCCCGACAGGCGGTAGCCCATCTCGCGCACGTCCGGCAGCGCGTGCCGCCAGAAGTCCCGCACGGCGTTGCGGTACCGGTCGTTCCACTCCGTCCACAGCGGCGGGAAGGCGCCCACCTGGTAGCCGCCCGACCCCACGTCCCACGGCTCGGCGATCAGCTTCACCCGGCGCAGCACCGGGTCCTGGGCGATCACCGCGAGGAACGGGGAGAGCATGTCGACGTCGTGCATGGAGCGGGCCAGCGCCGCCGCCAGGTCGAAGCGGAAGCCGTCCACGCCCATCTCGGTGACCCAGTAGCGCAGCGAGTCCGTGATCAGGCGCAGCACGTGCGGCTGGACCACGTGCAGGGTGTTGCCGCAGCCGGTGTAGTCGGCGTAGCGGCGGGCGTCGTCCTGGAGGCGGTAGTAGCCGCGGTTGTCGATGCCCTTCAGGGACAGCGTCGGGCCGAGCTCGCCCGCCTCGGCGGTGTGGTTGTAGACCACGTCGAGGATGACCTCGATCCCGGCCGCGTGCAGGGCGCGCACCATCCGCTTGAACTCGCCGACCTGCTGGCCCCGCGTGCCGGAGGCGGCGTAGGCCGCGTGCGGGGCGAAGTAGCCGATGGAGTTGTAGCCCCAGTAGTTGCGCAGGCTCCTGCGCAGCAGGTGGTCCTCGTGCGCGAACTGGTGCACCGGCAGCAGCTCCACCGCCGTCACGCCGAGCCGCACCAGGTGCTCTATGGCCGCCGGGTGCGCGAGGCCGGCGTAGGTGCCGCGCAGGTCCTCGGGGATGCCCGGGTGCAGCCGGGTGAAGCCCCTGACGTGCAGCTCGTAGATCACCGAGTCGGCCCAGGGGGTCTTCGGGCGGCGGTCGTCGGACCAGTCGTCGTCATCGTGGACGACGACGCCCTTCGGCACGTACGGCGCCGAGTCCCGGTCGTCGCGCACGGTGTCCGCGACGTGCTGCTGGGGCCAGTCGCGGACGTGCCCGTACACCTCCGGCGGCAGACCGAAGTCGCCGTCGACCGCGCGCGCGTACGGGTCGAGCAGCAGCTTCGCCGGGTTCCAGCGGGCACCCGTCCAGGGGTCCCAGCGGCCGTGCACCCGGTAGCCGTAGCGCTGCCCGGGCAGCACACCCGGCACGAAGCCGTGCCAGATCTCGTGGGTCAGCTCGGCGAGCCTGACCCGGGACTCCTTGCCCGCCTCGTCGAAGAGGCACAGCTCGACCCCCTCGGCCCCGCCCGCCCACAACGCGAAGTTCGTCCCGGCCACCCCGTCCGGGCCGACCCGGAACCGGGCACCCAGGGGCGTCGGCGCGCCCGGCCACGCGGGCACGACGGGGGGCGGCGCGGCCCGCCGCGTGCCGTTCACGGCGGCGGCCTGGCGCCCGTTCCCGGCGGCCTGATGGCCGGCCACCGCCTCCTGCTCGGCTGCGCTGGACACCTGTCAGCCTCCCGCGGCTCGTGGAACGACGGGGGACAGAGGGGTGCGGCCCTGTGCTGCGGCCCGGGTCGCGGCTCCCTGCGCGTCGTCCTCCCCACTGTTCTGCCCAGAGCATGGGTCGCACTCACGTTTCCCCGGGGGCGGGCATGGTCGTTTCCCGGGGCCGCGGCCGGTCGTTGGGCACCTCGTGAGGCACGTACAAGGGCGCGCGCGGCGCGCGAGGGCCGCGCTGGCCGCCGTAGTGACATGGGCAGGGCTCCTCGCCGGGGCCACCGGCTGTACCTCGGACGACGGCGGCGGCATCGCCGGGGTGTTCGGCGCGCCCCCGGCGCCCGAGGACATCATCAAGGTCACGCCCGGTGACGGCACCCGGGGCGTGCGCCCCGGGGAGGAACTGCGGGTGCGCGTGCCCGACGGCCGGCTGGAGGCGGTGCGGGTCGTCCGGTCGCAGGACGCGCGGGAGACCCCCGTGCCCGGGCATCTCTCCGCCGACGGCCTGACCTGGGAACCGGACGAGAAACGGCTCGCGCTGGGTGCCAAGTACACGGTCGACGCCGTGGCCGTGGACGGCGACGGACGCCGCTCGGCCCGGCACACCACCTTCACGACGTACGTCCCGAAGGAGCGTTTCATCGGCTACGTCACGCCGGAGCACCGCGCCACGGTCGGCACCGGGATGATCGTCTCCCTGCAGTTCAGCCGGCGGATCGCCGACCGGGCGGCCGTCGAACGCGCGGTGCGGGTCCTGGCCCGCCCGGCCGTGGAGATCCGCCCGCACTGGTTCGGCCGGACCCGGCTCGACTTCCGCCCCCAGCACTACTGGAAGCCCGGCACCCGGGTCACCGTCGAACTGCGCCTGCGGGACGTGAAGGGCGGGCCGGGCCTGTACGGCCTGCAGGACAAGAGGTTCTCCTTCACCGTCGGCCGCAGCCAGGTCTCCGTGGTCGACGCCGCCCGGCACTCGATGGAGGTGCGGCGCGACGGCGAGCCGCTCGCCACCGTGCCCGTCACGGCCGGGGCACCGAAGACCACCACGTACAACGGCAAGATGGTGGTGACCGAGATGCTGGAGGTCACCCGGATGAACGGCGCCACGGTCGGCTTCAAGAAGCGCGACGGCAAGGGCGAGTACGACATCCCCGACGTCCCGCACGCCATGCGCCTGACCGACTCGGGCACCTTCCTGCACGGCAACTACTGGGCCCACCACAGCGTCTTCGGCCGCACCAACGTCAGCCACGGCTGCATCGGGCTGCGCGACGTGAAGGGCGGCGGCGCCGACACCCCGGCCGGCTGGTTCTTCGACCGCAGCCTGGTCGGGGACGTCGTCGAGGTGGTCAACAGCAACGACAAAAAGGTCGCTCCCGACAACGGGCTCGGAGGCTGGAATATGGGCTGGAACGCATGGAAGGCGGGCAGTGCGGTGAAGTAACCGGACAGGGGGGCTGCTTGACCGGCGTTCCGTTGGGACCGAACGGTGACATTCGCGGGCCGCCGGGGCCGCTCACTTGATGGTTACTATTCGCCGGTGCGCGGGGGACACGCGCCGGGGAGCGGCCTGACCAGGGCCGGGGAGGGGAGTACCACTTGAACGTGCGACCGATATCGGGGGCGTCGGTTGGGCGCGGGAACGGCAGGCTCGCGCTCGTCGTCGGCGCGCTGCTGTTCGCCGTCACGGCGTGCGGCGGCGGGGACGGCGGCTCCGGTTCCGGCGCGGCCGGCGGCAAGGACAAGGGCGCGGACACCGCGCAGAGCAAGCAGTCCGAGGCCGTCGTCAGCATCGCGCCGAAGGACGGGGCCAAGTCCGTCGAGACCAGCGGTGCGCTGAAGGTCACCGCCGCCAAGGGCAAGCTCTCGGAGGTCGTCGTCAAGGACGCCGAGGGCAGGAGGATCGACGGGAGGATATCCGGCGACGGAGCCACCTGGACGCCGTCCACGCACCTGGCCGGTGCCACCAAGTACACCGTCCACGCGGTCGCCAAGGACTCCGAGGGCCGCACGGCCGCGGAGGACGCCGGCTTCACGACGCTGACCCCGAAGAACACCTTCATCGGCACCTTCACCCCCGAGGACGGCTCCAAGGTCGGCGTCGGCATGCCGTTCTCCATCCGCTTCTCCCGGGGCATCACCAGCCCGGAGGCCGTCGAGAACGCCATCCGCATCAAGACCGAGCCCGCCGTCGACGTCGAGGGCCACTGGTTCGGCAACGACCGGCTCGACTTCCGCCCCGAGAAGTACTGGAAGCCCGGCACCAAGGTGACCGTCGACCTGAACCTCGACGGCGTCGAGGGCCGTCCCGGCGTCTACGGCGAGCAGGACAAGAAGGTCGAGTTCACCATCGGCCGCAACCAGGTCTCGGTCGTCGACGCCAAGAAGCTCACCATGAAGGTGATGCGCGACGGCAAGGTCGTCAAGACCATCCCGGTCACCACCGGCAAGCCCGGCATGGAGACCTGGAACGGCCAGATGGTCATCAGCGAGATGCTCACGGTCACCCGGATGAACGGCGAGACCGTCGGCTACGGCGGCGAGTACGACATCAAGGACGTCCCGCACGCCATCCGCCTCACCACTTCCGGCACGTTCCTGCACGGCAACTACTGGGCGGGCGGCGCCTTCGGCAACTACAACGCCAGCCACGGCTGCATCGGCCTGCGCGACGTGCGCGGCGGCTGGGACAAGAAGGCGCCGGCCGCGTGGTTCTTCAACCACTCCATGATCGGCGACGTGGTGGTCGTGAAGAACTCCGAGGACCGGATCGTCGCCCCGGACAACGGGCTCAACGGCTGGAACATGTCGTGGGAGAAGTGGAAGAAGTAGCACCCCTCCGCTGACGGCGGGGCCCCGGTGTGACCGACCGCACCGGGGCCCCGCCCGTTAGTCCCCGTTAACCTGCTGCCCATGACCATCTCTCTGGAAGTCGCTGAAGGCGTCGGCACGCTCCGGCTGGACCGACCGCCCATGAACGCGCTGGACATCGCCACCCAGGACCGGCTGAAGGAACTCGCCGAGGAGGCCGCGCGCCGCGAGGACGTGCGGGCCGTGGTGGTCTACGGCGGGGAGAAGGTGTTCGCGGCCGGCGCGGACATCAAGGAGATGCAGGCGATGGACCACACCGCGATGGTCCTGCGCGCCCGGGCCCTGCAGGACTCCTTCACGGCCGTGGCCCGCATCCCCAAGCCGGTCGTCGCGGCCGTGACGGGCTACGCCCTGGGCGGCGGCTGCGAGCTCGCGCTCTGCGCGGACTACCGCATCGCCGGCGAGAACGCCAAGCTCGGCCAGCCGGAGATCCTGCTCGGCCTGATCCCCGGCGCCGGCGGCACCCAGCGCCTGGCCCGCCTGGTCGGCCCCGCCAAGGCCAAGGACCTCATCTTCACGGGCCGGATGGTCAAGGCGGACGAGGCGAAGGAGATCGGCCTGGTCGACCGGGTCGTGCCCCCCGGCGAGGTCTACGCGCAGGCGCACGCCTGGGCCGCGAAGCTCGCCCAGGGCCCGGCCCTCGCGCTGCGTGCCGCCAAGGAGTCGGTCGACACGGGCCTGGAGACGGACATCGACACGGGCCTCGCGATCGAACGGAGCTGGTTCGCGGGCCTGTTCGCCACCGAGGACCGCGAGCGCGGGATGCGCAGCTTCGTGGAGGAGGGGCCCGGCAAGGCGAAGTTCCTCTGAACATCCCTCCAGGGGGTTGCAATTGACGCCGTGTCTGATCCGGGTCCCTCGAAGGAGCGGTTTATGGCAGCCTTAAGGCAACCTTAAGCACGCCGGATCGAGGGAGTCCGCCGATTGGCCCGGAATGGTCCGTTCCAGCAGGTCAGCCCGGGTGCGGACCAGGCCGGGGTGTCTCTGGCATATGACGGACGCCCGCCGGTCCTCGGTCCGCCCTCCCGGGCGTATTCCCCGGGAACGGCCCCGGCGCGCGGCCCGGGCGGCCATGATGGGGGCATGGCGGGGCTGGAGGGTATGGAACAGCCGCGGGGACACGCTCATGCGGCCGCGGCGCGCTGGTCGCCGACCGTCGAGGACGAACACGCGCTGAAGGCGCTGGAGTTGTACGGCAATCCGACGGAGGCAGAGGTTCCACTGCCGTCCCGCCCCGAGTCCGCCGCCACCGCGCGCCGCCTCACCCAGGTCGTGGTCCTGCGGCACTGGGGGCTCACGCCCAAGACCACGGAGGACGCCGTCCTGCTCGTCTCCGAACTGGTCGGCAACGCCGTGCGCCACACGGGCGCCCGCGTCTTCGGGCTCCGGTTGCACCGCCGCCGGGGCTGGATCCGCGTCGAGGTCCGCGACCCCTCCCGCGGGCTGCCGTGCCTGATGCCGGTGCAGGAGATGGACGTCAGCGGCCGGGGCCTATTCCTCGTCGACAAGCTGGCCGACCGCTGGGGGGTCGATCTGCTGCCCCGCGGGAAGACCACCTGGTTCGAGATGCGGGTCGCCGACCGCTGACGGCCGGGGCCGCCGGTCCGGCCGGGGCCGCCGGTCCGCGCGGCGGGCTCACCCGGCCGTCGATCGGGCGAATCGGACGTTTCTGTGCCGTGCGCCCGTTAAATGATGGAATGCACCGTCACCTCGTCAGAAGCACCCTGGTCACGGGTGCCGCCCTCGCCGTCCTCGCCGCCTGCGGCACGGACGGCGAGCGGACCTCCGAGGCGCGCGGCACCAAGGCCGCCGTGCCCGCCCCGCCCGAGAAGAAGCCCGTCGAGGGCCTGCCCGGCATGCCGCCCGTCCTCGACCCGCAGGACGTGTACGCGGCCGACCGCCCGGGCAAGCTGTCCCCCGTGGTCAAGGACTTCCCGTCCCGGGTCTACGTCCCCAACACCGAGTCCGACACGGTCTCCGTCATCGACCCGAAGACGTACGAGGTCATCGAGACCATCCCCGTGGGCCGGCAGCCGCAGCACGTCGTGCCCTCCTGGGACCTGAAGACCCTCTGGGTCAACAACAACCGCGGCCACACCCTCACCCCGATCGACCCGAAGACCGGCAAGGCGGGCAAGGAGGTCGAGGTGCACGACCCCTACAACCTCTACTTCACGCCCCACGGCAAGTACGCCGTCGTCATGGCCTCCCTCGACCGCGAACTGGTCTTCCGCGACCCGCACACCATGGCCGTGAAGAAGACCGTCCCGGTCTCCTGCTACGGCGTCAACCACGCCGACTTCTCCCTCGACGGGCGCTACTTCATCGTCTCCTGCGAGTTCAGCGGCGAACTGCTCAAGGTCGACACCGAGAAGATGGAGGTCGTCGGCCAGCAGCGGCTGCCGCTGGAGGGCGCCATGCCGCAGGACGTGAAGCTCTCCCCCGACGGCAAGAGGTTCTACATCGCCGACATGATGGCCCACGGCATGTGGGTCCTGGACGGCGACACGTTCGCCGAACCGACCCTGCTGCCCACCGGCAAGGGCTGCCACGGCCTCTACGTCAGCCGCGACTCGCGCGAGATGTACGTGTCCAACCGCGGCGAGGGCACCGTCTCCGTCTTCGACTTCACGCGGAACAAGCTCACCAGGAAATGGCGGCTGCCCGACGGCGGCAGCCCCGACATGGGCGGCGTCTCCGCCGACGGAAAGGTGCTCTGGCTCTCCGGCCGCTACGACGCCGAGGTGTACGCCATCGACACCCGCACCGGCACCCAGCTCGCCCGCATCCCCGTCGGCAGCGGCCCGCACGGCCTCGCGGTCTACCCCCAGCCCGGCCGCTACTCCCTCGGGCACACGGGCGTCTTCCGCTGACCCCCGTCGCCCGCCACCGACCGCGGCGGCCCCGCCCCTCGGGAGCCGGGCCCGCGCCTTGGGTCCCCGGCTGCTGGAGGGTCCGGACCCCCGTCGCCGGACACGGCGGACCCGGTGATCCGCGCTCGGACGCGGGGCACCGCCGCCGGCCTGCCCGAGGAACCGGCGCCCGAGCAGGTGGACGCCTGGCCGGAGCCGGCCGAGATGCCACGGGGACCCGGACTTCCGGGCCGAGACGCGCGAGGTCGCCGAGGCCAACACGGCCGACCACGGCCACGACGCGCCCGCCGGGGCGTCCCTGCGGATCTCCCGGCGCCTCGCGCAACGGGGCGCCGATGCCCGCCGGCGGGGCACCGCCCCCGGCTCACCGGAGGCCGGCCCGGGGCTGGACGGTCCGCTGGACACGGCCGACCCCGCCGCCGTACTGGAGCGGCTGCCCGCCGCACTGGAAGCCCGAGCGGCCCGTTAATCTGACCTGCGTCAGTACGACGTACAGCACGAGACGAGGGGCGATCGGTGGCGGACATCGAGGAAGCACGCAAGCAGTTCGAGCGGATCGATACGGACGGTGACGGATTCATCACCGCTGCCGAGTTCAAGACCGCCCTGGCCCAGTCGGGTGACTGGAACGTCACCGAGTCGGTCGCCGAGGTCGTCATCAAGGCCCGCGACCTGGACGGCGACAAGAAGCTGAGCTTCGACGAGTTCTGGGCCTACCTGAACAAGTAGGCCACGCGCGCGTGCGCGAAGGGGCCCGGTCCGTGCCCGCACGGACCGGGCCCCTCGCCGTGCCGGGCCCGCCGGGAGCCGCGGGACCCGTTCGCGCCCGCCGCGAACGCGGAATAGTCCGCCGGCACCGGAGGTTGACGCGGGTCACAAGGATCCGCAAGGCGCTATCCACCCCGGAAGGGCGAGGCCATGAAGATCGGCATCATCGGAGCGGGCAACATCGGCGGCAACCTGACCCGGCGGCTCACCGCCCTCGGCCACGACGTGTCCGTCGCCAACTCCCGCGGGCCGCACACCCTCACCGCCCTGGCGGAGGAGACCGGCGCGACACCGGTACCGGTCGAGGAGGCCGCGCGGGGCGCGGAGGTCGTCGTGGTGACCATCCCCCTGAAGGCGGTCCCGGAGCTGCCGTCCGGCGTGCTCGACGGCGCGGCGGAGGGCGTCGCGGTCATCGACACGGGCAACTACTACCCCCGGCAGCGCGACGGCAGGATCGTCGGGATCGAGGACGACGGCCTCACCGAGAGCCGCTGGACCGAACGGCAGCTCGGCCACCCCGTCGTCAAGGCCTTCAACGGCACCTACGCCCAGGACATCGTGGACCGGCACCGCCCGGCCGGCGACCCCGACCGCCTGGCCCTCCCGGTGGCCGGCGACGACGAGGCGGCCAAGCGGAAGGTGCGCGACCTCATCGAGGAACTCGGTTTTGACACGGTCGACGCGGGCGGGCTCGACGACTCCTGGCGCCAGCAGCCCGGCACCCCGGTCTACGGCCTGCGCGGCGGAGTCGAGGAGATCACCAAGGCCCTGGCGGAGGCGTCCCCGGAGCGCACGGCGGACTTCCGCGGCTAGACCGGCGGACATCAGGCGTCCGCGGCCCACTTCCGCAGCGCCGCCCGGCTGTCGAAGTCGGCGACGTTCTTGTCCAGCGGGTCGTCGGTGTACTGGTGGAAGCGCCACTTCGCCTTGATGCGGGGCTTGCCCGCGGAGACGTAGTCGGCTATCCACAGCCCGTCGCCGGCGTAGGAGCTCGTGTCGACGGTGAGCCAGAAGTGCCGGTTGCAGTAGAGCACCACGCGATGGTGCGGCCGGAGTTCCTTCAGCTTCCGCAGGAACCGGTCCTTCTCCGCGTTGGTGGCGTGCGTCCCGTCGCCGGTGGTCTCCCAGTCGACGGCGAGGATGTCGCCCGCCCGGTCCGGGGCCTTGCCGAGGAAGTACTCGGCCTGGGCGGTGAGGTTGCCGGGCCACAGGAAGTGGTAGAAGCCGACGACCAGCCCGGCGTCGCGCGCCCGCCGGGTCTGGGCGGCGAGCTTCGGGTTCACGTAGGACCGCCCTTCGGTCGCCTTGACGAACACGAAGGACAGGCCCTCGGTGGAGTAGGAGGAGGACTGGTAGGCGCTCACGTCTATGCCGCGCAGCATGGGGGGCTCCGTGAAGTGCTGGTGGGGGTGGGGGAGTCGGTGCCCACCACGATGGCACGGGCTGCTGTGGCCCGGCGTGCGAACGTCACCTCCGGAGGGGCGGGGAGCCGGCCGCGGTTGCGGTGACCCGGTCCGCGAGTTCCGCCACGGCGGACAGCGCCCGGGAGCGGCTCAGCACTCGATGATGTTCACCGCCAGCCCGCCCCGGGCCGTCTCCTTGTACTTCACGGACATGTCCGCGCCCGTGTCCTTCATCGTCTTGATGACCTTGTCCAGGGACACCTTGTGCGAACCGTCGCCGCGCATCGCCATGCGGGCGGCGGTGACGGCCTTGACCGCCGCCATGCCGTTGCGCTCGATGCACGGGATCTGGACCAGGCCGCCGACCGGGTCGCAGGTGAGCCCGAGGTTGTGCTCCATGCCGATCTCGGCGGCGTTCTCCACCTGCTCGGGCGAACCGCCGAGCACCTCGGCCAGCGCGCCCGCGGCCATGGAGCAGGCCGAGCCGACCTCGCCCTGGCAGCCGACCTCGGCGCCGGAGATGGAGGCGTTCTCCTTGAACAGCATGCCGATCGCGCCCGCCGCGAGCAGGAAGCGGACCACGCCCTCCTCGTCGGCGCCCGGCACGAAGTTCATGTAGTAGTGCAGCACCGCCGGGATGATGCCGGCCGCGCCGTTCGTCGGGGCGGTGACGACCCGGCCGCCGGCCGCGTTCTCCTCGTTCACGGCCATCGCGTAGAGGGTGATCCACTCCATGGACAGGGCCTGCGGGTCGCCCTCGGAGCGGAGCTTGCGGGCGGTGTTGGCGGCCCGGCGGCGCACCTTCAGACCGCCGGGCAGGATGCCCTCGCGGGACATGCCGCGCGCCACGCAGGCCTGCATCACGCGCCAGATCTCCAGCAGCCCCTCGCGGATCTCCTCCTCGGTGCGCCAGGCCCGCTCGTTCTCCAGCATCAGCGCCGAGATGGACAGACCGGTCTCCCGGGCCAGGCGCAGCAGCTCGTCGCCCGTGCGGAAGGGGTACTTGAGGACGGTGTCGTCGAGCTTGATGCGGTCCGCGCCGACCGCGTCCTCGTCGACGACGAACCCGCCGCCCACCGAGTAGTAGGTCTTGGTCAGCAGCTGGGCGCCCGAGGCGTCGTACGCCCACAGGGTCATGCCGTTGGCGTGGTAGGGCAGGGCCTTGCGGCGGTGCAGGACCATGTCGTCGTCGAAGGAGAAGGCGATCTCGTGCTCGCCGAGCAGGTTCAGCCGGCCGCCGGCCCTGATCGCCTCCACCCGCTCGTCGGCGGTCTCCACGTCCACCGTGCGCGGGGAGTCGCCCTCCAGGCCGAGCAGGACCGCCTTGGGCGTGCCGTGGCCGTGGCCGGTGGCGCCGAGCGAGCCGTACAGCTCCGCGCGGACCGAGGCGACGGACCCCAGGAGCTCCTCGTTGCGCAGCCGCCGGGCGAACAGGCCGGCCGCGCGCATCGGCCCGACGGTGTGGGAGCTGGACGGGCCGATGCCGATCGAGAACAGGTCGAAGACCGAGATGGCCACGGGGGGAACTCCTGACTACGGGGGTGGTGCCAAGGGGGTGGGTGCCGCGCCCGCTTGTGGCCGGCGCGGCGCCCGAAAGGTTTCTTCGTTACTTGTCGAGGCCCGGGTACAGCGGGTGCCGGTCGGCCAGGGCCTTCACCCGGGCCTTGAGGGCCTCCGCGTCGTACGACGGCTTCAGCGCCTCGGCGATGACGTCCGCGACCTCGGCGAAGGCCTCGGCGCCGAAACCGCGGGTGGCCAGGGCCGGGGTGCCGATCCGCAGACCGGAGGTCACCATCGGTGGACGCGGGTCGTTCGGGATCGCGTTGCGGTTGACGGTGATGCCGATCTCGTGGAGCCGGTCCTCGGCCTGCTGCCCGTCCAGCTCGGAGTCGCGCAGGTCGACCAGGACCAGGTGCACGTCCGTGCCGCCGGACAGGACGTCCACGCCCACGGTCCGGACGTCGTCCTTCACCAGACGCTCGGCCAGGATGCGGGCTCCCTCCAGCGTACGGCGCTGGCGCTCCTTGAAGTCCTCCGTGGCGGCGACCTTGAAGGCGACGGCCTTGGCGGCGATCACGTGCTCCAGCGGGCCGCCCTGCTGACCGGGGAAGACAGCGGAGTTGATCTTCTTGGCCAGTTCGGCCGTGGAGAGGATCACACCGCCGCGCGGGCCGCCGAGGGTCTTGTGGGTCGTGGTGGTGACCACGTGCGCGTGCGGCACCGGGTTGGGGTGCAGCCCGGCGGCGACGAGCCCGGCGAAGTGCGCCATGTCGACCATCAGGTACGCGCCGACCTCGTCGGCGATCCGGCGGAACTCGGCGAAGTCCAGCTGCCGCGGGTACGCCGACCAGCCGGCGACGATCAGCTTCGGCCGGGACTCCTTGGCCAGCCGCTCGACCTCGGCCATGTCGACCCGGCCGTCCTCGCCCACGTGGTAGGCGACGACGTCGTAGAGCTTGCCGGAGAAGTTGATCTTCATGCCGTGGGTCAGGTGACCGCCGTGGGCGAGGTTCAGGCCCATGATCGTGTCGCCCGGCTTGAGCAGCGCGAACATCGCGGCCGCGTTGGCCTGCGCGCCGGAGTGGGGCTGCACGTTGGCGTGCTCGGCGCCGAACAGCTCCTTCACGCGGTCGATCGCGATCTGCTCGACCACGTCGACGTGCTCGCAGCCGCCGTAGTAGCGGCGGCCCGGGTAGCCCTCGGCGTACTTGTTGGTGAGGACCGAGCCCTGCGCCTCCATGACCGCGACCGGGGCGAAGTTCTCCGAGGCGATCATCTCGAGCGTGGACTGCTGGCGGTGCAGCTCGGCGTCGACCGCGGCGGCCACGGCCGGGTCGAGCTCGTGCAGGGGGGTGTTCAGGACGGACATACGGCTACGACCCCTCAGCCGGCGGAGAACGCGGTGTACTCGTCGGCGGAGAGCAGGTCGCCCGGCTCGTCCGTGACCCGCACCTTGAACAACCAGCCGCCCTCGAAGGGGGCCGAGTTCACCAGCGACGGGTCGTTCACGACGTCCTCGTTGACCTCGGTGACCTCACCGGAGACCGGGGAGTACAGGTCGGACACCGACTTGGTCGACTCCAGCTCGCCGCAGGTCTCACCCGCGGACACCGTGTCACCGACCTCGGGGAGCTGGACGAAGACCACGTCGCCGAGCGCGTTGGCCGCGTGCTCCGTGATGCCGACCGTCGACACGCCGTCCTCGGCGGCCGACAGCCACTCGTGCTCCTTGCTGTAGCGCAGCTGCTGGGGGTTGCTCATGGCCTGGATTCTCCTGTACGCGCGGGAGTGCTGTGAAAGGGGGACTGCTGGTGAGCTGGGACGAGCGTGGCCGGGCCGCACCGGCGGCGGCCCACGGCCAGTGTCTACTTCTGCCGCTTGTAGAACGGCAGCGCCACGACCTCGTACGGCTCGTGACTGCCCCGGATGTCCACACCCACACCGGACGTGCCGGGCGCGGCGTGCGCGGGGTCGACGTAGGCCATGGCGATCGGCTTGCCCAGGGTGGGGGAGGGGGCGCCGGAGGTGACCTCGCCGATCACCTCGCCGCCCGCGACGACCGCGTACCCGGCGCGCGGGACGCGGCGGCCCTCGGCGACCAGGCCGACGAGCACCCGCGGCGGGTTCTGCTTGGCCCGGGCGGCGGCCTCCTTCAGGGCCTCCCGGCCCACGAAGTCGCCCTCCTTCTCGAACTTCACCACACGGCCGAGACCGGCGTCGAAGGGCGTCAGGGAGGTGGTCAGCTCGTGCCCGTACAGCGGCATGCCGGCCTCCAGGCGCAGCGTGTCGCGGCAGGACAGCCCGCACGGGACCAGCCCGGCGCCCTCGCCGGCCTTGGTCAGCGCCTGCCACAGCTCGACGGCGTGCTCCGGCTGCACGAACAGCTCGAAGCCGTCCTCGCCGGTGTATCCGGTGCGGGCGATCAGGGCCGGCACCCCGGCGACCGTGCCGGGCAGGCCCGCGTAGTACTTCAGCCCGTCCAGGTCGGCGTCGGTGAGGGACTTCAGGATGCCGGGGGACTCCGGGCCCTGGACGGCGATCAGCGCGTAGGCGTCCCGGTCGTCGCGCACCTCGGCGTCGAAGCCGGCGGCGCGCTCGGTCAGCGCGTCCAGGACGACCTGGGCGTTGGAGGCGTTGGCGACGACCATGTACTCGCTCTCGCCCAGCCGGTAGACGATCAGGTCGTCGAGGATGCCGCCGTCGGCCCGGCAGATCATGGTGTAGCGGGCGCGGCCCGGCTTCACCGCGCCGATGTTGCCCACCAGGGCGTAGTCGAGCAGGGCGGCGGCCTGCGGGCCGGTGACGGTGATCTCGCCCATGTGGGAGAGGTCGAACAGCCCGGCCTTCGTGCGCACGGCGAGGTGCTCGTCGCGCTCGGAGCCGTAGCGCAGGGGCATGTCCCAGCCGGCGAAGTCGGTCATCGTCGCGCCGAGCGAGCGATGCAGGGCATCGAGCGCGGTGTGACGGAGTTCTCCTGTACTGCTCACAGTCGGTCGTCTCCCAGGGCAATGACGGGCGAGGTCGGTCCTCCCCATCTGTCATCGGAACCTGAGAGGTTCGCCATGACCGCGCTGGTCCATGGCTTGCACCTTGGGTGGAGCCGCCCTGCCGGGGCAGGGACGGGCCCGCTTTTCAGATGTGCCTCGCCCGCGCGGTAACGGGGCCTGAGAGATTCAAGGGAGGGACTTGCTCCTTCGGCGCCCCAGCGTCAGCGGTGCTGGGGACTCTCCCGCGCGGATTCAAACGGCCGGTATGCAGTTGGCGCGCACATCATTGCACGCATCCTTCCGGCGCGGCAGGGGGACCTTTCACAGGGAGTGCGCGAGTCCAGCCGCCGGACACAGCGACCTGTAGCAGCCCTGTTGCAGGAAGAGTACGGAAATGAGAGGCCTGCGGCATTACCTTCTCTTTACACTCGGCGGGGATGGGACTCCGTACCTGGCCCCAGGGGAGGACGATCACGGTGAACAGGACCAGGGCGTACGCCACGACCACGGGCATCGCGCTGCCCGAGCAGCCGGCCGTTCCGGCCCGGGCGGTCCGCGGCCCGGTGCCGGCGCCCGTCGTCCGCGATCTGCGCGACCGCCCCGGCCGCGGCCCGCACGCGCTGCTGTTCGGTCCCCGGGACATCGTCGTGGTCACGGGTCTGCCCGGCAGCGGCAAGTCCACGCTCATGCGGCGTACCGTCCCGGGCCGGCGCGTCGACTCCCAGGACACCCGCGACCGCTGGGAGCACCGCATGCCGGGCTTCCTGCCGTACGCGGCCTACCGCCCGCTGGTCCGCCTCGCGCACTACGCGGGGCTGTGGCGCGCGCTGCGCACGGGTGAGGGGATCGTGGTGCACGACTGCGGCACCCAGGCGTGGGTCCGCCGCTGGCTCGCCCGCGAGGCCCGCCGCCGGGGCGGCACCCTGCACCTGCTCCTCCTCGACGTCACCCCCGAACAGGCCCTGGCGGGCCAGCGCGACCGCGGCCGCGGCGTCTCGCGCTACGCGTTCGCGCGCCACCGCGCGGCCACCGCCCGCCTGCTGCGCTCCGTCGAACAGGGCGACCTCCCCTCCGGCTGCGGCTCGGCCGTCCTGGCCGACCGCGCAGCGGCCGACGCGCTTCGCCGCATCTGCTTCACCGGGTGACCACCGGCAGCCGGGACTCGCCCGCGGTGGCTCGGGTTTCCTGCTGCCGTGCGGGGTGACAGGCCCCGGGTGCGGTGCGCGCGGGAACGACGGCACGACGGCCGGACGCCGCGCCGTACGGAGGGGGCAGGGCCTCCGCCCCGGTCGGCGCGGCGGACCCGGGAGAGCGGGCCGGGGACCGGGCCCGGGACGCGCGCCGTCCCGTCCGGCCCGGTCACTCCCGCTTCCCGAGCCGTTAGCCTTTGCAGCCTCAGCAGTGGTTTCAGGCAGGCGGTAGGCAGATGGACTTCCCGGCGGACTTCTCCGCGGACTTCCCGGCGCAGACGCAGACCCACCCGCACGGTGGCTGGCCCGGCAACGAGCTGGAGGAGGTGCTCTCGGCCGCCCTCGGCGCCGGGCCCGCGGCCGGCGGGCGGATCGTCGAGGTGCTCGGCCGGAGCTTCGTCTGGGTCCCGCTGCCCAGCGGCGGCGGCCCGCACAGCGGGCCCCTCGACCTGCCCGCCGTCGAGATCGACGGCCAGGCCTTCGTCCCGGTGTTCAGCTCGGAGGAGCAGTTCCGCCAGGTCGCCGGCTCGCACATGGCGTACACCATCGCGCCCGCCGTGGAGTTCGCCCGCGGCCTGCCCCCGCACGCGGGGATCGTCGTCAACCCCGGCGGCGTGGTCGGCATACCCCTGCCGCCGCCCGCCGTCGCCGAGTTGTGCCGGGCCGGCCGGACCCCGCTGGACGGTCCCGCGAGCGGCGGCCGGGTCCGCCTCTTCGAACCCGACTGGCAGGACGACCCGGTGGACTTCCTCGCCGCCGCCTCCGCCGAGTTCGAGGCGACCGGCGTCGTGCTCAGCGCCCGCCGCTGCCTCGCCGCGATCGAGACCGCCGACCCCGTGATGTTCGTGGGCGTCGAACTCTCCCAGTGGGAAGGCGACCTGCGGGCCCTGCCCCTGGACGCCCTGACCCGGGCGGTGACCAGGTCCCCCGCCCCGTGGCCGGTCAACCTGGTACTGCTGGACGTCGCGGAGGATCCCGTGGGGGAGTGGATGAGGAACCGGGTCCGGCCCTTCTACCAGCGATAGGTCACCGACCTCGGGGGCGCGGGGACCGCGCGACCGGCCACGCACGGGGCGGACCCGCGAACCGGCACCGGGTCCGGGCGCCCGCGCGGGCTTAAGCTAGGTCACGGTCGAGGCGTTGTACGAAGGGGCGGTAAAGGTGAGCGCGAGCGGCACGGCCGCGGCCGGACAGGTCGAGCACATGCTGCGCCAGGTCACGCCCGGGCGCTACGACGCCTACGAGGCTCTCCTGCGCGCGCTCGCCACCCCGCACACCGGCCGGATCTGGATGCTCCTGTGGCACGGCCAGGCCGGATCACCGGACGCCCAGTACGGGAACATGGAGGTCGACGGCTACGGCTACGCGCCCTGCGTCACCTCCGCCCAGGAGCTCTCGGCCAGCGGCTGGAACCGCTCGTACGAGGTGGTCGACGGCGTCGACGTGGCCCGCGCCCTCTACCCCGACCACTACGGTCTCTGGCTCAACCCGCACGCCCCGGGCGGCGGCGTCGGCATCCCCTGGCTCGACCTGCGCCGGATCGCCACGGGCCTGGACCGCCAGCCCGCCGGACCGCTGCGGCTGTCCGAACCGGCCATCGAGGTCCCGCAGTTCTACGCCCTGCTCGCGCAGAACGCGCACCGTACCCCGGCCGTCCGCTCGCTGCGCCGCGCCTGGGTGCAGCCCGCGCTGGGCGCGCCGTACCTGGCCATCGGACTGGACGTGTACGACACCTCGCCGCAGGCCGTGGACTCCGTGCGCGCGATGATGCAGCAGTCCCTCGGCGCCGTCCCCGACGGGCTCCCCGTCTCCACCGTCGCCATGTCCGACGCCCACGACCCGGTCGCCATGTGGCTGCGCGCGAACGCCCGCCCCTTCTACGACCGCGAGGCCCACGCGACGGCCCCCGTCCAGGCCCCCGCCTCCGGCTACGGCTACCCGCCCGCCCAGGGCAGGTACTGAGCCGTCCGGCACCCGGTCGGGGCCGGTTCCGCACCCCCGCGCGAAGGTGACGACAGCTCACCTCTCCGCGCGTAGATAAGGGTGGAATGAGCGCTTATGTCGTAAAATGCCCCTAGCTCAGCGTGTCCGACCCCTGTTACCCGTTGTCCGGATAACGGAACCCCGCAGACAGCATCACGTTTACGCATCCTTTCACCGCCAAGTCTGGCAACAGATCGCCAAAGCGTTGAAGACTCCCGGCAAGACACGGGCCGGTCGGTCTCGTGTACGAGACAAACAAAACCGCTACAGCGGCAGCCAGGGGCTAGGCGATCGCCGGCCCGAGAGGGGTCAATCGCACCGTGACCGCACCGATCGAGACCACCGGGGCGGAAGCCGGAGCACAGCCCGAGGCCGTGCTCTCCGGGGTCAAGAAGAGCCAGATCGAAGGGCGCTCGCTCACCCAGATCGCCTGGATGCGCTTCAAGCGGGACAAGGTGGCGATGGCCGGCGGCGTCGTCGTCGTCCTGCTCGTGCTGATGGCGGTGTTCTCCAAGCCGATCCAGTGGATCTTCAACCTCGATCCCAACAAGTTCAACCAGGACCTCATCGACCCCGCGCTGCTCGCCCCCAAGGGCGGCTGGGGCGGCATGAGTTGGGACCACCCGCTCGGCGTGGACCCGCAGTACGGCCGCGACATGCTCGCCCGCATCATCGACGGCTCCTGGGTCTCCCTGCTGGTCGCGGGCGGCGCCACGCTGCTGTCCGTGTGCATCGGCACCGTGCTCGGCGTGATCGCCGGGTACTACGGCGGCTGGGTGGACGGCATCATCAGCAGGCTGATGGACACCTTCCTCGCCTTCCCGCTGCTGCTGTTCGCCATCTCGATCTCCGCCTCCGTGCAGGACGGGTTCTTCGGTCTCGACGGCCTGCCGCTGCGCATCTGCGTGCTGATCTTCGTGATCGGCTTCTTCAGCTGGCCGTACATCGGCCGGATCGTGCGGGCGCAGACCATGACCCTGCGCAAGCGGGAGTTCATCGAGGCCTCCACGAGCCTCGGGGCGCGCGGCCCGTACATCCTGTTCCGGGAGCTCCTCCCGAACCTCGTCGCGCCGATCCTCGTCTACGCGACGCTGATCATCCCGACGAACATCCTGTTCGAGGCCGCGCTGAGCTTCCTCGGCGTCGGTATCGCTCCGCCGCAGGCCTCCTGGGGCGGCATGCTCAGCAACGCTGTGGATCTCTACACGGCTGATCCGCAGTACATGTTCGTGCCCGGACTGGCGATCTTCATCACCGTCCTGGCCTTCAACCTGCTGGGTGACGGGCTGCGTGACGCCCTCGACCCTCGCAGCAAGTGATCCATCGAATGAGGGGGCTTCCTCAGGTGAAGACGAGAAGGGTGACCGCCGGCGTTGCGTCGGTCCTGGCACTGTCGCTGGGAGCTGCCGCGTGCGGCGGCGGTGGTGACGACAACGACGGGGGAGGCAACGGCAAGAAGGACGCCGCGCTGAACTCGATCGTCAACGCGTCGGACAAGAAGGGAGGGACGGTCACGTACGAGCACTCGGACGTGCCGGACTCCCTCGACCCGGGCAACACGTACTACGGCTGGGTCCAGAACTTCTCCCGCCTCTACGGCCGGACGCTCACCACGTTCAAGCCGGCGGCGGGCAAGGAAGGCCTCACGGTCGTGCCGGACCTCGCCGAGTCCCTCGGCAAGTCCAGCCCGGACGCCAAGACCTGGACGTACAAGCTGCGTGCCGGAGTGAAGTTCCAGGACGGCACCCCGGTGACGTCCAAGGACGTCAAGTACGCCATCGAGCGCTCCAACTTCGCGCCCGAGGCCCTGTCCAACGGCCCGACGTACTTCAAGGCCTACCTGGAGGGCGGCGACAAGTACCAGGGTCCGTACAAGGACAAGTCGGCCGACGGCATCAAGTCCATCGAGACGCCGGACGACCGCACGATCGTCTTCAAGCTGAAGCAGCCGTTCGCCGACTTCGACTACCTGGCGACGTTCTCGCAGACGGCGCCCGTGCCGAAGGCGAAGGACACCGGCGCGAAGTACGTGCAGGCCATCCAGTCCACCGGCCCGTACCAGTTCCAGTCCTACGAGGAGGGCCGCGGCGCCACCCTCGTGCGCAACAAGAACTGGGACCCCAAGACGGACCCGATCCGCAAGGCGCTGCCGGACAAGATCACGATCAAGTTCAAGGTCAACCCGGTCACGGTCGACAACAACCTGATCTCCGACAAGATCACGGCTGACGCGGCCGGCACCGGTGTGCAGCCGCAGACCCAGCCGAAGGTCCTGCGCGGCAAGCTCGCCAACCAGACGGACAGCTCCTACGCGGGCGCCACGCAGTACATCGCGCTCAACGTCAACGTGAAGCCGTTCGACAACGAGCACTGCCGCAAGGCCGTCCAGTGGGGTCTCGACAAGCAGTCCGTCCTGGACGCGATGGGCGGCTCGCCGAAGGGCGACGTGGCGACCACGCTGCTGCCGCCGTCGGTCAACGGCTACACCAAGTTCGACACCTACGCGACCGAGGGTCACAAGGGTGACGCCGCCAAGGCCAAGGCCGAGCTGAAGGCATGCGGCCAGCCGAACGGCTTCAACACGATCCTCACGGCCCGCTCGGACCGGCCCGCCGAGGTCGCGGCCGCCACGGCCGTCCAGGCGTCGCTGAAGAAGGTCGGCATCAACGTCGAGATCAAGCAGTTCCCCTCCGGCAAGTACTTCTCCAACTTCGCCGGTGTCCCGTCCTACGTCCACGAGAACAAGCTCGGCATGCTCTCGATGGCGTGGGGCGCCGACTGGCCGACCGGCTACGGCTTCCTCGACCAGATCGTCAACGGCGCGGCCATCAAGCCCTCGGGCGGCAACAACCTGATGGAGCTGGACGACCCGAAGATCAACAAGGCCCTGACGGACGCGATCGCCAACACCGACGACGCGGCCCGCACCAAGGCCTGGGGCGACATCGACAAGATGGTCCTCGACAACGCCTCGGTCGTCCCGCTGATCTACCGCAAGAACCTGCTGCTCCGGCCGGCGTCCGCCAACAACGTCACGGTCACGCAGGCCTACCTCGGCATGTACGACTACCTGCTGATGAGCTCCTCGAAGTAATCAGCAGGCCGGAACCTTTCGAAAGGCAGGTGAAGGCACCGGGTGGCCGCGGCGGACGATCCCGCCGCGGCCACCCGGGGCCGTACAGCTGTGGCTGCGTACATCCTCCGACGCGTCATGGGCGCGGTGCTGTTGCTGCTGGTGGTCAGCGCAGTCACCTTCGCCATCTTCTTCCTGGTACCCCGCCTCGGGGGCCAGACGGCCGACCAGTTGGCCACCCAGTACGTCGGCAAGGACGCGAACCCCGAGTCCGTCGCCGCGATCAAGAAGAACCTGGGCCTGGACCAGCCCGTCTACGAGCAGTACTGGAACTTCATCAAGGGCCTCGTGGCGGGCGCCGACTACCGGTTCGGACCCGACGCGACGCACTGCAGCGCCCCCTGCTTCGGCTACTCCTTCAAGAATCACGTCGAGGTGTGGCCCCAGCTTCTCGAGCGGATCCCCGTCTCCTTCTCGCTGGCCGTCGGCGCGGCGGTGATCTGGGTGGTCTTCGGTGTCACCACGGGCGTCGTCTCGGCGCTCCGCAAGGGCAAGCCGATCGACCGCGGCGCCATGTTCGTCGCCCTCGCCGGCGTCTCGCTGCCGATCTTCTTCACCGGCCAGATCCTGCTCGCGCTGTTCGTCTACGAGATCCCCATCTGGGACAGCGTCGACTACGTCCCGTTCACCGAGAATCCGGCCGAGTGGGCCTGGCACCTGGTGCTGCCCTGGGTCAGCCTCGCCTTCCTGTTCTCCGCGCTGTACGCCCGGCTCACCCGGGC
The DNA here is from genome assembly GCF_056432865.1 of Streptomyces sp. NPDC044921. Classification (NCBI taxonomy): domain Bacteria; kingdom Bacillati; phylum Actinomycetota; class Actinomycetes; order Kitasatosporales; family Streptomycetaceae; genus Streptomyces; species Streptomyces sp. NPDC044921. Next base: position 243,239 of record NZ_JBWKIF010000003.1, read on the forward strand.
GGGCATGCTGGAGACGATGAACGAGGACTACATCCGCACGGCCAGGGCCAAGGGCCTGAAGGAGTCCACGGTCGTCACCAAGCACGGCCTGCGCTCCGCGCTCACCCCGATCGTCACCATCTTCGGCATGGACTTCGGCACCCTGGTGGGCACCGCGGTCCTCACCGAGACCGTCTTCTCGCTCCAGGGCATCGGCGCCTACGCCGTCCAGTCCATCCAGCAGAACGACCTCCCCATCATCATGGGCGTGACCCTGGTCGCCGCGTTCTTCATCGTCTTCTGCAACTTGATCGTCGACCTGGTGTACGCCGCCATCGACCCCCGGGTGAGGTACTCGTGAGCAAGCTCGACAAAGCCGCGCTCGGCGAACCGGACACCACCGCCCCGTCCGTCCCGGACGACGTGTTCCTGTCCGTCCGCGACCTGCGCATCCACTTCGACACCGACGACGGCCTGGTCAAGTCGGTCGACGGCGTCAGCTTCGACGTGCGCAAGGGCAAGACCCTGGGCATCGTGGGCGAGTCCGGCTCCGGCAAGTCCGTCACCTCGCTCGGCGTGATGGGCCTGCACCGCTCGGCGCGCGCCCACGTCTCCGGCGAGGTCTGGCTGGACGGCCAGGAGCTGATCGCGGCCGATCCCGACGAGGTGCGGCGGCTGCGCGGCCGGAAGATGGCCATGATCTTCCAGGACCCGCTGTCCGCGATGCACCCCTACTACACGGTCGGGCACCAGATCGTGGAGGCGTACCGCGTCCACCACGACGTGAGCAAGAAGGCCGCCAAGCAGCGCGCGATCGAGATGCTCGACCGGGTCGGCATCCCCGAGCCCGCCAAGCGCGTCGACGGCTACCCGCACGAGTTCTCCGGCGGCATGCGCCAGCGCGCCATGATCGCCATGGCGCTGGTGAACAACCCCGAGCTGCTCATCGCGGACGAGCCGACCACCGCCCTGGACGTCACCGTGCAGGCGCAGATCCTGGACCTGATCCACGACCTGCAGAAGGAGTTCGGCTCCGCGGTCATCATGATCACCCACGACCTGGGCGTGGTGGCCGAGATGGCCGACGACCTGCTGGTCATGTACGGCGGCCGGTGCGTGGAGCGCGGCCCCGCCGAGGACGTCTTCTCCGCGCCCCGGCACCCCTACACCTGGGGCCTGCTCGGCTCGATGCCGCGCCTGGACCGCGAGGAGACCGACCGGCTCATCCCGATCAAGGGCGCGCCGCCCTCCCTGATCAACCTCCCGTCCGGCTGCGCCTTCCACCCGCGCTGCCCGTACGCGGACATCCCGAAGGACGACGTCACCCGCACGGTCCGCCCCGAGCTGACCGAGGTCGGCGGCTCGCACTGGGCCGCCTGCCACCTGGGCCAGGAGCAGCGGGAGCGTATCTGGACCGAAGAGATTGCGCCGAAGCTGTGAGCGACGACAAAACGGTGAGCGAACCGGACACCAGCGGCAGCACCCTCACCGAGGACACCACCGCCGACGGCGATGTCCTGCTGAAGGTGACCGGCCTGCAGAAGCACTTTCCGATCCGCAAGGGCCTGCTCCAGCGGCAGACCGGCGCGGTCCGGGCCGTCGACGGCATCGACTTCGAGGTCCGCAGGGGCGAGACGCTCGGCGTCGTCGGCGAGTCCGGCTGCGGCAAGTCCACCATGGGCCGGCTGATCACCCGGCTGCTCGAACCGACCGGCGGCACGGTCGAGTTCGAGGGCAAGGACATCACGCACCTGAAGACCGGCGAGCTGCGCCCGATGCGCCGCGACGTCCAGATGATCTTCCAGGACCCGTACTCCTCGCTGAACCCCCGGCACACGATCGGCACGATCGTCGGCGCCCCCTTCCGGCTCCAGGGCGTCGAGCCCGAGGGCGGCGTGAAGAAGGAGGTCCAGCGGCTGCTGTCGGTGGTCGGCCTCAACCCCGAGCACTACAACCGCTATCCGCACGAGTTCTCCGGCGGTCAGCGCCAGCGCATCGGCATCGCCCGCGCGCTCGCGCTGAACCCCAAGCTGGTGGTGGCCGACGAGCCGGTCTCCGCCCTGGACGTGTCGATCCAGGCGCAGGTGGTGAACCTGCTGGACGACCTCCAGCAGGAACTCGGCCTGACCTACGTGATCATCGCGCACGACCTGTCGGTGGTCCGGCACGTCTCGGACCGGATCGCGGTGATGTACCTCGGCAAGATCGTCGAGCTGGCCGACCGCGACAAGCTCTACAAGTCGCCGATGCACCCGTACTCCAAGGCGCTGCTGTCGGCCGTGCCGATCCCGGACCCCAAGCGCCGGGGCGTCAAGAGCGAGCGCATCCTGCTCAAGGGCGACGTGCCCTCGCCGATCGCGCCGCCGAGCGGCTGCCGGTTCCACACCCGGTGCTGGAAGGCGACGGAGATCTGCAGGACGACCGAGCCGCCGCTGGCGGAGCTGCGGGCCGGGCAGCGCGTCGCCTGCCACCACCCGGAGAACTTCGAGGACCAGCAGCCGCAGGACACCGAGCTGCTGTCCTCGGCCAAGGAGGTCGCCGCGGACAACGGCGGCGCCGCCACCGCGGAGAAGTGAACCCGCCCGAGCCCCCGCCCTCGCACATCAGGGCGGGGGCTCACCCGTGGGGGAAAATGCCCGTGTGCTCCAGCAACTCTTCAGTCCGTCCGTCCAGCACACGCTCGACCTGATCGGCATCTTCGTCTTCGCGATCTCCGGCGCCCTGCTGGCCGTGCGCAAGAACTTCGACGTCTTCGGCATGGCCGTGCTCGCCGAGGTCACCGCGCTGGGCGGCGGTCTCTTCCGCGACCTGGTCATCGGGGCCGTCCCGCCCGCCGCGTTCACGGACCTGGGGTACTTCCTCACCCCGCTCCTCGCCACCCTGCTCGTGTTCTTCCTGCATCCGCAGGTGGAGCGCATCCAGGTCGCCGTGAACGTCTTCGACGCGGCCGGTCTCGGCCTGTTCTGCGTCGCCGGCACGATCAAGGCCTACGAGTACGGGCTCGGCCTGACCGCCTCGGCCGGCCTGGGCCTGACCACCGCGGTCGGCGGCGGTGTGCTGCGCGACGTCCTCGCCAACGAGGTGCCCTCCCTGCTGCGCTGGGACCGTGACCTCTACGCGGTCCCGGCGATCGTCGGCTCCGCCCTGGTCGCCCTGTGCATCCGCTACGACGCGCTGAACCCGTTCACCAGCGCCCTCGCGGTGATCACGGCCTTCGTACTGCGCCTGCTCGCGATGCGGTTCCACTGGCGAGCTCCGCGGGCGTGGCACCGGCGCTCGACGGTGAGCGAGGAGGAGCAGCCCGTCCTGCCGTGACGGGGCCCGCGCCCGTCTCCTGCGTCAGCCAGGCGAAGGCGGGCACGATCTGGGGCCGCCACAGCGCCATGGTGTGCCCGCCGGCGCTCTTCGGGATGTACACCACGTGCACGGTCGTCGGGGCCTTCGCGATCCGCTCCAGCGCGACGCCCGCCTCGTACCCGTCGTGCGGCTGGCCGGAGAGGTACAGGGCGACCGGCGGCGGGAGGGGCGCACGGCGCAGCAGCAGGAACGGGTTGTTCGCGTCGCGCAGCGCGGGGGTCCGCGCGGCGAGCGAGTCGCGTTCGCCGATCGGGTCGTTGTAGCCGGACAGGCTGACGGCGGCCCGGTAGCGGTCGGGGTGGGCGACGGCCAGCTTGGCCGCGCAGTGCGCCCCGGCCGAGTAGCCGGCGACGGCCCAGCCCCGGGGGGCGGGCTGGGCGCGGAAGTTGTCCATGACCATCTTCGGCACGTCGACGCTCAGCCAGCTGTCGGCGTTGACCGTGCCGGGGATGTTGGCGCAGCCGGTGTCCACCCCGGCCAGCAGGTTGGTGCGGGGCGCGACCAGGATGAACGGGGCGACGCGGCCGTCCCGCATGAGCGGTTCCAGCTGTTCGTGCGCGTGCAGCGCGCCGAACCAGGCCTTCGCCGAGCCGGGGTAGCCGGGCAGCAGTTCCACGACCGGGAACCTGTGGTGCCGGTAGGCCGGCTCGTCGTACTGCGGCGGCAGCCAGACGTACACCTCGGCGTTCACACCCGACACCCGGCCGCTGAGCTGGGTGACCCGCACCCCGCCCGCCGCGCCCATCCCGGGCCCGGCGGCGGGCCGGAAGGACTGGCGCACCGCGGGCAGCCGCTTCAGCGCGATTCCGCCGGTGCCGTCGGGGCCCAGGTCGGCCGCCTGCCGCACGTGGTCGCCGGTGCCGAGCAGGTCGCCCCAGTTGTCGTACAGGCTGTTGGCGTTGTTGACCAGCGTGAAGACCAGCGCCACGGCCGTCCCCTGCGCGAACAGCAGCATCAGCGTGCGGGCCGCGGCCCGCAGGAGGCGGGGGCCGCGGATCCGCGACCACAGGGCCAGCGGCAGTGCGAGGGCCACGACGGTGAGCACGACCAGCGTGCAGAGGAACGGGGTCCCGGTGAGGCTCATGCCCCTACAGAGGGCGGAACCGGCCGCGAGGTTTACGGACGAGTCGGGCACTCACCAAGAAGTTGCCCACGTCTCACCCGGACCTGACCTCCCGAACAGCCCAAAGCTACCGCTTAGTAGTTAGTTCTTGTACTGTTCAGCCATGCCAGAAGCAGCCTCCGCCCCGGCCGTCCGGGCCACGATCGGCGACAGCGAGTTCGACCGCGACACCGCGCTCACCCGCCGTGCGCCCGGCGTGTACGACATCGACCTCTCCGCCGGCTGGACGATCATCAGCGCCGTCAACGGCGGCTACCTGCTGGCCGTCCTCGGCCGAGCGCTCGCGGACGCCCTGCCGCACGCCGACCCCTTCACCGTCTCGGCGCACTACCTGACCGCCTCGCAGCCCGGCCCCGCGGTCGTCCGCACGGACGTCGTCCGCACCGGCCGCACCCTGTCGACCGGACAGGCCTCGCTGTTCCAGTACGACGACGAAGGCCGCGAGGTCGAACGCATCCGGGTGCTCGCCTCCTACGGCGACCTGGACGCCCTGCCCGACGACGTCCGCACGACGGCCCGGCCGCCCGCCATCCCGCCGATCGAGCACTGCTTCGGTCCGGAGGACGGGCCGGCCCCCGTCGACGGCAGCTCGGCCATCGCCGACCGGCTGATGCTCAAGCTCGACCCGTCGACCCTGGGCTGGGCCCTCGGCCGGCCCTCCGGCAAGGGCGAGATGCGGGCCTGGTTCGGTCTCAAGGACGGCCGCGATCCCGACCCGCTCTCCCTGCTGCTCGCGGTGGACGCCCTGCCGCCCACCGCCTTCGAGCTCGGCCTGAAGGGCTGGGTGCCGACCGTCGAGCTGACCGTGCACGTGCGCTGCCGGCCGGCGCCGGGGCCGCTGCGCGTGTCGATCACCACGCGCAACCTCGCCGGCGGCTTCCTGGAGGAGGACGCGGAGGTGTGGGACAGCGCCGACCGGCTGGTGGCGCAGTCCCGGCAGCTGGCGCGGGTCCGGCTGGGCTGAACGCCGCCGTGCCGACGGCTCGTTCACAGGCGGCCGGGGAGGTTCTGGGCGGGCTTGGCCGAGTGACGCCTCGGAACTCCCTCGTCCTCCCGGAGCCGGCCCCCTGAACCGTGCGCGCCTCGTCCCGGCCGTGGCCCTGCCGGCGTTGTCCCCCTGGCCCTGACGGCCTGCGGCTCGGGTGACCCGGCGTCGCACTGCGGTGGTGGGTCCGGGTGGCCGTCCTTCCCCGTACCGTCGCGGGCGGTACGGGGGAGTGCGCACTTCGGGCGTTCGCACGGGCGTCGGGGCCCGGAACGGGGACTCCGCCGGGCACCGCCGGGCCGTCTGCCCCGTGCGCCATGCCCGGTGGCACTGCGCCCGGGGCGGCCCCTGCGGCGATGCCCCGGGCGCGTCCGTACGGCTCAATCCAGCCAGTGGCGGCGGCCGAGGCCGATCAGCCGCATCTGGCGGGTCGCCACCCGCGCCACCTCACGCTGGCGCTCCGCGCGTTCGTCTTCCGGCCCCTCCCGCGCCTCCAGGAAGAGCGACGCCGTGATCAGCATCTGGTCGACGTAGAGGTGCGCGAGCATCAGCAGGTCGTCCTCGCTCCAGCCCTCGGACACCGGGTCCTTGGCCAGCTCGTCCTTCACCTCCCCGGCGAACCGGGACAGCTGGCCCCGTATGGCCTCCCGCACCGGCTGGACCCCGCCGTGCCGTTCCCGGGCGATGAAGCGGACGTGCGCGGGGTACCCGTCGACATGACGGGCGATCAACTCGATGGCACGCGCGATGCGTTCCTCCTGGCCGCCCGTGCCGGACACCGTCGTCCGGATCATCGGGTGCAGGCTGCCCAGCGCCTCCTCGACCAGGGCCACGCCCAGGTCCGCCGTGGAGCGGAAGTGGCGGTAGAAGGCGGTCGGGGCGACACCGACGGCGCGGGTGACCTCGCGCAGCCCGAGGCTGCTCAGGCTCTGCCCCTCCAGCAGCCCCAGGGCCGCGTCGAGGAGTGCCTGCCGGGTCTTCTGCTTCTGGGCCTGCCGGATGCCGAGGGTGTGACTCATACCATGCAGTTAACAACTGTTCTCTGGAATTGGAAAGTCATGACAGGCGCTAGACTGGGAAGTCAGTGAACGAGTGTAACTACAAGCGTTCACCGAAATCCTGGGGGTTGGTTCCCGTGCTGTTCATCGTCGCCGCACTCCTGCTGCTGGGGGTCGTGCTGGGCACCGTGGCCCACGCGCCGCTCGGCTTCTCCCTCGCCGCCGGTGCCGTCATCGCCGTCTGGCTCGGCATCTTCGCGATGCGCGAGCGCGGCCGCCGCCGCCACCCGCAGGCCCACTGACCGCACGTCCGACCCGACCACGGGAGTCGATCACCATGCAGCTCACCGCTCCGGCCTCGCGCCGCACCGGCATCCGCGACACCGACGGCATGGCCGTCGCGTCCTTCGTCCTGGGCCTGCTCGGCCTGCTGGTGTTCAACATCTTCCTCGGCCCGGTCGCCATCGTGCTGGCGACCGTCGCCCTGTGGCGCGGCACCGAGCGCCGCGGCCGTGCCCTGCTCGGCCTCGGACTGGGCGTCGCGGACCTGCTGGTCCTGGCGGCCTTCATGGCGTCCGACAGCACGATCTCCTGGAGCTTCTGAGCCGCCGTCGGCCGATCGCGCCCCGACGGGCCGGGGCCGGGCCCGGGGACGACGGGCCGCCCCGCCGGAAGGGTCCAGGTTCGGCCAACCTTGATCTGAGGTCCGCGGAAGGGGAGCCGTAGAATCGGGCTCACCATGGCTTACCTCGACCACGCCGCGACCACCCCGATGCTCCCGGAGGCGGTTGAGGCGTTCACCGCCCGGCTGGGTGCCACCGGCAACGCGTCCTCCCTCCACGCGTCCGGCCGGCAGGCCCGCCGCACCGTCGAGGAGGCCCGCGAGACCCTCGCCGAGGCCCTCGGCGCACGCCCCAGCGAGGTCGTCTTCACCTCGGGCGGCACGGAGGCCGACAACCTCGCCGTCAAGGGCCTCTACTGGTCGCGCCGCGACGCCGACCCGGCCCGCACCCGCGTCCTCGCCAGCCCCGTCGAGCACCACGCGGTCCTCGACGCCGTGCACTGGCTCGGCGAGCACGAGGGCGCCACCATCGAGTACCTGCCGGTCGACGCCCACGGCCGCGTCCACCCGGACACCCTGCGCGAGGCGATCGCCCGCAACCCCGACGACGTGGCCCTGGCCACCGTCATGTGGGCCAACAACGAGATCGGCACGATCCTGCCGGTCCGTGAACTGGCCGGCGTCGCCGCGGAGTTCGGCGTCCCGCTGCACTCCGACGCCGTGCAGGCCTTCGGCCAGATCCCGGTGGACTTCGCCGCCTCCGGCCTCGCCGCGATGACCGTCTCCGGCCACAAGATCGGCGGCCCCTACGGCATCGGCGCCCTGCTCCTCGGCCGCGAGCACACCCCCGTGCCCGTGCTGCACGGCGGCGGCCAGGAGCGGCACGTGCGCTCCGGCACCCTGGACGTGCCCGCCATCGCCTCCTTCGCCGTCGCCGGGCGGCTGGCCGCCGAGCAGCGCGAGTGGTTCGCCCGCGAGATCGGCGCCCTGCGCGACGCCCTGGTCGCCGCGGTCCGCTCGGCCGTGCCGGACGCGATCCTCGGCGGCGACCCGGACCCCGCCGGACGCCTCCCGGCCAACGCCCACTTCACCTTCCCCGGCTGTGAGGGCGACTCCCTGCTGCTCCTCCTCGACGCCCAGGGCATCGAGTGCTCCACCGGCTCCGCCTGCACCGCCGGCGTCGCCCAGCCCAGCCACGTCCTCCTCGCCACCGGCACCGACCCCGACCTGGCCCGCGGCACCCTCCGCTTCTCCCTCGGCCACACCTCCACCGAGGCCGACATCGAGGCCCTGGCCAAGGCCATCGGCCCGGCGGTGGAACGGGCCCGGGCGGCGGGGCTGACGTAGGTCGGGACGGAGGCGACGCGCTCGGTGCGTGTGAGGGGCGTGCGCCCCTCGGCGCGTGCCCTTGCCGGGGACCGGCGCCGGGCGGACACTCCCGACGTGAACGTCGTCACACAGGCCTTCGCCCTGTTCGCCGGGCTGATCCACCTCGTGGTGGGCGTCCTGGAGCGCTTCTCCTACCACCGCCCGGCGGTCCGGCTGTTCCTCACCAACATCCTGCTCGGAGCCGGTCTCGTCGCCGGGGTCGTGGTCCTGCACACCGGGGACGAGACCGCCGGACGAGCCCTGGTCCTCTACCTCTGCGGCTTCCTCGTGCTGTCCGCCGCCGTCTTCGCCGTGTCGTTCCCGCGGCTGTGGCGCGGGGCGCTCGGCCAGGGGCTGGCACCGGCCGTCGCCCTCGTCGCCGCCCTCTTCCGACGCGGCCCGGCCGGGCCGCGTCAGGCGGGGGACGTGCGCGCCCGGCGCACCAGCCGCATGTACTTGTCCCAGTCCCAGTGCGGCCCCGGGTCCGTGTGGTCCGTGCCCGGGACCTCCACGTGGCCGATGATGTGCTCTCGGTCGACCGGGATGTCGTACCGCGCGCATATCCGGGCGGTCAGGCGCGCCGAGGCCTCGTACATCTCGTCCGTGAGGTCCTGCGGGCGGTCCACGAAGCCCTCGTGCTCGATGCCGACACTGCGTTCGTTGTAGTCGCGGTTGCCCGCGTGGTACGCCACGTCCAGCTCGCGGATCATCTGCGCGACGTGCCCGTCCTGGCGGACGATGTAGTGCGTGGCCGCCTTGTGCCCCGGGTCCTGGAAGGCCTTCACCGCGCTGTCGAAGCTGCCCTGCGTGACATGGACGATCACCATGTCTATGCCGAAGTCGTCGGGCCGGTCCGCACGCCGCCAGTTCGCGTCCGACGCCGCCACCCAGCGCGCGCCCGCGAAGTCGACCTCGCCCTCCTTGCGCGGCTTCTCCACGCCCGGAGTGCGCCACCACAGCCGCGCCAGCTCGTCCCGGGCCAGCACGGCCGTGCCCGCCGCGGCCGCCGCGCCGCCGATGAGCAACGCGCGACGCCCGACCCTGCGGTCGCCGTCCTTCGGAGCCTTCCCCTGTCCCATGTGATCGTCAACGGATACTCGCGGGTCCTGGTTCCCGCGCCCCCTTACCCTGGAGGGGCTATGACTGACACCCCGCAGCGCCCCCGCCCCCTCCGCGTCCTCGCCGCCATGTCCGGCGGCGTCGACTCCGCCGTCGCCGCCGCCCGCGCGGCCGAGGCGGGCCACGACGTGACCGGCGTCCACCTCGCGCTCTCCGCCAACCCCCAGTCCTTCCGCACGGGCGCGCGGGGCTGCTGCACCATCGAGGACTCGCGCGACGCCCGCCGCGCCGCCGACGTCATCGGCATCCCGTTCTACGTGTGGGACCTGGCGGACCGCTTCCGCGAGGACGTGGTCGAGGACTTCGTCGCCGAGTACGAGGCCGGCCGCACCCCCAACCCCTGCCTGCGCTGCAACGAGAAGATCAAGTTCGCCGCCCTGCTGGACAAGGCGCTGGCGCTGGGCTTCGACGCGGTGTGCACCGGGCACTACGCGAAGATCGTCACCCTCCCCGACGGCACGCGCGAGCTGCACCGCGCCTCCGACATGGCCAAGGACCAGTCCTACGTCCTCGGCGTCCTGGACGACCGGCAGCTCGCCCACGCGCTGTTCCCGCTCGGCGACACGGTCACCACCAAGGACGAGATCCGCGCCGAGGCCGAGCGCCGCGGCCTGGCCGTCGCCAAGAAGCCCGACTCGCACGACATCTGCTTCATCGCCGACGGAGACACCCAGGGCTTCCTGGCGCAGCGGCTGGGCAAGGCCGAGGGCGACATCGTCGACGAGGCCGGCAACAAGCTGGGCACCCACGAGGGCGCGTACGGTTTCACGATCGGCCAGCGCAAGGGACTGCGCATCGGCACGCCCGCCGCCGACGGCAAGCCCCGCTACGTCCTCGACATCTCCCCGGTGAACAACACGGTGACGGTCGGTCCGGCCGACGCCCTCGACGTCACCGGGCTGCGGGCGGTCAAGCCGCGCTGGTGCGGTGCCGCCCCCACCGGCCCGGGGACGTACACCGCCCAGCTGCGCGCCCACGGCGGCGAGACCGAGGTGACCGCCGAGCTCGTCGACGGCGACCTGGAGGTCACCTTCGCCGAGCCGGTCCGCGGCGTCGCCCCCGGCCAGGCGATCGTGCTGTACGACGGCACGCGCGTGGTGGGCTCGGCGACGATCGCGTCGACCAGGAGGGCGACGGCGGGCGTCGCCTGACCCCGCGACCACCGGGCGGCCGTCCTCAGCCCCGGCTGAAGAACTCCGTCAGCACCGGCGCCAGCACGTTCGGCTCCACCATGTGCGTCTGCCCCTGCAGCGTGCGGTACGACCCGTCGGGGACGCAGTCCGCGATGGCCCGGGCCGCCTCGCGCAGCCAGGCCGGGCTCGCGTCGCCCGCCACCGCCAGGGTGGGCACCCCGACCGAGGCCAGCCGCTCCCGGGGGACCCGGCCGTCGCGCATCACGGCGTCGTCGTAGGCGAGGCTCGGCGCGAGTGCCTCCATGCCGGCCCACATGGGGGACTGGCGGGCGCTCTGGATGACGCTCTCGGCGAGGCCGGTCAGCCGCAGGAACAGCTCGACCGCGTCCCCGCGCCGCCCCTCACCGAGCGCCTCCGTCAGCCTCCGGGTGTACTCCGCGCGCTCCCTGGCGCCCTCCTCGGACATCGCGAACGGCGTCTCGTACACCGCCACGCGCCGCACCGGCAGCCCGCTCGCCGCCGCCTCCAGGGCCAGCGCGCCGCCGGAGGAGATGCCGTACAGCAACACCTCGCCGCCCACCGCCTCGATCACCGCGGCCAGGTCCTCGATCTCACGCTCCACCGCGTACGGGACGGTGTCCCCGCTGGCGCCGCGGCCCCTGCGGTCGTACACGACGGCCTGGAAGCGCTCCGACAGCGACACCGCCAGCGGCGCCAGCGTGCCACCCGTCGACATGGCGCCGCTCACCAGGACCACCGCGGGGCCGTGGCCGGTGCTCTCGTAGGCGATGCGGGTGCCGTCGCGCGAAAGGGTCTTCTTGTCCATGCCTGTTGAGACTGCCGCACGCCGCGGTGTTCCTGGGTGAGGCGGGCCGTGCGTCAGCCGATCACGTCACTTCCACGTCGTAGAAGCACAGGTGGTCCTTGATGACGGCGACGTCCGGCTTGGGGTCCGGATACGCCCAGACGAGGTCCGCCGCCCCCGGCAGCGACCAGTAGGACGCGGTGCCCTTGAAGGGGCAGTACGTCCGCGTGCCGGACGGGGTCAGCAGGTCCGTGCGCACGTCCTCGGCCGGGATGTAGTACCGCTCGGGACAGCCGGTCTCCCGCAGCAGGAGCGGCCGGTCGCTCTCCGCGAGGACCTGCCCGTCGCGCACCACGCGCACGTGCCGGTCGCTCCGCTCGACGGTGATGCGGTGCCCTGTCGTCACGATCGCCCCTCCTCGGGTAGCCGACTCCTCCGGTACAGCGCAGGCTGAAGCGGAGTTCTTCCCCCGCCGCAGGAGGCCCCGATGCGCGCCACGGAACCGGCCAGGAACCGCAGCAGCCTGGTCCACCAGATCCGCTACGCCCTGCGCCACCCGGAGCGGGTGCCGGCGCACGCCCGGCGCGTGCTGCGCGACGCCCTGCTGCGGCTGCGCTACCGGGACCACATCGCTTACTACCGGGCCGTGATGGCCTCCGACGCGGCCCGCAGCGCGGAGGCGGCGGTGGGGCACAACCCCTCCCGCGAGGCGTGGACGCGCATCGGCCGCATGCAGTTCGACTACCTGGTGGGGCACGGCCTGCGGCCGCACCACCGCATGCTGGACATCGGCTGCGGCAACCTGCGCGCCGGCCGGCTGTTCATCGACTACCTCGACACGGGCAACTACTACGGCATCGACATCTCGCCGCACATCCTGCTCGCCGCCCAGGACACCCTCGTCGCCGACAAGCTCCAGCCGAAGCTGCCCCACCTGACCCTCGCGGACGACCTGACCTTCGCCTTCCTGCCCGACGCGCACTTCGACGTCGTGCACGCGCACAGCGTCTTCTCGCACTCGCCGCTGCCCGTCATCGAGGAGTGCTTCGCGCACGTCGGACGGATCCTCGCGCCGGGCGGTTTCTTCGACTTCACGTTCGACCGCACGGAGGGCGAGGAGCACCAGGTGCTCCACGAGGACTTCTACTACCGGACGCGGACGCTGACGGAACTCGCCGCGCGGTACGGCTTGGACGCCCGGTTCATGGACGACTGGGAGCGACTGCCGCACCGGCAGTCCAAACTGCGCCTGACCACGGCGGCCGACCGGGCCCGTACGGTGGGGTCATGAACATCTGCGTCTTCCTCTCCGCCGCCGACCTCGACGAGCGCTACACCCGGCCCGCCCGGGAGTTCGCCGAACTGCTGGGCAAGGGCGGTCACACGCTCGTGTGGGGCGGATCCGACGTCGGCCTGATGAAGGTCGTCGCCGACGGCGTGCAGGAGGCGGGCGGCCGGCTGGCCGGCGTCTCCGTGCGGTTCCTCGCGGCCAAGGTCCGGCCCGGCGTCGACGAGATGGTCATCGCCGAGGACCTCGCCGAGCGCAAAAGGCTCCTCCTGGAGAAGGCCGACGCCGTGGTGATCATGGTCGGCGGCACGGGCACGCTCGACGAGGCGACCGAGATCCTGGAGCTGAAGAAGCACGGCCACACCGACAAGCCGGTGGTCCTGCTCAACACCGCGGGCTTCTACGACGGCCTGAAGGAGCAGTTCCGCCGCATGGAGGACGAGGGCTTCCTGCCCCGGCCGCTGGCCGACCTGGTGTTCTTCGCGCAGGAGCCGGTGGGGGCGATGGCGTACCTGGAGGAGAGCCGGGGCATCGCGTGACCCGGCCCTGATGCGAGCATGGCGGGCATGGCTACTCATGTGATCACCGGGGCCGGGTCCGGCATCGGCGCGGCCGTGGCCCGCCGGCTCCACGCGCGCGGGGACGACCTCGTGCTGCACGCGCGCGACGCGGGCCGCGCCAAGGAGCTGGCGGCCGCGTACCCGGGCGCCCGGACCCTGGTCGGCGACCTGGCCGACCCCGACAAGCTCTCCTGGGCCTTCTCCCACCAGTCGCTGCCCGACCGGGTGGACTCGCTGCTGCACATCGCCGGCGTCGTCGACCTCGGCCCGGTCGGCGAGCTCACCCCGAAGACGTGGCGCCACCAGCTCAACGTCAACCTCGTCGCTCCCGCCGAGCTGACCCGCCACTTCCTGCCCCAGCTGCGCGCCGCCCGCGGCCACGTGCTCTTCGTCAACTCCGGCGCCGGCCTCAACGCCCACGCCGGCTGGTCCGCCTACGCCGCCTCCAAGCACGGCCTGAAGGCCCTCGCCGACTCCCTGCGCCACGAGGAGCACGGCAACGGCGTGCGGGTCACCTCGGTCTACCCCGGCCGCACGGCCAGCCCCATGCAGGCCAAGGTCCACCAGCAGGAGGGCAAGGAGTACGACGCCGCGCAGTGGATCGACCCCGAGTCGGTGGCCACGACGATCCTGATGGCCCTGGACCTGCCGCGCGACGCGGAGGTCAACGACCTGACGGTCCGACCGGGGAACTGACCCGGCCCGGCGGTTCCGTAGGCTTCTCGGGTGAGCGAAAACAGCCAGTTCAGGTTCGGTCCGGCCACCGGCGTCGGCTCCCTGCCCGGGGGCGACGCCCGGGAGGCCGCCAAGACCGCCACCGGGTCCTTCGAGGACTTCCCCTTCCTGCCCGAACTGCCCGCCCGGGGCCCGGGCGCCGACATGATCGGCCGGACCGCCGGGATGCTCGTCGAGCTGTACGCGCGCGTGGAGCCCAGCGGCTGGCGGCTCGGCGACCGGCCCGGTCGGGACACCAAGCGGGCCCGCTCCTGGCTCGGCGAGGACCTCGACGCGCTGGAGGAGTTCACGCAGCAGTACCAGGGGCCGCTCAAGGTCCAGGCCGTCGGGCCCTGGACCCTCGCGGCCCACCTGGAGCTGCGCAACGGCGAGGCGGCCCTGTCCGACCCCGGCGCCTGCCGCGATCTGGCCGCCTCCCTCGCCGAGGGACTGCGCGAGCACCTCGCCGAGGTGGCGCGGCGGGTGCCGGGAGCGCGGCTCGTCCTCCAGCTCGACGAGCCGTCCCTGACCGCCGTGCTGCACGGCCGGGTGAGGACCGCCAGCGGCTACCGCACCCACCGGGCCGTCGACCGGCAGGTCGTGGAGCAGACGCTGCGCGACCTCGTCGGCACGCACGCCGGCGGCCCGGTCGTCGTCCACTCCTGCGCCCCGGAGGTGCCCTTCGCCCTGCTCCGGCGGGCGGGCGCCGCGGCCGTGTCGTTCGACTTCTCCCTGCTCACCGAGCGTGACGACGAGGCGGTCGGTGAGGCGGTGGAGGGCGGGACCCGGCTGTTCGCCGGTGTCGTCCCCTCCGCGGAGGGCCCATTGTCAGACCCTGCCGGTAGCGTCATGGGTGTCAGGACGCTGTGGCGCAGGCTGGGGCTGCCTCCGGGGCTTCTCGCGGAGGCGGTCACGCTCACCCCGGCGTGCGGCCTCGCGGGGGTCTCCCCGGGGTACGCGCGCCAGGCTCTCGCCCACTGTGTCAGGGCGGCGAGATCCCTCGCGGACAACCCAGAGTAACGGGAGGACGACACGGTGGCCGGCGACAAGCAGGCGGAGACGACGGCGGTGCCCGCCGCGGCACGGGAGAAGCACGCGCGCCTCGCGGAGCAGATCGAGGAGCACCGCTTCCGGTACTACGTGAAGGACGCTCCGGTCGTCAGCGACGCGGAGTTCGACCAGTTGCTGCGGTCCCTGGAGGCGCTGGAGGAGGAGCACCCGGAGCTGCGCACGCCGGACTCGCCGACCCAGAAGGTCGCCGGATCCTACGAGACGGAGTTCACGGCGGTCGCCCACCGCGAGCGGATGCTCTCCCTGGACAACACGTTCAACGACGCGGAGCTCGCCGCCTGGTCCGACCGCATCGCCCGCGAACTGGGCGAGCAGGACTACCACTTCCTGTGCGAGCTGAAGGTCGACGGCCTCGCCGTGAACCTCACCTACGAGCACGGCCGCCTCACCCGCGCGGCCACCCGCGGCGACGGCCGCACCGGCGAGGACATCACGCCGAACGTGCGCACGATCGCGGAGATCCCCGACCGCCTCAAGGGCGACGGCGTCCCCGACCTCGTGGAGATCCGCGGCGAGGTCTACTTCCCGATGGAGAAGTTCCAGGAGCTCAACGCCCGGCTGGTCGAGGCCGGCGACAAGCCCTTCGCCAACCCGCGCAACGCGGCCGCCGGATCCCTGCGCCAGAAGGACCCCCGCGTCACCGCCACCCGCCCCCTGCACATGGTGGTCCACGGCATCGGCGCCCTGGAGGGCTTCACCGGCCTGACCCGCCTCTCCGAGGCCTACGACCTCCTCAAGACCTGGGGCCTGCCCACCTCCCGGCACAACAAGGTGGTCGACGGCCTGGAAGGCGTACGGGAGTTCATCGCCCACTTCGGCGAGAACCGCCACTCCGTGGAGCACGAGATCGACGGCGTGGTCGTCAAGCTCGACGAGATCCCCCTCCAGGGCCGCCTCGGCTCCACCTCACGCGCGCCGCGCTGGGCCATCGCGTACAAGTACGCCCCGGAGGAGGTCAACACCAAACTCGTCAACATCCGCGTGGGCGTGGGCCGCACGGGCCGGGTCACCCCGTACGCCCAGGTCGAGCCGGTCACGGTCGCCGGCTCCGAGGTCGAGTTCGCCACGCTGCACAACCAGGACGTCGTCAAGGCCAAGGGCGTCCTCATCGGCGACACGGTCGTGCTGCGCAAGGCCGGTGACGTCATCCCCGAGATCCTCGGCCCCGTCGCCGACCTGCGCGACGGCAGCGAGCGCGAGTTCGTCATGCCGAGCGAATGCCCCGAGTGCGGCACACCGCTCAGGCCGATGAAGGAGGGCGACGTCGACCTGCGCTGCCCCAACGCCCGCAGCTGCCCCGCCCAGTTGCGCGAGCGCCTGTTCTACCTCGCGGGCCGCAAGGCGCTGGACATCGAGCACTTCGGCTACGTCGCAGCGGCCGCCCTCACGGCCCCGCTGGAGCCGAAGACGCCGCCGCTGGTGGACGAGGGCGACCTGTTCGACCTGACCGTCGAGCAGTTGCTGCCCATCAAGGCGTACGTCCTCGACCAGGACAGCGGCCTGCCCAAGCGGGATCCGAAGACCGGCGAGGAGAAGGTCGCGACGGTCTTCGCCAACCAGCAGGGCGAGCCCCGCAAGAACGCGCTCGCCATGCTGGAGAACATCGCGGCGGCCAAGGAGCGCCCCCTGGCCCGCATCATCACCAGCCTGTCGATCCGGCACGTCGGGCCGGTCGCGGCCGAGGCCCTGGCCCGGGAGTTCCGCTCGATCGAGCGCATCGACCAGGCCACGGAGGAGGAGCTGGCGACCACCGAGGGCGTCGGGGAGACCATCGCCGCCTCCCTCAAGCAGTGGTTCGCCGAGGACTGGCACCGCGAAATCATCCGTAAGTGGAAGGCAGCGGGCGTCCGCATGGAGGAGGAGAGCACCGGCGGGGACGAGGGACCGCGCCCGCTGGAGGGCCTCACGGTCGTCGTCACCGGCACCCTGGAGCACTTCACGCGGGACGGCGCCAAGGAGGCCCTGCAGAGCCGCGGTGCGAAGGTGACCGGTTCCGTTTCGAAGAAGACGTCGTTCGTCGTCGTGGGCGACAGCCCCGGGTCGAAGTACGACAAGGCGATGCAGCTGAAGGTTCCGGTTCTGAACGAGGACGGTTTCGGGGTCCTGCTGGAGCAGGGACCGCAAGCGGCGGCCGAAGTCGCCCTTTCGTCCGAGGAGTAGCGGTTGAAGGCCACCCGTTCGGCGCATACCAGATGCATACGGGTGGCCGGGGCGCATTCGGGCAACCGTCGGCGACCGCTGCCCGTGGAAGCCTTCCGCGGCCTACTGTTGAGATGTGCGCCTGCCGTGCCCAGCTGCGGTCGGGGCATCTTCGTGCTCGCGCGGAGTGCGGGGAAGGGTTTTCCAACGCGGGCCGTTGAGTTTGTCGGGCACCGGGCCGCGGGGCGTGGGCACCGCCGGCTGTGAGAGGGACGGGAATGGAACCGACCGAGAGCGCCGTGCCGGGCTCACGGCTGCGCCTGCGCCGCATGGCGGTCGCGTGGCGCGCAGTCCGTGGGGCCGGACGGCCGGCGGGGCGTCCGGGCGCGGAGGTGCGCGCCGTCGGACAGTACACCGCGGACGGACGCGCCGCCGCCGGGCGCGCCGCGACGGACGGCCGCGGCACCGCGCAGCCGGCCGGCGAGCACCCGCCGGCACTGACCGGCGCCGGCCCGGACGCGGACACCGAACGGCACCCGTCCTGGCCCGCGCTGCCCGCCGCGATCGTCGCCGCGGCCGGGTTCGTGCTGGGCGCCGGCTTCTACCGCGCCTTCACCGGCGGCCACGCCCTCTTCCCGTCCGGCACGACCGGCTGGGCGCTGGCCCTGCTGACCGGCATCATCGTCGGCCACCTCGTCATGCTCGGCCGCTCCCGGTGGTGGGGCGGCACCGGCTCGGGCGCCGCCCTCACCCTCGCCGTCCTGCTGCTCTACGGATGGCTCGCGGCCGGCATGGTCAGCCTCACGGTCGTCGTGCTGGTCGGCATAGCCCGCCGCAACCGCTGGCGCCAAGGCGTGCTGCACGGGGCCGTCGACCTCCTCGGGATCGGCGCCGGTGCCCTGGTACTCGCCGCCTTCGGGACCGTCCCGTCCGTCGAGTCCCCCGCCGACCCCGGCGCCTGGACGCTCGCCACCGGGCCCGAGGTGGCCCTGGTCGCCGTCGCCTACCTGGCCGTCACCCGCGTCCTGCTGTGGTACCTGCACGCCCCGCGCCCCGGTCTGCCCACCGTCGCCCGCACCGCCCTGGTCAGACAGGGCCTGGTCGCCGTCGCGCTGCTCGGCATCGCGCCGCTGGTGTGCGTGGTGGCCGTGGCCAAGCCGATCCTGCTGCCGCTGTTCTCCATCCCCCTCATCGCCCTGGACTCCACCCTGTGGATAGCCCGGGCCCGGGCGGAGGAGCAGCTGCGCGACCCCCTCACCGGGCTGCCCAACCGCCAGTGGCTGCTGGAGCGCATCTGGACCGCGCTGGACGACGCCGAGCGGATCGACGCCCGCGCCGCCCTGATGCTGATCGACCTCGACCGGTTCCGGTCGGTCAACGACACCCTCGGTCATCTGGCCGGTGACCGGCTGCTGCTGCAGATCGCCGACCGGCTGCGGCTGGCGCTGCCGCGCGGTGCGGAGGCCGCGCGGCTCGGCGGGGACGAGTTCGCCGTCTTACTGCCGGTCGCCGACTCCACGACGTCCGCGACCCGGGTCGCCCGCCAGCTGGTCGCCGCCCTCAGCTCCCCGCTCGACCTCGACGGCCTCACGCTGGTCCTGGAGGCCAGCGCCGGAGTGGCCGTCTTCCCCGACCACGCCCTCGACGCCGAAGGCCTGCTGCGCCGGGCGGACGTGGCGATGTACCAGGCCAAACGGGACCGCACCGGCGTCGAGGTGTACGAGTCCAAGCGCGACTCCAACACCCCCGACCGGCTCGGTCTGCTCGGCGACCTGCGCCGGGCGCTCGACGCGCACGAGGTGCACCTGCACTACCAGCCCAAGGTCCGCTTCGACGGACAGGTCGCGGGCCTGGAGGCCCTGGTGCGCTGGGTGCACCCGGAGCGGGGCAGGGTGCCGCCGGACGAGTTCATAGCGATCGCCGAGTCCTCGGGCCTGATGCCCCACCTCACCGAGTACGTCCTGGAGACCGCGCTCGGCCAGGTCGCCCGCTGGCGCGCCCAGGGCCTGTTCGTGCCGGTCGCGGTGAACGTCTCCCCACGTGACGTGCACACCCCCGGCTTCGCCGGCTCGGTCGCCGCCCGGCTGGCCCGGCACGGCGTGCCCGCCGGAGCGCTCCAGCTGGAGATAACGGAACACGTCCTGCTGGAGGACCCGCAGCGCGCCGCCGACACGCTCAACGGGCTGACCGGGCACGGCGTGAAGATGTCCCTGGACGACTTCGGCACGGGCTACTCCTCCCTGGTGCACCTGCGCCGGCTGCCGGTCAGCGAGCTGAAGATCGACCGCTCGTTCGTGGCCCGGCTCGCGCTCGACCACGAGGACGCGGAGATCGTGCGCTGCACGGTCGACCTGGCGCACTCCCTCGGCCTGCTCGTCGTCGCCGAGGGCGTCGAGGACGACGAGACCTGGGAGCGCCTGCGCGACCTCGGCTGCGACGCCGTGCAGGGCTGGCTGGTCGCCGCCGCGATGCCGCCCGAGGAGACCACGGCCTGGCTGCGCGCGCGGGGCTCGCGCGGCTGGCAGCGCCCCCGCGCCGCGCTGCCGGCGGCCGCGGCGGACGACTCGGGCCGGGTGGGTTAGGGCCTGTCGTCCGGACCGGGTTCGCCGGCACCGGACAGCACCGTCACGCCCCCGCGACCCGGTCCGGGCGGCGGCCCCGGCCCGGCCGGCGAGCGCAGCGGCGGCGCGGCGGCCGGGCCCGCCCGCGGGGGCCGGCAAACCGTTTCACGGGCACGGCCCGGCGCCCCATAGGATGAGGCCAAACCACATTCACTCACCCCAGAGGATCGCTGCATGCCTGGCATCACGCGCGAGGAGGTCGCCCACCTCGCCCGGCTGGCGCGTCTGGAGCTGAAGCCCGAAGAGCTCGACCACTTCGCGGGACAGCTGGACGACATCATCGGCGCGGTCGCCCGCGTCAGTGAGGTCGCCGACCAAGACGTACCGCCGACCTCGCACCCGCTCCCGCTGACGAACGTCATGCGCCCGGACGAGGTCCGTCCCTCGCTCACCCCCGAGCAGGCGCTCTCCGGCGCCCCGGCCCAGGAGCAGCAGCGTTTCAAGGTGCCGCAGATCCTGGGGGAGGACTAACAAGCCATGACGGACATCATCAAGCTCACGGCCGCCGAGACCGCCGCGAGGATCGCCTCCGGCGAGCTCACGGCCGTCGAGGTCACCGAGGCCCACCTCGCCCGCATCGAGGCCGTCGACGAGAAGGTGCACGCCTTCCTGCACGTCGACCGCGAGGGCGCCCTCGCCCAGGCGCGTGCCGTCGACGAGAAGCGGGAGCGCGGCGAGAAGCTCGGCCCGCTGGCCGGCGTCCCCCTCGCGCTGAAGGACATCTTCACCACCGAGGGCATCCCGACGACCGTCGGCTCGAAGATCCTCGAAGGCTGGATTCCGCCCTACGACGCGACGCTCACCAAGCGGCTGAAGGCCGCCGACGTGGTCATCCTCGGCAAGACCAACATGGACGAGTTCGCCATGGGCTCCTCCACCGAGAACAGCGCCTACGGCCCCACCGGCAACCCCTGGGACCTCACCAAGATCCCCGGCGGCTCCGGCGGCGGCTCCTCCGCCGCGCTCGCCGCGCACATGGCGCCCCTGGCCATCGGCACCGACACCGGCGGCTCCATCCGCCAGCCCGCCGCCGTTACCGGCACGGTCGGCGTCAAGCCCACCTACGGCGCGGTCTCCCGGTACGGCATGGTCGCCTTCTCGTCCTCCCTGGACCAGGGCGGCCCCTGCGCCCGCACGGTCCTGGACGCGGCCCTGCTGCACGAGGTCATCGCCGGGCACGACCCGCTCGACTCGACGTCCATCGACGCCCCGGTCCCGCCGGTCGTCGAGGCCGCCCGCAACGGCAGCGTCGAGGGCATGCGCGTGGGTGTCGTCAAGCAGTTCCGCGGCGAGGGCTACCAGGCCGGCGTCATCCAGCGCTTCGACGAGTCGGTCGAGCTGCTCAGGGAACTGGGCGCCGAGATCGTCGAGCTGGACTGCCCGTCCTTCGACCTGGCGCTGTCGGCGTACTACCTGATCGCGCCCTCGGAGTGCTCCTCCAACCTCGCCCGCTTCGACGGACTGCGCTACGGCCTGCGCGTCGGCGACGACGGCACGCACTCCGCCGAGGAGGTCACCTCGCTCACCCGTGAGGCGGGCTTCGGCCCCGAGGTCAAGCGCCGCATCATGCTCGGCACGTACGCCCTGTCGAGCGGCTACTACGACGCCTACTACGGCAGCGCCCAGAAGGTCCGCACGCTGATCAAGCAGGACTTCGACAAGGCGTTCGAGCAGGTCGACGTGATCGTCTCCCCGACGACCCCGACCACCGCCTTCGCGATCGGCGAGCGCGCCGACGACCCGATGGCGATGTACCTCGCCGACCTGTGCACCATCCCGACCAACCTGGCGGGCAACGCGGCCATGTCGCTGCCGTGCGGCCTCGCCCCGGAGGACAACCTCCCGGTCGGTCTGCAGATCATCGCCCCCGTCATGAAGGACGACCGCCTGTACAAGGTGGGCGCCGCCGTCGAGGCCGCCTTCGTGGAAAAGTGGGGCCACCCGCTGATCGAGGAGGCTCCGTCGCTGTGAGCGCACTGTCCAAGGCCAAGGGCTTCAAGAGCTCCAAGTCCGGTCTGTACATCTCGATGGCCACGTCGGCGTTCGGCGCCGTCGGTGTCTACAAGCAGATCAAGAAGGCCCGCGGGGACAACGACACGCTGCGGCTGCTCGACGCCGTCGTCACCGGAGCGGCGGTCGTCACCAACCTGGCCATTCTCTACCGCGAGCTGAAGCGGCTGGGCGACGACGACGTCCTGCTGGGCTGAGAGGGAACCTTCACCGTGACCACCACGACCGACCTGGTGTCGTACGAGGACGCACTCGCGTCGTACGACCCCGTCATGGGCCTCGAGGTCCATGTCGAACTCGGCACCAAGACCAAGATGTTCTGCGGCTGCTCGACCGCCCTCGGCCAGGATGCCAACACGCAGACCTGCCCGGTCTGCCTCGGCCTGCCCGGCGCGCTGCCGGTCGTCAACGCGACCGGCGTCGAGTCCGCCATCAGGATCGGCCTCGCGCTGAACTGCGAGATCGCCGAGTGGTGCCGCTTCGCCCGGAAGAACTACTTCTATCCGGACATGCCGAAGAACTTCCAGACCTCTCAGTACGACGAGCCGATCGCCTTCGACGGCTACCTCGACGTGCAGCTGGAGGACGGCGAGACCTTCCGCGTGGAGATCGAGCGCGCCCACATGGAGGAGGACACCGGCAAGTCGACCCACGTCGGCGGTGCCACCGGCCGCATCCACGGCGCCTCGCACTCCCTGCTGGACTACAACCGCGCCGGCATCCCGCTCATCGAGATCGTCACCAAGCCGATCACCGGCGCCGGCGAGCGGGCCCCCGAGGTCGCGCGGGCCTACGTCCGCGAGCTGCGCGAGGTCATCCGCGCGCTCGGCGTGTCCGAGGCCCGCATGGAGATGGGCCAGATGCGCTGCGACGTGAACCTGTCGCTGCGCCCGCACGGCACCGAGAAGTTCGGCACGCGTTCGGAGACCAAGAACGTCAACTCGCTGCGGTCCGTGGAGCGCGCGGCCCGCTTCGAGATCCAGCGGCACGCGGCCGTGCTCTCCTCCGGCGGCACGATCGTGCAGGAGACGCGGCACTTCCACGAGGACACCGGGTCGACGACCTCGGGCCGCGTGAAGGAGGAGGCCGAGGACTACCGGTACTTCCCGGAGCCCGACCTCGTCCCCGTGGCGCCCTCGCGGGAGTGGGTCGAGGAGATCCGGGCCTCGCTGCCCGAGCTGCCGCTGGTGCGCCGCAACCGGCTGCGCGAGGAGTGGGGCATCTCCGGCACCGACATGCAGGCGATCCTCAACGCCGGCGCGCTGGAGCCGATCGTCGCCACCATCGAGGCCGGGGCCGACGCGGCGTCCGCCCGGAAGTGGTGGATGGGCGAGCTGGCCCGCAGCGCCAACGAGTCGGGCAGGGCGCTCGACGAGCTGGCGATCACGCCGCAGCAGGTGGCCCGGGTCACCGAGCTCGTCGCGAAGGGCGACCTGAACGACAAGCTGGCCCGGCAGGTCATCGAGGGCGTCCTCGCAGGCGAGGGCACCCCCGACGAGGTCGTCGACAAGCGCGGTCTGAAGGTCGTCTCCGACGAGGGCGCCCTCACCACCGCCGTCGAGGAGGCCATCGCCGGCAACCCGGCCATCGCGGACAAGATCCGCGGCGGCAAGGTGGCCGCGGCCGGCGCCCTGGTCGGCGCGGTCATGAAGGCGACCCGGGGCCAGGCCGACGCGGCGCGCGTCAAGGAGCTGATCCTGGAGAAGCTCGGCGTCAGCGAGGGCTGAGCCCGCCCGGACGTGACAGAGGGGGCCGCACCGGTCCGACCCGGTGCGGCCCCCTCACGTCGTTTACGGGCGACGTCCCACGATCCGCGCGAAGCCCAGCGTGCGGCCCTGGTCGAGGCGCAGCATCCGGGCCGACCGTCCGGCCATCTCGACGTGCCAGGCGTCGGTGTGCTCGTCGGCCACGACCTCGCTCCACTGCAGCCAGTCGCGCCAGCCGTCCGCCAGCCAGTCCGCGGTCTCGACCTCCACCGCCCCGCTGCGGGCCCAGTGGCGGCGCCACCAGGCGGGCGTGTGGAAGGACCAGAACCCGGGCTCCCAGTACGGCTTCAGGTGCTCCGGCGGCTCGACGCCGTCGATCTCCTCACGCAGCGCCGGTACGACGACGCCGATCCGCCCGCCGGGCCTCAGCAGCCGCGTCAGCTCGGGCAGGTACAGGTCGTCGGTGCCGAAGTAGTGGTAGGCGTCGACGGAGACGATCGCGTCGAAGGTGTGCTCGCCGAACGGCAGGGCGTGCGCCTCGGCGAGCACGGGCAGCACACGGTCGGCGACGCCCGCCTCGGCGATGCGCCGGGCGTTCTCGCCGGGCTTGACCCACAGGTCGGCGGCGGTGACCTGGACGTCGTACTCCTTGGCCAGGAAGACCGACGTCATGGCGCGTCCGCAGCCCAGGTCGAGCACGCGCGAGCCGCGGCTCAGGGTGTCGGGCCCCAGGGCCGGGGCCAGCCATTCCAGCAGCCACAGCGCGTGCGGGCCCATCTGGTTGTCGAGGGTCCAGCGGGCGTCGTAGCCGTTGCTGCGCGGGTAGCCGGGGTGGCTCACACGGTCAGCGAGGGGGTCGTCCGGGGTCCGGGACGTGAGGTCCTTCATCGGTGAACGGGCTCCTTGAGTCCTTGCGGGAGAAAGGGGATGCGGAGGAGCTCGGTCGGACCGTCAGACAACGCACCTGCTTCGGCCGGGCGGCGGGATGCCGCGCGTGTTGCTCGGACGCGCGGACGTTAGCAGCGGGTGTCCGGCCCCCGCACGGGGTTTTTCCGTCCGACGCGCTACCGTCTCGGCCATGAGTGGACGCGCTGATTCCGACACCGACCCGGAGATAGCGGACTCGGAGCCGGCCGTCGAGCAGGACGACGCCGAGGACCTGCCGCGAGACGCCCGCCGGGCCCGCTGGACCGCCGCCGGGACCGGTGCCGCCCTGGCCCTGGCGGGCCTGGCCGCCGCACTGCTCCGGCTCACCCGCTGCGCACCCGCCCTCGTCCCGGCCGCGTACGCCGCGGGCGCCGCCGTGTGCGCGGGCGCCGCCGTCCTGGGCTCCCGGGGCCGCACCCGGCGGGCGCTGTGGCTGCTGATCGCCGGGGTCATGGTCATGGCGCTCGGGGACCAGTTCGACTGAGCGCGACCGCTGCCGCTGTGAATAAGCCCACGAAACCGACAAATGATCTCGTTCGCCTGTAAGAGTGGCTGCGCATCGCTCATGCGTTCTTTGCGGGCCGTTCCGTTCATGGACGACTGTTCCCGGTCAAAGATCCACAAAAAGTAACTCTGGGAGCACGTTCCGTGGCAGCCCTCGCACGCTGGTGTGTCCGACGCCGTCTGGTCACCGTTCTGCTGTGGCTCCTCGCCTTCGCGGGGGTCGCCGCGGGCGCCGCCGTCGCCGGCACCACGTACTCGAACGACTACCAGGTCCCCGGCACCGAGTCCGGCCGTGCCACCGAGCTGCTGCACGAGGGCTTCCCGCAGCTCGGCGGCGACGGCGACACCGTCGTCTGGCACACGGCGTCCGGCAGCGTCCGCGCCGCCGACGTCGAGCAGACGATGAGCCGCACCCTGGACCGCATCGAGAACCTGCCCGGCGTGGCCTCGGTCATCAGCCCCTACGACGGGCCGGGCACGGGCCGGATCAGCCCGGACGGGCGGACCGCCTACGCCACGGTGACCTTCGACGCCCAGGCCGAGGACATCGACGAGGGCGAGGCGCGGGCCGTCGTCGACACCGCCCGGAGCGCCCGGGCCGACGGGCTCCAGGTGGAGCTGGGCGGCAGCGCCGTCGCGCTCACCCAGTCCTCCGGCGGGCACACGGCGGAGATCGTCGGGGTGCTCGTCGCCGCGGTCGTGCTGTTCCTCGCCTTCGGCTCGCTCGCCGCCTCGCTGCTGCCCATCGCCACCGCCCTGGTCGGCGTCGGCACCGCCTACGCCGGGATCGTGCTGCTCGGGCACGCCATGACCGTCGCCGACTTCGCCCCCATGCTGGGCCTGCTCATCGGGCTCGGCGTCGGCATCGACTACGCGCTGTTCATCGTCACCCGGCACCGGCGCGGCCTGAAGCGCGGGCTGTCCGTCACCGAGGCCGCCACGAACGCCGTGCAGACCACGGGACGGGCCGTCGTCTTCGCGGGTGCCACCGTTTGCATCGCCCTGCTGGGCATGCTCATCCTCCGCCTGAGCTTCCTCAACGGCGTCGCGATAGCGGCCGGCCTGACCGTGGTCCTGACCGTCGCGGCCTCCGTGACCCTGCTGCCCGCCCTGCTGTCCCTCATCGGCATGCGCGCGCTCAGCCGCCGCGAGCGCCGCCGCCTGGCGGAGCACGGGCCGCAGCCCGAGCTGCCCACCGGGTTCGCCGCCCGCTGGTCGGCCTTCGTGGAGCGCCACCCGAAGCTGCTCGGCGCGGTCGCCCTGGTCGTCATGGCCGTTCTCGCGCTGCCCACGCTCTCGCTGCACCTGGGCACCTCCGACCAGGGCAACGACCCGCGGACCGCCACCACCCGGCAGGCCTACGACCTGCTCGCCGACGGCTTCGGACCCGGCGTGAACGGCCCGCTCACCCTGGTCACCGAGGTCGACGGGGCCGCCGACAGGCTCGCCCTGGACAACCTCGACGCCACCCTGCGCGCCACCGACGGCGTCGCCTCGGTCACACCGGTGACCTTCGGCTCCGGCGGCCACACCGCCTACCTGACCGTCGTCCCCGACTCCTCCCCGCAGTCGCAGCGGACCAGCGACCTCGTCGACCGGCTGCGCGAGGAGGTGCTGCCGCGCGCCGAGTCCGGCACCTCGCTCGACGTGCAGGTCGGCGGCATGACGGCCGGCTACGACGACTTCGCCGACGTCATCGTCTCCAAGCTGCCCCTCTTCGTCGGAGTGGTGATCGGCCTGGGCTGTCTGCTGCTCCTGCTGGCCTTCCGGTCGATCGGCATCCCGCTGAAGGCCGCCGCGATGAACGTCGCCGCCGTGGCCGGCGCCTTCGGCGTGGTCGTCGCGATCTTCCAGTGGGGCTGGGGCAGCGAACTGCTCGGCCTCGGCAGCGCCGGACCCATCGAACCCTTCCTGCCCGTGATCATGGTGTCGGTGCTCTTCGGGCTCTCCATGGACTACCAGGTCTTCCTGGTGAGCCGCATGTACGAGGAGTGGCTGGAGACCGGCGACAACCGGCGGGCCGTTCGCGTCGGCCTCGCCGAGACCAGCCGGGTGATCAACTCGGCGGCGGTCATCATGATCTCCGTCTTCCTCGCCTTCGTGCTCACCGGCGACCGCGTGATCGCCATGTTCGGCATCGCCCTCGCGGCCGCCGTCGCGCTGGACGCCTTCGTCCTGCGCACGCTCCTGGTCCCCGCCCTGATGCACCTGCTCGGCGGCGCCAACTGGTGGCTGCCCCGCTGGCTCGACGAGCGCCTGCCGCGGATCAGCATCGAACCGCCCGAGTGCCGGGCCGCGCATGAGAGGCTGGCCGCCGCGACGGACGCCGAGGTGGCGGACGTCCTGGCGGAGGAGGAGCGGCAGCGGGATGTACGCGATATCCCTGGGTGACGGCGCGGAACTGCGGCCCCTGGAACCCTGGCACGCCGGGGAGTTCCTGGCGCACCTGGAGCGGGGGCGGGAGTTCATCGGACGGTACATCCCGTTCGGCACGACCGAGACGGACCTGCTCTCCGCCCGGGCCAAGCTCCGGCTCTACGCCGACATGCGGGCCGCGGACACCGGCTCCCTGCACGGCCTGTGGCTGGACGGGACGCTGGTCGGCGGTGTGCTGTTCCTCAACTTCGACGCGGAGAACGGCACCTGCGAGGTCGGCTGCTGGCTGGAGCCCGCCGGGACCGGCCGGGGCCTCGTCACGCGCGCGATGCGCGTGCTGATCGACTGGGCCGTCGAGCAGCGCGGCATCCACCGCGTCGAGTGGGTCGCCGCCTCCGGGAACCAGCCGAGCCTGAACGTGGCGCGGCGGCTCGGCATGACCCGCGACGGCGTGCGCCGCGCGGCCCACCACTACGGTGGCGTACGGCACGACCTCGAAGTCTGGTCCGTGCTGGCGCCCGAGTGGCGCGCGGCACGCGCGCGTGCCGGTCACGACGATCATTAAGAGACTTCTCAGACAGCGACCCTACGGTGCGAGACATGGCAACGAACGCAGTGGACGAGACCGAGGCCACCGAGGCCACGACCGACGAGAAGGCGGTGGACATCACCGAGTCCGACAGCACCGACTCCGGCGAGGTGACCGCGTCCGGGGCCCCGGCCGCCGGGACCAAGGAGGGCGGCTCCCAGGGAGTCGGCCAGGGCGCCGGTGCCGTGGTCTCCGCCGCCCTGGGCGTCGTCTCGCTCACCGGCAGCTGGGTCGGCACCGTGGCGTCCGCCCGGCAGAACCTCATCGGCCAGCTGGAGACCGTGCAGGACGCGGGCGTGGCCAAGCAGATCCAGGCCGTCTACGGCGACGCCTGGCAGGCCACCGCCCTGTGGGCCGGCCTGTTCGCGCTGACCGCGCTGGTCGTCGGCGTCGTGGTGCTCGCCCGGCCCGCCTTCGGCACGCCCGGCCGTGTCCAGGCCCCGTGGATCAAGTCGGTCGCCTGGGCGGGTGTCGCGCTCGGCGTCATCGGCCTGTTCCTGGCCGTCCTCAAGTACACGGGCGTCCTGCTCGGGCTGCCGTCCGCGAGCTGATCCGCCGCGGGCCCCGGGTGAGGGGTCCTAGCCGCTCCGTGAGCACCTTACGGAGTCGCTGAGGCCCCTCACGCGTGTCTAAGGCCCCACCGGCCCGCCAAGATGCGGAACTCTCCCGATGTGGCGGCCCCGCCTGGCAGACGAAGGTGGAGGCATCGCGGAGGAACCCCTCCGGGACGGACTCCCACCGAGGACACGCCATGTACGAGTACGAATTCCAGCAGCTGCGCGCCGCCGACCTCATCCGCCGGGCCGACCACGAGCGCCGCGTCCGCGAGGCCGCCCGCGCCCGCCGCGAGGCCCGCCGTGGAGCCGGCCACGAAACCGCGGAGCACGAGAGCCATACCCACCGCTTCCGGCGGTTGCGCTCGGCCCGGGCCGCGTGAACGGGGGAGCGGGAACGGCCGGTGGGGCGACGGAGGCCGCGGCAGCAGCCGCGGCCTCCGTCGCTGCCGGGCGGGCACCCGGTGCGGGGCCGGCGGCCGGTGCGCGGGCCGTCGGTACGGGGCCGGTGGCCGGTTCGGGTCCGGCCGCTCCGGACGCGGCGGCCGGTGCCCTCGCCCGTCACCCGGGCGCCGTGACCGGTCCGGGCCCCGCCCGGACGGCGGCGGCCACGGGCCGCGGACCGGCCGGGGCCGTGAAAACCGGTGCCGTGCCGCCGGACCCGCGTGCGATGCTCGGGGCCGTGGAGACCAGGTCCGTCAGCCCCGTGTTCGTCGGCCGCGCCGAGGAGTTGGGCGCGCTGCACGACGCGCTCGTACGCTGCCGCGAGGGAGGACCGCAGGCCCTGCTGATCGGCGGGGAGGCGGGCGTCGGCAAGACCCGGCTGGTCGAGGAGTTCACCGGCGCCGCCCGCCGCCGCGGCGCGGTGGTCGCGCTCGGCGGCTGCGTCGAGATCGGTGCCGACGGCCTGCCCTTCGCCCCCTTCTCCACCGCCCTGCGGGCCCTGCGCCGCGCCCTGCCCGCCGAACTGGCCGCCGCGGCCGCCGGACAGGAGGAGGAACTGGCCCGGCTGCTGCCGGAACTGGGCGAGTCGGGCCCCGGGCGGCACGACGAGGACGGCCTGGCCCGCCTCTTCGAACTGACCGCGCGCCTGCTGGAGCGCGTCGCCGCCGAGCACACCGTCGTCCTCGCCCTGGAGGACCTGCACTGGTCGGACGCCTCCACCCGCCACCTGCTCTCCTACCTGTTCCGCACCCTGCGCACCGGCCGCCTCGTCGTCCTGGCCACCTACCGCTCCGACGACATCCACCGCCGCCACCCGCTGCGGCCCCTGCTCGCCGAACTGGACCGGCTCCGCACCGTCCGCCGCCTGGAACTCGCCCGCTTCACCCGTGACGAGGTGTCCCTGCAGGTCGCCGGCATCCTCGACCACGAACCCGACCCGGACCAGGTCGACGCGATCTTCGCCCGCTCCGACGGCAACGCCTTCTTCGTCGAGGAACTCGCCGTCGCCGCCCACGAGGGCTGCCGCACGGGCCTGACGGACTCCCTGCGGGACCTGCTGCTCGTCCGCGTGGAGGGACTGCCTGAGCCCGCCCAGCAGGTCGCCCGGACCGTCGCCGAGGGCGGCTCCACCGTCGAGTACCGGCTCCTCGCCGCCGTCGCCCGGCTCGCCGAGGACGACCTCATCGAGGCACTGCGGGCCGCCGTGAACGCCGGCATCCTCACCCCCGCGCCCGGCGGCGACGGCTACCGCTTCCGCCACTCCCTGGTCCGCGAGGCCGTCAGCGACGACCTGCTCCCCGGCGAACGCTCCCGGATCAACCGCCGTTACGCCGAAGCCCTGGAGACCGACCCGACCCTCGTCCCCGCCGACCAGCGGGCCACCCGCCTGGCCAGCTACTGGTACCACGCCCACGACGCCGCCAAGGCGCTGCCCGCCGTCCTGGACGCCGCCGTCGAGGCCCGCCGCCGCCACGCCTACTCCGAGCAACTGCGGCTGCTGGAACGGGCGATGGAGCTGTGGGACTCCGCCCCCGACCCCGTACGCCGGAGCCTGCGCCCCGTCGACTACGCCGAGGCCTATCCGCCCCCGCTGCCCGG
Source organism: Streptomyces sp. NPDC044921 (assembly GCF_056432865.1). Taxonomy (NCBI): domain Bacteria; kingdom Bacillati; phylum Actinomycetota; class Actinomycetes; order Kitasatosporales; family Streptomycetaceae; genus Streptomyces; species Streptomyces sp. NPDC044921. Next base: position 273,770 of record NZ_JBWKIF010000003.1, read on the forward strand.
ACGGCGGGACGGGACCCCCGGCGGCCCCGCCCCGGCCGGCCTCCCGCTGAGCCACCTCGACCTGCTGGCCGAGGCGGCCGTGGCCGGACGGCTCGGCGGGGAGCGGGAACGCGCCCTGAAGATCACCAAGCGGGCGCTGCGCCTGCTCGACGAGGAGGACGAACCCCTGCGCGCCGCCTGGTTCTGGATCCAGCGCTCCCGGCTGGTGCAGGGGCTCGCCCGCGGCGACGGCTGGAAGGAGATCGCCACCGCGCAGGACCTGGTCCGCGGGCTGCCGCCGTCCGAGGTGCACGCCGAGGTGCTCGCCACCGCCGCCCACTGGTCGATGCTGCACGAGCCGGGCCCCGACGCCCTCACGGCCGCCGAGCGGGCCGTGGAGTACGCGCGCATGGTGGGCGCCGACGCCATCGAGTCCAACGCCCGGCTCACCCTGGGCGGACTCATGGTCGACGCCGGACAGATCGAGGCCGGGCTGGCGCAGATGTACGCGGTGAAGGACGAGGTGGCGGCCCGCGGGCTGGCGCCGGTCGTGGGCCGCAGCCATGTGAACCTGCCCTCCGCCCTCGAAGGCGTCGGCCGTTCCGAGGAGGCCGTGGCCGTCCTGCGCGAGGGCCTGCGGCTCACCTCCCAGATGGGCCTGCGGGACGCCGAGGGCTGGGTCTGGGGCAACCTCGCCGAGTCGCTGGTCTCCCTCGGCCGCTGGGACGAGGCCGCCGAGGCCGCCGCCAACGCCCAGCGGCGCGGCCAGTCGGCCGGACCGCACGGGGCCGGCGCCAACATCCTCGCGTTCCTCGCGCTCGCCCGCGGCCACGTGCCCGAGGCGGCCCGGCACCTCGCCGAGAGCCGCGCCTCGTACGGCCCGCACGACCCGATGCCGCAGCACGACCTGCCGATCTCCTGCCTGACCCTCGGGGTCGCCGTCGCCGAGGGACGTCTCGCCGACGCCCGCGCCGAACTCGCCCGCACCCTGCGCTCCGGCTTCCCGCCCGGCACCCAGCGCTACGCCTGGCCGCTGCTGCTCCAGGCGGCCACCGCCGAGGCGGATTCCCGCGGGCTGCCCGCCGCGCGGAAGGGCCGTGAGGACGTCCTGGACCAGCTCTTCGCCACGGTCAAGCGGCTCACCACGAACGCCCCCGTCTGGCTCGCCCACGAGCGGTGGGTCCGGGCCGAACTGGCCCGGGCCGCCGGGCGCGCCGCCCCGGACGTCTGGTCGGAGGTGGTCACCGCCTTCGAGCCCCTGGGGCGCCCCTACGACCTCGCCCGGGTCCGCCTCCGCCTGGCCGAGTCGCTGCTCACGGGCGGCGGTGACGACCAGCGCGACCGCGCCACGGAGCTGCTCCGCCTCGCCCACACCGTCGCCGGCCACCTGGGCGCCCGCCCCCTGGCCGACGCCGCCGGCGCACTCGCCCGGCGCGCCCGCCTCGCCCTGGCCCCCGCCCGCGAACCGGCCCGGGCCGCCACCGACCCCGCCGAGGCCCTCGGCCTGACCAGCCGGGAGCGGGACGTGCTGCGCCTGGTCGCCGCCGGCCACACCAACCGGCGGATCGCGCAGGAGCTGTTCATCTCCCCGAAGACCGCCAGCGTCCACGTCTCCAACATCCTCGCGAAACTCGGCGTCTCCGGCCGGGGCGAGGCGGCCGCGGTGGCGCACCGGCTGGGCCTGTTCCCGGCGGAATCCCTCACCTCCCGGCCGGCCGGCTGAGGCATACGCTGGAAGGGACGTCGCGAGCGTCGCGGCCCAGGGAGGCTCCGTTGTTCAACATGTTCGAGGAACTGTTCTCGCCCGGCCGCAAGCACACCCGCGACGAGCAGAAGCGCCTGGAGCTGACCCGCGAGGACGTCGGCGACGCCGACCCCGGACGCGGTCCGATAGACCTGGCGTCCGGAAAGGTCGTGGTCCGCCCGTCGGCCGAGTCCGAGGACGACGAGGAGGCCTAGGTCCCCACGGTGCGGGGGCCGCACGGGTCCGCACAGCGCAGGGGCCGGGCCGTCACTTCACGCGCACCTCCAGGATCCGGTCGTCACCGTCCTCCGGGGCGCCCCGGCCGTCCGTGTTGCTGGTCACGAGCCACAGCCGGTCACCGCCCGCCGGGACGACCGTGCGCAGCCGGCCGTACTCGCCCTCCAGGAACGCCTGCGGCTCGGCCGAGGCCGCCGTGCCGTTCAGCGGGATGCGCCACAGGCGCTTGCCGCGCAGGCCCGCCATCCACACCGAGCCCTCGGCGTGGGCGATGCCGCTGGGGGAGGCCTCGGCGGTGGACCACTGGGCCACCGGGTCCTGGAACCCCGAGTCGTCCGACTTCCCCTCCGCCTCCGGCCAGCCGTAGTTGGCGCCGGGCTTGATCGCGTTGAGCTCGTCCCAGGTGTCCTGCCCGAACTCCGCGGCGAACAGCCGCTGCTCGGCGTCCCAGGCCAGACCCTGCACGTTGCGGTGGCCGTACGAGTACACCGGCGAGCCGGAGAACGGGTTGCCGGGAGCCGGTTCGCCCTCCGGGGTCAGCCGCAGGATCTTGCCGCCCGTGGAGTCCCGGTCCTGGGACAGACCGGTGTCGCCGCTCTCACCCGTGCCCACGTACAGCATCCTGTCCGGGCCGAAGGCGATCCGGCCGCCGTTGTGGACGAAGCCCTTGGGGATGCCCCGGAAGACCGTGTCGGGCGCGCCGAGCTGCTCGCCGGCGGGCTTGCGGTCGTCGTAGAGCATGCGGACCACGCGGTTGTCGCCGGCCGAGGTGAAGTACGCGTAGACCATGCGGTCCGAGGCGAAGTCGGGGGAGAGGGCGATGCCGAGCAGGCCGCCCTCGCCGGCCGCCGAGACCCCGGGCACCTCGCCCAGCTCCGTCTTCCTGCCGGTCCTGTCGTCGACCCGGACGATCGTCCCCTCGTCACGGGAGGAGACGAGCAGGCCGCCGCCCGGCAGCGGGGCGAGACCCCAGGGGGACTTGAGGCCCTCGGCGACGGTGCGGACCACCGTGACCGAGCCCTTGGCGGGGGGTGTCTCCCCGGCGGCCTGGCGCGGTGGCGCGGACGAGCCCGGTGCCGTGCGGCTCGGTGAGGCGCTGGCACCGGCATCGGATGCTCCCCCGTCACCGGAGGAGCAGCCGGCGGTCAGCAGGAGCGCTGCGGCGGCCAACACGGCCGGGACGGCTCGACGTCGCACGATCATGGTCCCTTCGACGCGGCGGGGTTCTCCCTGTCATACACCGCTCGCGCCTCCCAGGTTCCCGATCACGCAACGTCGAACCGGGAACCGGGGGTTTGCCCCTTATCGCCTGGGCCGGTTGTCGCCAGGCCCGGCCCGGGCCTCAGTCCCACGACCCCTGGGCCTGGGGCAGCTGCGCGACCTCCCTGAGATCCTCGGGACCCAGCCGCAGCCCCGCCGCCGCCGCGTTCTCCGTGACCCAGCGCTCCTGCTTCGTCCCCGGGACCGGCACCACGTGCCGGCCCTGGGCGAGTACCCACGCCAGGGCGACCTGGCCGGGCGTGACGCCACCGCCGTGGCGTCGGGCGACGCGGCGCAGGCCCGCGACGATCGGCTGGTTCGCGGCCATCATCTCGGCCGTGAAGCGGGGGTGCCGGGCGCGCAGGTCGTCCGCCTCGAAGCCCGCGCCGGGCCGCAGCCGCCCGGTCAGGAAGCCGTTGCCCAGCGGCATCGCGGCGAGGAAGCCGACGCCCCGGGTCTCGCACCACGGCAGCAGGGTCTCCAGCGCCTCCGGCGACCACACCGACAGCTCCGCCTCCACCGCGCTCACCGGGAAGACCTGCTGCACCCGCTCCAGCTGCCGGATCGTCGCGTCGTGCAGCCCGGACCGGCCGCGGCGCGAGGACCGGGCGCCCACCGCGCACAGCCCCAGCGCCCGCACCTTCCCGGCCCGCACGAGCTCCGCCATCGCGCCCCAGGTCTCCTCGACGGGCACCTCCGGGTCGGCCCGGTGCAGCTGGTAGAGGTCGATGACGTCCGTCTGCAGGCGCCGCAGCGAGGCGTCACAGGCCCGCTTCACGTACCCGGGGCGGCCGTTGGCGACGATGTGCTGGTCGCCCACGAGCAGCCCGACCTTCGTCGACACGAAGGCGTCCGAGCGCCGCTCCTTCAACGCCCGCCCCACCAGCAGCTCGTTGGTGAACGGCCCGTACATGTCGGCCGTGTCCAGCAGGGACGCGCCCAGGTCCAGCGCCCGGTGCACCGCCCTGAGCGACTCCTCGCCGCGCTGGCGCGAGGTGCTGTAGGCCCAGCTCATCGGCATGCACCCGAGTCCGACGGCCCCCACCGCGAGTGCGCCCGCGCCGATCGTCCTGCGCTCCACCTGGTCGTGACCCTCCCTGTTCCGGCCACCCCAACCTAACCTCTGCCGTGGCGCGCTCCTGACATAGCCTCCAGAGCATGACTGCTGACGTGTGGCTGCCCATCCCGCCGGACGAGATCGAGGGACTCCCCGAGGGGCCGGACTACCGCTTCTGGGACGGCGCGCAGGACTTCCCCGCCGACCCGGCCGACTGCGCCTTCTACGTCGTCCCCTACATGAAGCCCAGCCCGCTGTGCGTACGTCCCCTGGCGCGGATGAGCCGGCTCGAGGTCGTGCAGACCCTCTCCGCCGGGATCGACCACGTCGAGCCGGGCCTGGGACAGCTGCGTCCCGGGGTGCGGCTGTGCAACGCGCGCGGGGTCCACGAGGCCAGTACCGCCGAGCTCACCCTCGCGCTGATCCTGGCCTCGCTGCGCGGGATCCCCGACTTCGTGCGCGCCCAGGAGCGAGGGGAGTGGCTGGGCGGCTTCCGGCCCGCGCTGGCCGACAAGGACGTGCTCATCGTCGGATACGGATCGATCGGTTCCGCCATCGAGGACCGGCTCGTTCCGTTCGAGCCGGCGCGGGTGGCGCGCGTCGCGCGCTCCGAGCGCACCACGGCGCGCGGGCCGGTGCATCCGCTCACCGAACTCCCCGCGCTGCTTCCCTCGGCGGACGTCGTGATCTTGTCGACCCCGCTCACGGAAGCCACCCGCGGCCTGGCCGGAGCCGACTTCCTGTCCCGGATGAAGGACGGCGCGCTGCTGGTCAACGTGGCCCGCGGCCCCGTCGTCGACACCAAGGCCCTGCTCGCGGAAGTGGAGAGCGGCCGCCTCACCGCCGCCCTCGACGTCACCGACCCCGAGCCCCTGCCGCGTGAACACCCCCTGTGGCGTGCGCCGGGGGTACTGATCAGCCCTCATGCCGGCGGGCCCACCTCCGCGTTCCTCCCGCGCGCCAGGCGGCTCCTGGTGGACCAGTTGAACCGTTATGTGAACCGGGAGCCGCTCCGCAACGTGATCCTTACGACGGGTGCACCCACCGGCTGACCGACCTTCGGGTACCGTCCGCAATCTCCCGGGCGCGGTGGGTACTCATATATCTGTTGATCGTCACGGAGAGTAGAGAACCTATGTCCCTGAGTGACGAGACTGGTGTATCGTCCCGACAGGGGCTGCGCCGGGGCACGTTCGGCGCCGGGGACGGACGTTGCAGGACTGTGAGGGGGGCGACAGGCGATGCACGGCCTATGGACGAGCGATCCGACGGGGCGGGGCTGCCGGCGGCGACCCTGGCGGACGGCCGCGGGCAGACGCGGCCGGTGCGCCGATCACGGCGGCCACCGCACCCAGCACAGCGACCAGCACACCGATCACAGCCATCACCGCCGCAGGCCCGGCAGCCGCAGGAGGCAGGCCCAGCCGGTCCACCGGCGCCCGCGGGACCCGGGAGCGACGCGGACCGGGAGGATCCGGTGAGCGCGCCCCCGACCACCACGCTGGACGGAGCGCTGCGGGCACAGCCTCCGGCCCCGAGCGCGCTGCCGCCCCGGACGCAGGCCCCCGGCCCCCGGCCGGGCCTCGCCCTCCAACTCGTCCTGGCCCTGGTCTGCGCGGGATACGCCGTCGGTGCCGCGTTCGGCTGGGGCTCGCACGACATGGCCCTGATCATGGGCGACTTCGGACTGAGCGCCGCGGCGGCCACCGCCTCCGTGTCGTGCTTCCTCTACGCCCGCAGCCGCCGCACCCGCTTTCGATCCGCCTGGCTGCTGTTCGGCCTCTCCTCGGCCATGGCGTCGCTGGGCAATCTGGTCTGGGGGTGGTACGAGGTGGTCCTGGGACTGCCCGTGCCCAGCCCCAGCTACGCCGACCTGTTCTTCCTGTGCTTCGCGCCGCCGGCGATCGTCGGGCTGCTGGTGCTCGCCAAGCGGCCGGTGACCAAGGCCGGCTGGGTCTGCCTGGGGCTGGACGCCTGGCTGATCGGCGGCTCGCTGCTGACGCTGGCCTGGAGCCTCGCCCTCGCCCAGGCCGCGAAGTCCGAAGGGCCGAGCGTGGCGCACACCGCGCTGTCGCTGGCCTACCCGCTGCTGGACATCGCGCTGGTCAGCATGGTCCTCGCGCTGCACTTCCGGCGGTCCGCGGTGAACCGCTCCGCGGTCAACACCGCCATCGGCGCCCTCGCGCTGACCGTGATGTGCGACGCCCTGTTCACCTCGCCGCTGATGCACCACGACTACCGCTCCGGGCAGCTGCTCGACGCGGGCTGGTTCGCGGGCTCGCTGCTCCTGGCCTACGCCCCCTGGGCCGCGCCCCGCACCGCGGAGGGCGAGCGCCACGGCCCCGACCGGCACGGCGGCGCGGGACACACCCGCGTGGTGCACGAGCACGTGCCGGGACAGCGCAGCGGACCCCATCACCTTCCGGGCCTGCCCGGAGCGGAGCACAGCCGCTACCCGGCCGCCCGGCCCATCGCCGGCTCCCTCGCCGCCCTCACGCCCTATCTCGCCGCCGCCGTGTGCACCCTGGGGATCCTGTACAACGTCCTCAACGGCCGCAGCGTCGACCGCGTGGTCCTGCTGACCGGGGGGACGGTCGTGCTCGCGCTGGTCGTGCGCCAGGGCATCATGCTGCTCGACAACATCACCCTCACCCAGGAACTGGCCCAGAAGGAGAACCACTTCCGCTCCCTGGTCCAGGGCTCCAGCGACGTCATCATGATCGCCGCACCCAGCGGTGTCCTCAGGTACGTCTCACCGGCCGCCGCCGGCGTCTACGGCCGCCCGGCGGAGGAGCTGGTGGGTACGGAACTGGCCCAACTCATCCACCCGGAGGACCTCGGCTGCGTCGTGCACGAGGTGCGCAGGTTCCTCGCCGCCAACCCGGTCGAGGAACCCACCACGCGCATCGAGTGCCGCTTCCGCTCCGGCGACGGCGGCTGGCTGAACGTCGAGTCGACCGTCAACCGCCACCACGGCGGCCTCATCTTCAACAGCAGGGACGTGACCGAACGGGTCCGGCTGCAGGCGCAGTTGCAGCACAACGCCGAGCACGACCCGCTCACGGACCTGCCCAACCGCGCCCTGTTCACCAAGCGCGTCCAGCACGCGCTGTCCGGCCGCCGCGCCTCGGACCGGGGCCTGGCCCTGCGGAACACGGCCGTGCTCTTCATCGACCTCGACGGCTTCAAGGCCGTCAACGACACCATCGGCCACCAGGCCGGGGACGAACTGCTCGTCCAGGCCGCCCGCAGGCTGCAGGACTCGGTCCGCCAGGGCGACACCGCCGCACGGCTCGGCGGGGACGAGTTCGCGGCCCTCATCGTCGGGGACAACACCCGCGACCGGCAGGCCCGCGAGCGGCACATCGTCGAGCTCGCCGACCGCCTGCGGACCACGCTGTCCCAGCCCTACCTGATCGACGGCAACGATGTCCGCGTCAACGCCTCCATCGGCGTGGCCTTCGCGGAACCGGGCCTCGGCGCGGGCGAGCTGCTGCGCAACGCGGACCTGGCGATGTACCGGGCCAAGGCCGGCGGCAAGGGCCGCGTCGAGCTGTACAAGCCGCAGATGCAGCAGGACGTCGTCCGCAAGGCGGAGCTGGCCACCCGGCTGCGCGCCGCCCTGCACGACGGCGAGTTCGCCCTGCTGCACCAGCCGGTGGTGTGCCTGGAGGACGGCCGGATCACGTCGGTGTCCGCGCAGGCGCGCTGGCGCTCCTCCCAGGGGGTCCTGTTCACCCCGGCGGAGTTCCTGCGCGTGGCCGAGGACAGCGACAAGACCGCGGAGCTGGGCCGCTGGATGATCGAGGAGGCCGTCGAGCAGGCCGCCGAGCGGCACGCGACCGGGCTGTCCGTGCCGGTCGTGGTCCGGATGAGCGCCCGCCGGCTGCTGGACAAGTCCCTGCCGCTCGGCTCGATCGAGGCGCTGCTGACCCGGCACGGGCTGCCGTCCGGCTCGCTTGTCATCGAGCTGTCCGACGCCGACCCGAGGGTCCCGCTGGACGAGCTGGAGCGGCGCCTGGGCGCCCTGCGGCGGGTCGGCGTACGGATCGCGCTCGACGGGTTCGGCAGCGGCTGTGCGGCGATCACGGCCCTGCGGCGGCTCCCCGTCGACATCCTGAAGCTCGACCGCGGTCTGGTCGACGGTGTCGTGGAGTCCGCCCGTCTGCACAAGATCACCAGCGGGCTGCTGCGCATCGCCGGCGACCTCGGGCTGCAGTCCGTGGCCGAGGGGGTCGACCTGCCCGAGCAGGTCGTCGCCCTGCGGGCGATGGGCTGCACGCACGGGCAGGGCATGGCGTTCTCCGGGCCGCTGGACGAGTACCGGCTGCGCCGGGCGCTCGCGGGCGGTCACTACCCGCTTCCGCACGCACCGGGCGAACCGGCACTGGCGGGCGGCGCCGGGCGGGTGTACAGCGCGAACGTGTCCGCCGTCATCGGAGGCGGTACGGCCCTCCGCTCACATAATGAGACTCCCGTCCCACCCACTTGACAGTGAGTGCGTGCCGGGGGGAGGGTCTGTGCCATGCGCACCCGAATTCTCGTACTTGGAAAGCGCGTCGGCTGACGCTGAGCCTCGACCGCTCAGCGACCCCACCCGGCGCGCTCCCCTCGCTTGCCTTATGGCACGAGGGGTTTTTTGTTGCACAGGCGCCCTCCGTGCAGCAGTCGAAAACCGAACGAACCTCGCAAAAACCCTCAGCATCTGAGAAGAGAATGCCGATGACCGAGCAGGCCACCGGGGCCCACCACCCGCAGCCCCGGCCCCGATCCGGAGGACACTCCGCCCCCGAGCAGGTGACGGGCGCGCAGTCCCTCATCCGCTCTCTCGAGGAGGTCGGCGCCGACACGGTATTCGGCATTCCCGGCGGTGCGATCCTCCCGGCCTACGACCCGCTGATGGACTCCACCAGGGTGCGCCACGTCCTGGTCCGCCACGAGCAGGGCGCCGGACACGCCGCCACCGGCTACGCGCAGGCCACCGGCAAGGTCGGCGTCTGCATGGCCACCTCGGGCCCCGGCGCCACCAACCTGGTCACCCCGATCGCCGACGCGCACATGGACTCCGTGCCGCTGGTCGCGATCACCGGCCAGGTGGCGTCCAAGGCGATCGGCACGGACGCCTTCCAGGAGGCGGACATCGTCGGCATCACCATGCCGATCACCAAGCACAACTTCCTCGTCACCAAGGCCGAGGACATCCCGCGGATCATCGCGCAGGCGTTCCACATCGCCTCCACCGGCCGCCCCGGCCCGGTCCTGGTCGACATCGCCAAGGACGCCCTCCAGGCGAAGACGACCTTCTCCTGGCCGCCCACCATGGACCTGCCCGGCTACCGCCCGGTGACCAAGCCGCACGCCAAGCAGATCCGCGAGGCCGCCAAGCTGATCACCCAGGCCCGCCGGCCCGTGCTGTACGTCGGCGGCGGGGTGCTCAAGGCCCGGGCCACCGCCGAGCTGAAGGTCCTCGCCGAGCTGACCGGCGCGCCCGTCACCACCACGCTGATGGCACTCGGCGCGTTCCCCGACAAGCACCCGCAGCACCTGGGCATGCCCGGCATGCACGGCTCGGTCGCCGCCGTCACCGCCCTGCAGAAGGCCGACCTGATCGTCGCCCTCGGCGCCCGCTTCGACGACCGCGTCACCGGCAAGCTGGACAGCTTCGCACCCCTGGCCAAGATCGTCCACGCGGACATCGACCCGGCGGAGATCGGCAAGAACCGCGCCGCCGACGTGCCGATCGTGGGCGACGCCCGCGAGGTCATCGCCGACCTGATCCAGGCCGTGCAGAAGGAGCACAGCGAGGGTCACCAGGGCGACTACACCATGTGGTGGAACGACCTGAACCGCTGGCGCGAGACCTACCCGCTCGGCTACGACCAGCCCGGCGACGGCTCGCTCTCCCCGCAGGCGGTCATCGAGCGCATCGGGCAGCTCGCCCCCGAGGGCACGATCTTCGCGGCGGGCGTCGGCCAGCACCAGATGTGGGCCGCCCACTTCATCGAGTACGACAAGCCCGGCACCTGGCTCAACTCCGGCGGCGCCGGAACGATGGGCTACGCCGTCCCGGCCGCCATGGGCGCCAAGGCCGGGGCACCCGACCGGGCCGTCTGGGCCATCGACGGCGACGGCTGCTTCCAGATGACCAACCAGGAACTCACCACCTGCGCCCTGAACAACATCCCGATCAAGGTCGCCGTCATCAACAACGGCGCCCTCGGGATGGTCCGCCAGTGGCAGACCCTCTTCTACAACCAGCGGTACTCCAACACCGTCCTGCACTCCGGCCCGGACGACGTCAACCCGCAGGCCCGCGGCACCCGCGTCCCCGACTTCGTGAAGCTGTCGGAGGCCATGGGCTGCCACGCCATCCGCTGCGAGTCCCCGGACGACCTCGACAAGGTCATCGAGGAGGCGAACGCCATCAACGACCGTCCCGTCGTCGTGGACTTCATCGTCCACGAGGACGCCATGGTCTGGCCGATGGTCGCCGCCGGCACCTCCAACGACGAGATCATGGCCGCCCGGGACGTCCGCCCCGACTTCGGCGACAACGAAGACGACTGAGAGCCCTGAAGGAAGCAGACCATGTCCAAGCACACGCTCTCCGTCCTGGTGGAGAACACCCCCGGCATCCTGGCCCGGATCGCCGCCCTCTTCTCCCGCCGCGGCTTCAACATCGACTCGCTCGCCGTCGGTGTCACCGAGCACCCCGACATCTCCCGCATCACCATCGTCGTGGGCGTGGAGGACCTGCCGCTGGAGCAGGTCACCAAGCAGCTCAACAAGCTCGTCAACGTGCTGAAGATCGTCGAACTGGAGCCGTCGCAGGCCGTCCAGCGCGAACTCGTCCTGGTGAAGGTGCGCGCCGACAACGAGACGCGCTCCCAGATCGTCGAGATCGTCCAGCTGTTCCGCGCCAAGACCGTCGACGTCTCCCCGGAGGCCGTCACCATCGAGGCCACCGGATCCGGCGAGAAGCTCTCCGCGATGCTCAAGATGCTGGAGCCGTACGGCATCAAGGAGCTCGTCCAGTCCGGCACGATCGCGATCGGACGCGGTGCCCGTTCCATCACGGACCGGTCGCTGCGCGCCCTGGACCGGTCGGCGTAAGACGCGAAACGGGCGGTCGGCGCCGCCGCCGGCCGCCCGTATTCCGAGACCCTCAGACTTCCCTTCCGCCCCCCGTCATACGGTGGGACGCAACACCTGCACTCCCGAGGAGAGAACCCAAAGTGGCCGAGCTGTTCTACGACGCCGACGCCGACCTGTCCATCATCCAGGGCCGCAAGGTCGCGGTCATCGGGTACGGCAGCCAGGGCCACGCCCACGCGCTGTCCCTGCGTGACTCGGGTGTCGACGTCCGCGTCGGTCTGCACGAGGGCTCCAAGTCCAAGGCCAAGGCCGAGGAGCAGGGCCTGCGCGTGGTGAGCCCGTCGGAGGCCGCCGCCGAGGCCGACGTCATCATGATCCTCGTCCCGGACCCGATCCAGGCCCAGGTCTACGAGGAGCACATCGCCCCGAACCTGAACGACGGCGACGCCCTGTTCTTCGGCCACGGCCTGAACATCCGCTACGGCTTCATCAAGCCCCCGGCCGGCGTGGACGTCTGCATGGTCGCCCCGAAGGGCCCGGGCCACCTGGTCCGCCGCCAGTACGAGGAGGGCCGCGGCGTTCCGTGCATCGCCGCCGTCGAGCAGGACGCCACGGGCAACGGCTTCCAGCTGGCCCTGTCCTACGCCAAGGGCATCGGCGGCACCCGCGCCGGCGTGATCAAGACGACCTTCACCGAGGAGACCGAGACCGACCTGTTCGGTGAGCAGGCCGTCCTGTGCGGTGGCACCGCGGCGCTGGTCAAGGCGGGCTTCGAGACGCTGACCGAGGCCGGCTACCAGCCGGAGATCGCCTACTTCGAGTGCCTGCACGAGCTGAAGCTGATCGTGGACCTCATGTACGAGGGCGGCCTGGAGAAGATGCGCTGGTCGATCTCCGAGACCGCCGAGTGGGGCGACTACGTCACCGGCCCGCGCATCATCACGGACGCCACCAAGGCCGAGATGAAGAAGGTCCTCGCCGAGATCCAGGACGGCACGTTCGCCAAGAACTGGATGGACGAGTACCACGGCGGTCTGAAGAAGTACAACGAGTACAAGAAGCAGGACTCCGAGCACCTGCTGGAGACCACCGGCAAGGAGCTGCGCAAGCTCATGAGCTGGGTCGACGAGGAGGCGTGAGCCCTGGGGCCCGGCCGCGGCAGCGACGCCGCGGCCGGGCCCTTTCCCGTCCGGGTGATCCTTCCGCCAAGGCGTCGGGCGCCCCCTGTCGCACCACTACACTGCTGCATATATACGCGTCAGGCCCACAGCGTCGTGCGTCTTCCACGCGGCAAGCACCCCTCCACCGCCTGCGGCCGTCGGGACGGCCGTCCGCAGCACTGGACTTGTGAGGACTCACGTGAGCTCGAAACCCGTCGTACTCATCGCTGAAGAGCTGTCGCCCGCCACCGTCGACGCCCTGGGCCCGGACTTCGAGATCCGGCACTGCAACGGCGCGGACCGAGCCGAGCTGCTCCCCGCCATCGCCGACGTGGACGCGATCCTGATCCGTTCGGCCACCAAGGTCGACGCCGAGGCGATCGCCGCCGCGAAGAAGCTCAAGGTCGTCGCACGAGCCGGCGTCGGCCTGGACAACGTGGACGTCTCCGCCGCCACCAAGGCCGGCGTGATGGTCGTCAACGCCCCCACGTCGAACATCGTGACCGCCGCCGAGCTGGCCTGCGGTCTGCTCCTCGCCACCGCCCGCAACATCCCGCAGGCCAACGCCGCGCTGAAGAACGGCGAGTGGAAGCGCAGCAAGTACACGGGTGTCGAGCTGGCCGAGAAGACCCTCGGCGTCGTCGGCCTCGGCCGCATCGGCGCGCTCGTCGCGCAGCGCATGTCCGCCTTCGGCATGAAGGTCGTCGCGTACGACCCGTACGTGCAGCCCGCCCGGGCCGCGCAGATGGGCGTGAAGGTGCTGTCGCTGGACGAGCTGCTGGAGGTCTCCGACTTCATCACCGTCCACCTGCCCAAGACGCCCGAGACCCTCGGCCTGATCGGCGACGAGGCGCTGCGCAAGGTCAAGCCCAGCGTGCGCATCGTCAACGCCGCGCGCGGCGGCATCGTCGACGAGGAGGCGCTGTACTCGGCGCTGAAGGAGGGCCGGGTCGCCGGCGCCGGTCTCGACGTGTACGCGAAGGAGCCCTGCACGGACTCCCCGCTGTTCGAGTTCGACCAGGTCGTCGCCACCCCGCACCTCGGTGCCTCCACCGACGAGGCGCAGGAGAAGGCCGGTATCGCCGTCGCCCGCTCGGTGCGTCTCGCCCTCGCCGGCGAGCTGGTGCCGGACGCGGTGAACGTGCAGGGCGGTGTCATCGCCGAGGACGTCAAGCCGGGCCTGCCGCTCGCCGAGCGCCTGGGCCGGATCTTCACCGCGCTCGCCGGCGAGGTCGCGGTCCGCCTGGACGTCGAGGTGTACGGCGAGATCACCCAGCACGACGTGAAGGTGCTGGAGCTGTCCGCCCTCAAGGGCGTCTTCGAGGACGTCGTCGACGAGACGGTGTCGTACGTCAACGCCCCGCTGTTCGCGCAGGAGCGCGGCGTCGAGGTGCGGCTGACCACCAGCTCGGAGGCGAGCGAGCACCGCAACGTCGTCACGGTGCGCGGCACGCTCGCCGACGGCGAGGAGGTGTCGGTCTCCGGCACGCTGGCCGGCCCGAAGCACCTCCAGAAGATCGTCGCCGTCGGGGACTACGACGTGGATCTCGCGCTCGCCGACCACATGGTGGTGCTGCGCTACGAGGACCGGCCGGGTGTCGTCGGCACGGTCGGCCGCATCCTCGGCGAGGCGGGCATCAACATCGCCGGTATGCAGGTCTCGCGTGCCGTCGCCGGCGGCGAGGCGCTGGCCGTCCTCACCGTGGACGACACGGTGACCCCCTCGGTGCTGGCCGAGCTGGCCGCGGAGATCGGCGCCACCTCCGCCCGCTCGGTGAATCTGGCCTGACCCCGTCCCTCCCTCAGACGCCGGACGGGCTGAGCGACTCGGCCCGTCCGGCGTTCGGCGTGCCCGGCCCCTGGAAGCCGGGCACCCGCCGGAGCGTGAGCGCCGCGAACACCGCCGCGCCCAGCAGCACCGCCGCCCCCGCGAGCGCCGCCCCGTTCATCCCGCTGGTGAAGGCCGCCCGGGCCGTCGCCGCCAGGGCGTCCCCCGCGCGCCCCGGCAGCTGATCGGCCACGGCCAGCGCGCCGCCCAGCGTCTCGCGGGCGGGCGCCGGGGCGGAGCCGGGCATCTCGTGGCGGTAGACCGCCGTCCCGATCGAGCCCAGGACCGCCATGCCGAGGGCACCGCCGAACTCCGCGCCGGTCTCCATCAGGGACGAGGCCGTGGCCGCCCGTTCCACCGGGGCCGTGCCCAGGGCCAGGTCCATGACCTGGGTCGTGACCGTCACGATGCCGAAGGCCAGGACCCCGCAGGCCGTCAGCACCACCGCCATGGACCGCGGCCCGGCGAGGGTTAGCAGGACGTATCCGCTCGCCGAGATCACGAAACCTCCCGTGACGACCGCGAGGCGGGACAGGCCCTTGCGCACCAACTGGGCCGTGACGGGGGCGGCCATGCCGATCGGCACGGACGGGAGCAGGGCCCACAGCGAGGCCTCCAGCGCGCTCTTGCCGAGCACCGACTGGATGTACTGGGTGGTGAAGAACGCCGAGCCCATCATCGCGAACAGCGAGAGCAGATTGAGCACCACGGCGGGCCCGAAGCCCCGGCCGCGGAAGAGGACCGGCGGGATCATGGGTGAGGCCGCGGTGCGCTGCCGGTGGACGAAGAGGGCCGCGAAGAGCAGGCCGACGGTGATGGAGACGACGTACCGGACGTTCCAGCCCCCGGCCGTGATCTCCTTCAGACCGTAGATCACCGGGAGCACCGCCGCCATCGACAGCGGCACGCTCAGCCAGTCGAAACGGCCCGGGGCGGGGTCGCGCGACTCGGGGAGCAGCAGCGGGCCGAGGACCAGCAGCAGGGCCATCGCGGGCAGGTTGACCAGGAACACCGAGCCTCACCAGAACCACTCGACGAGCACGCCGCTCATCACCGAGCCGAGCGCGACGCCGCCGGTCATCACGCCGGACCACAGGGCGATGGCCTTCGCGCGCTGAGCGGGGTCGGCGAACATCGTGCGGACCAGCGCCAGGGTGGAGGGCATCAGCGTGGCGCCGCCGATGCCCAGGGCGGCGCGGGCCGTGATCAGGGCCTCGGCGCTGTGGGCGTAGGCCGCGGCCAGGGAGGCGGCTCCGAAGGCGGCCGCGCCGATCAGCAGGAGCCTGCGCCGGCCGATCCGGTCGCCGAGCGCGCCCATCGTCATCAGCAGACCGGCCAGGACGAAGGCGTAGATGTCGAAGATCCACAGCTGCTGGGTGCCGGAGGGTGCCAGGTCGGCGCTGATCTCCGGGACCGCGAAGTACAGCACGGAGACGTCCATGGAGACCAGGAGCAGCGGGAGCATCAGCACGCCCAGCGCGGTCCATTCGCGGCGGCCGGCGAGGGCGGGAGGGGACGGGGTCGTCGTCATGGGCAGGACTGTACGGACGTCTTAAACAGCTGTCTAGTACGTCTGTTTAAGACGACTGTCTGGATGCGGGAGTAGGGTGGCCGGCATGGGACACCGTGAGGATCTGCTCGAAGGCGCCCAGCGCTGCCTGCTGGCCAAGGGCTTCCTGCGCACCACCGCGCGCGACATCGTCAAGGAGTCGGGGACCAACCTGGCGTCGATCGGCTACCACTACGGCTCGAAGGACGCGCTGCTCGCCCAGGCGTACGTCGAGCTGGTCGAGGGGATGTCCGCCGCCTTCGAGGGCGGTGGGGAGCTGCGGGGCGAGCCGGGGTCGCTGGAGCGGTTCGCCGAGGTGTGGACGAACATCATCGCCACCATGCGGGAGCCCGGCTCGCTGTGGCGGCTCAGCATGGAGATCGTGGCCATGGGCGACCAGCTGCCGGAGGTGCGGGAGCACCTCGCGCGCGCCCAGCGGGAGGGGGCGCGCGGCATCGTCACGCTCTTCCACGGCGGCCACGAGGACGACGTGCCGGAGGAGCGGGTGGACACCCTCGGGTACTTCTACCTGACACTGATGATGGGCCTCATGGCGCAGTGGACCTTCGACCCGAAGAACGCGCCCGAGGCCGGTCAGCTCGCCGAAGGGCTGCGCCAGGTCATCGAGGCGGCCGCCCGGAGATGATCCGCCCCTCGCGCATCTCGATCACCCGGTCCGCCATGTGGCGGACGACCGCGCGGTCGTGGCAGATGAACAGGTAGCCGAGACCCAGGTCGTCCTGGAGGCCGGCGAGCAGGTTCAGCACGCCCGCGCGGACCGACGGGTCCAGGGAGGACACCGGCTCGTCGAGCACCAGGAGCCTCGGATCGGAGGCCAGGGCGCGGGCGATGCCGGCGCGCTGGCACTGGCCGCCGGACAGCTCGTGCGGCCGGCGGTCGCCGTGGGCGGGATCGAGGCCGACCCGGTCGAGGAGTTCGGCGACGCGGGCCGGGCCCGCCGCGGGATCCCAGCGGCCCTGCACCCTCAGCGGCTCGGCGACGGCGTCCCGGATGCGGTGGCGGGGACTGAGCGAGCCGTACGGGTCCTGGAAGACGGGCTGCATGCGGGGCCGCAGCGGGCGCAGCCGCCGTTCCGGGAGGGTGGTCAGCTCCCGTCCCTCGAACCGCACCCGGCCGCCGTCCGGGCGGCGCAGCTGGAGCACCGCCAGGGCCGTGGAGGACTTGCCGCAACCGGACGGGCCGTTCAGCGCGAGGGTCTCGCCGGCGTCCAGGGAGAAGGAGACGCCGTCCACGGCGGTCACCCGGCCGTGGCGGACGACCAGGTCGCGGACGTCGAGCAGGGAATCACTCATGCGGGCCGCCACTCCTCGGAGAACAACGCGGCCGCCGGGTGGGGGAGTTCCTCCCAGCGGTGGCAGGCGATCAGGCGGCCCGCGGCCGGCTCGGGCTCGGGCTCCACCGTGTGGCAGGACCCGGCCGCGAGGGGGCAGCGCGGGGCGAAGGCGCAGCCCGGTGGGAGCGCGCCCGGGGCGGGCGGGGTGCCGCGCAGGGTGGGCAGACGGCGGCCCGGGGGCGCGTGCTGCGGGAGCGACGCCAGCAGCCCGGCCGTGTAGGGGGCCCGGGGGCGGGCCAGTACCTCGTCGGCCGGGCCGAGTTCGGCGACGCGCCCGGCGTACATGACCAGCACCCGGTCCGCGTGGCCGCGCACGGCCTCCATGTCGTGCGTGACCAGGACCAGCGCGGCGCCGACCGCCGCGCGCTGCTCGGCGAGCAGCCGCAGCACCTGGTCGCGGCGCTCCTCGTCGAGGGCCGTGGTGGGCTCGTCGGCGACGAGCACGTCCGGTTCGTTGATCGTCGCCATGGCGATCACCGCGCGCTGGCGCATGCCGCCGGAGTACTCGTGCGGGTGGGCCCGCGCCCTGCGCGCCGCGTCCGGGATGCCGACGCGGTCCAGGGCCGCGACCGCCCGGGCCCGGGCCTCCTTGCGGGACACCCCGGCCACCGACCGGACGGCGGCGGCCAGTTGGTCGCCGACCGGGTGCACCGGGGACAGGGCGGACAGGGCGTCCTGCGGCACCAGGGCGATGCGGCGGCCGCGGTGGGCCGTGAGGTCCGGGCTGATCGTGCCGCTCACGACCGCGTCGCGCGGCAGCATGCCCAGGAGCGCGCGGGCGGTGAGGGACTTGCCCGCTCCCGACTCGCCGACGATCGCCAGGACTTCCCGCGCGCGGACGTCGAAGGACAGGCCGCGCACGGCCTCGGCCCCGTCGAAGGCGATCCGCAGCGCCCGTACCGACAGCAGGACTTCAGACTCCAACGGGGTGCTCCTTCCGGGCCGGAGCCGGGGTGGGACGCCGTACCCGGCGGCCCCGGGTGAGCGCCGCGCCCGACACCGCGAGCCCCGCCAGCAGGGCCAGCGCCACCGCCGGGGCGAGGGCCGCCCACGGGGCGCGTTCCACGTAGGCGCGGGACTCGTCGAGCAGCAGGCCCCACTCGGGGGCGGGCGGCTGCGAGCCCAGGCCGAGGAAGCCCAGCGAGGCCAGGGCCAGGGCGATGCCGGGCAGGCGCAGCAGGGCGTGGCGGGCGACGGGGCCCGCCACCGACGGCAGCACGTGCCGGGTGAGGATCCACCACGGCCCGGCGCCGATGGCCCGTTGGGCGGCCAGGAACGCCGAGGCGC
Source organism: Streptomyces sp. NPDC044921 (assembly GCF_056432865.1). Lineage (NCBI taxonomy): Bacteria > Bacillati > Actinomycetota > Actinomycetes > Kitasatosporales > Streptomycetaceae > Streptomyces > Streptomyces sp. NPDC044921. The sequence continues at coordinate 292,320 of NZ_JBWKIF010000003.1, forward strand.
GCACCTCCCGCACCAGGGCCGCCGCGTGCGCGGACAGGGCGGGCCAGGAGATCAGCGCGACCGCGAGGGCCGCGCCGCCGGTGCCGGGGCCGACGGCCGCCGCGACCAGGATGCCGACGATCACCGGGGGCAGGGCGTTGGCGATGTCCGCCGCGCCCTCCGCGATCCGGGGCAGGAAGCCCAGCGCGAGCGCGACCAGCAGGCTCAGCAGGCAGACCGCCGCCGCCGTGCCGACCGTGGCGGCGGCGCCGTGACCGAGCCGGGCGAGGACGTCACGGCCGAGGCCGTCGGTGCCGAGGGGGTGCGCCCAGGAGGGCGCCGCCAGCCGGGCCGCGGTGTTCACGGCGTACGGGTCGCGCAGCAGGCCCCAGCCGATGGTCACGGCGAGGACGGCGAACAGCGAGAGCGGGATCGCGGGACGGGCACGCACCGGCCGGGCCGGCGGCAGGGCCAGCGAGGCGTCCCGCAGGGCCGGGCCCAGCAGCCGCCGCCGGGCGAGCGCCGCGAGCGCGCCCGTGACCAGGCCGAGCGCCAGCAGCGCGAGCACCGCGCCCTGGAGCAGCGGCAGGTCCTGCGACTTGGCCGCACCCAGGGCGGTACGGCCGATGCCCGGCACGGCGAAGACCGTCTCCACGGCGACCGCGCCGCCGGTGAGCCCCACGGCGACCATCCCGAACTGCGGGACCAGCGGCGGCAGGGCACGCCGCAGCGCCGCCCCCGCGATCCGTGCCCGGCTCACCCCGGCGCCCCGCCACAGCTCCACCCACCGCTCGTCGAGCACGGCGGGCAGCGCGTCCGCGACCAGCCGGCCGAGCAGCCCGCCCGCCGGGACGCCGAGGGCCACGGCGGGCAGGACCATGTTCTGCGGACCCGCCCAGCCCGACGTCGGCAGCCACCCCAGCCACACCCCGAACACCAGCAGGACCACCGTGGCCAGCAGGAACTCGGGCACGGCGGCCAGCATCGCGGCCCACGCCCCCGCCGACGCCCGGCCCCGCACCAGCACGGGCGCCACCAGGGCGCAGGCCAGCAGCAGCGCCACGGCCAGCGCGGCACCCATCAGCGCCAGTGACACCTGGAGCCCGGAGACCACCGAGGGCAGCACCTCGGTGCCCGACACCCAGGACGTGCCGAGGTCACCGCGCAGCAGGTCCGCGGCCCAGCCGCCCAGCAGGGACAGGGGGCCGGCGTCCAGGCCCAGGTCCCGCCGTACGGAGTCGAGGGCTTCCCGGGTCGGGTCCTGCTCGGCGGAGCGGGCCCGCAGCACGGCCAGGGCCGGGTCCCGGCCGGACAGCCACGGCAGCAGGCCGACGGCGGCCACCACGGCGGCCAGGCAGAGCAGGCGGGTCAGCGCGGCGGCGCCGGCCGGCCGCCGTGTGCGGGGCCTCACTTGACGTAGGTGTCCGCCGTGACCAGTTCCCGCTCGCGCGGGTCGTGGGCGGCGCCGGTCACGCCGGCCGCGTCGCCCTGGATCACGCGCTCGTGCAGCATGGGCACGGCCGCGTCCGTGCCGATCACGGCCGCCTCGGCGGCGACGACCGCCTTGCGCCGGGCCTCACCGGTCGGCGTCTCGCCGGCCGCGCGCAGGGCCTTGTCCACGGCCGGGTCCGCGAGCTGGGAGATGTTGAAGGAGCCGTCGGAGGCGAAGTCGCTGTAGAGGTAGGCGGCCGGATCGCCCGAGTCCAGGACCGTCGCGCGGGAGAGGACGAACGCGTCGAACCGGCCCGCCAGCGCGTCGGACTCGATGTTGGCGTACTCGCGCACGTCGAGCCTGACCTTGAACCCGGCCTTCTGGAGCTGCTGTTGCAGCGCGGCGGCGACCTCGGGCAGCTCGGCGCGGTCGGTGAAGGTGCCGATCGTGATGGTCCGGCCGGCCGGGTCCCCGGCCTCGGCCCGCCGCACCGGCTCGCGCAGGTCGGCCGCCCACGGCAGGGCCGGTCCGAGCAGCCCCTCGGCCACGTCGGCGCGCCCCTCGTACACGCCCTTCACGATGGACGCGGCGTCGATCGCCTCGCGGGCCGCCGCCCGCAGCGCGGGGTCCTTGAAGGCGCCCTTGCGGGTGTTGAGGTACAGGGTGTTGGTGCGCGGCATCGGGACCTCGGTGATCAGGTCCTGGTCGAGGACGGCGGCCTGCGACACCGGCACCGCCTCGACGATGTCGGCCTCGCCGCTGCGCAGGGCGGCGGCGCGGGCGGTGCCGTCCGGCACGAACCGGACGTCGATGCCGGGGGCCTTGGCCTTCTTCCCCCAGTAGCCGTCGTAGCGGTCGAGCGAGGCGGAGGAGGTGCCCTCGACCTTCGTCAGCTCGAAGGGGCCGGTGCCCGCGCCGACCGGGTTCACGGTCTTCCCCCGGTAGGCCTTCGCGGCCAGGACCGACAGCTGCGGGGAGCTGAGCCGCTGCGGGACCAGGGGGTCCTCGGCGGCCGTGGTGACGGTGACCTTGCCGCCGTCGGCCTTCGCGGTCAGGTCCACGCCGTCCAGGATGCGGGGCTTGGGGGAGGCCGCTGCCGCCCTGGTGAGGGAGTTGACGACGGTTTCGGCGGTGAGCTTCGTGCCGTCGTGGAAGGTGACGCCCTCGCGCAGGGTGAAGGTCCAGCTGCGGCCGGACTGCACCCACCTGGTGGCCAGGGCCGGCCGGGCGTCGCCGTCCGCGTCCAGCTTCACCAGCGTCTCCGCCGTCGACCAGCGCGACAGCTTGAAGGCGTCGTCCGACAGCGGGGACAGCCCCGAGCGCGGTGGCTGCATCATCGCGACGCGTATGCGCCCGCCCCCCGTCCCGGAGTCGTCCGTGCCCGGCTGCCCGCCGGAGAAGCAGCCGGTGATCAGGGCCGAGGCCGCGGTGAGGGCGACGAGGGGAAGGGGGCGGACGGGGACGCGCACGGGGACACCTCGGTCAAGGCAAGGTCAAGGGAAGGTCAATGGTTGAATGCGTCACGACCGTAACACGATGACAATCGTTTTCAGAATCGTGTCCCTGATCGCCGCGGTCCCGACGCCGACCTGGGTCAGGGAACCGGGCGGAAGTACCTGCGCAGCGCCCACTCGGCGAGCCGGCGGCCGGTGGCGCTGCCCGTCTCGTCGGCCGTCCGGGTGTGGATCCCGCCCCAGACACGGGCGTCGACGACGTCCCGCACGTACGCCTGGGCGTGGCGGTAGTGACGGGTCGCTCCGGTGGTGGCCGAGGGGATGCGCAGGTCGACGCGGGAGGTGCCGAGGATCCCGGTCAGCATGCGCATCAGCGCCCCGCCCATGGTGGCGTGGCCGCTGAGGTAGTCGGGGTGTGCCGGCGTGGTGAGCAGCGGTTCCCAGTCGCGGTCCGGCCGGGTCGCCGGATTGCCGTCGGTGTCCGCCTCGCGGAGTGCGGTGACGGGCCGCCAGGTGCCGTAGTGGAGCTTGGCGTCCCAGGCGGTGATGACGGCGTCCGCCTGGACCGTGTTGGCCGCCGCGTACAGACGCGCCGTCTCGGCGATGTCGAAGCCGTGCCGGGTGGCGTGGTCGCCCAGTGCCCCCTGCAGATCGAGGGCGACGAAGTACCGTGCGGTGTCGGTCTGCTCGGGGGTGCGGAGCGAGCCGGTCCGTCCTCCGTGCGTCGCCAGCTCGTGGAGGTCCCTGGCGTAGCGGGCCGAGCGCAGCGGGGGCGGCGGGCCGGGGCGGAAGCGGCCGGGGGAGTCCAGCAGCAACGGGCGCATCCTGCCGAGCCAGGCGCCGGCGAACGGCTCGTGCCCGGGCGGGGTGGGCCGCCAGACGCCGGGGCGGGGGTGCGCGGGGAAGGACACCGGCGCGCCCCGGCCGTCGTCCCGGCGCAGGGCGATGACGTGGGCGGCGGCGCGCCGGCCGAACGCCACGCCGTCGTCCTCCGCCCCGCCGTCGGGGATCGCCGCGAGGGTCCGGGCCAGTGCGGCGTCCAGCCGGGGCGCGGCACCGGGGAAGTGGTGGCGCAGCATCCGGTGCGCCGCGGCGGCGGCCGCCGCCGCGGAGGAGGCCGTACGGGGTGCCCGCCCGTCCCACTTGTAGGGCATGAAGCGGCCCTCGACGCCGACGACCGCGTTGTAGACGGCTGTGGAGACGTACGCCTGCCAGACGAAGGTCTCGGCCGGGCCCGGGCGGGCCTCGGCGTCGATGACGGCGTCGGCCGTGCGCACCCAGTCGAGGACGACCGCGGCGCTCCGCTCGTGGCGGTGGGCGTCCGGGCCCTCGGGGCCCGCTCCGGCGCTCGCGTGCGGGCCCGGCAGCGCGAGGGCCAGCACCCCGCAGGCCAGCCCCGCCACCACCGTCGTCGTCGCGGACCGGGCGCGTCGGTTGCGCACGTGAGCTCCTCCCAGTCGATGGCACACCGGGAGAACCGTGACCGTGCGGGGTGGGCGACGGCACGGGTGCGTCGCGCGAACCGCCCGTCCGGGCGACGGGTCTCACCCGGACGGCCCCGTGGCCTCACCGGGGAAGAGCCGGGCTCCCTTCAGCGCCATGTGCAGCAGCAGCCGGTCCTCGCCGTCGTCCAGGTCCAGGCCGGTCAGCTTCTCGATCCGGGACAGGCGGTAGTACAGGGTCTGGCGGTGGATGCCGAGTTCGGCGGCGGCCCGGGCGGCCTGCCCGGCGCAGTCGAGGTAGACCTCGGCGGTACGGGCGAGTTCCCGGTGGACGGGGGCGAGGAGCGTCCGTACGGCGGGGTCGCGGGCCACGTCCGGCGGCAGCGCGGTGAGCAGCCGGAACGGCCCGATCGCCGCCCACTCGGCGACCGGCCCCAGCCGGGGCTCCGCGAGCGCGGCACGGGCGGCCGCCGACGCCTCCCGCCAGGCGGCTCCCAGCCCGGCGAGTCCGGGACCGGCGGTGGCGACACCGGCGACCGGCCCGCCCGCCCCACCCGGTCCGGCGCCTGCCGCGGCGGACCCGGGCCCGCCCGATCCCCGTGAGCCCGAGCCGGCCGGTGGAGCCGGTCCGCCCGCTCCCCGCGAGCCCGCCGCGGGGTTCACGGGCCCGCCCGCCGCGGGGCGCCCGTGGTGGCCGGGCCGCGCGGGGCCGCCCGGGCCGAGGCCGCCGCGGGCCCGTTCCAGCAGGCGGTTCGCCGCCGTCGTCGCCGGGGTCAGGACGTCCGCCGAGCGCAGACGGACCAGTACCGCCACGCACTGGTCCGCCGCCCCCCACGGCAGCGTGCACAGGGCCGCCGCGCCCGGCATGGTGCGCACCGAGGGCGCGTCGTCGGGGTCGGCCGAGGGCCACGGCGCGACGCACACCACGGTGTGCGGGGCGTCCGCCCGCGGGCCGAGGGCCGTGCGCAGCTCCGCGACGGCCATGTCGCGCTGCCAGTCCCGCTCCGCGGTGAGCACCGCTCTCAGTTCACGGCTGAGGTCGGCGCCGTGCTGGGCCTCGTCGGCGAGCAGGGCACCGATCCGGGCCGTCACCCCCATGGCGGCCGACAGCTGCCGCTCGCTCGGGCCGGGATCGTCGTCCAGCAGCCAGACGTAGCCGTGCACCACGCCCCGGTGGCGGACCGGCAGGCAGATCCGGCCCCGGTACACCCCGGCCTCGGGTGTCGGCGGGATGCGGACCGGGCCCGTCGCGCGCGTGATGCCGAACCCCTCGAACCAGGCCCGGACCGCCGCGGTGGAGCGGCGGGTGAGGATCGACCGCGTGCGCACGGGGTCCAGGGCCGACGGGTCGAGGTCGCCCTCGCTGTCGTACGCCCCGAAGGCGATCAGCTCGAAGTCGCGGTTCTCCAGCGTCGCGGGCGCGCCGAGCAGCTCCGAGATCTCGTCGACCAGCTCCTCGTAGTCACCCCTGTGTTCCGGCGTCACGCGGGCATTGTCCCCCACCAGCGGGGCACCGTCATACATCTGTCTGAGATCTGCGGCACGGATGCGTGACAGCTGTCGATGGCCGACGATCGGGGGGATCCTTAAGTTTCACGGTGGTTCTCCGTGCCGTACCCGAGGCAACATCCGCCAGGGATACGGCCCTCACGTCGCTTGTGCCCTGGAGGTGCCCCGTGCTGGGTCCCGTGATTCTCGCCGCGTCCCGCAGCGACCGGATGCGACGTCTGATCTCGGCGGCTCCGGTGACCAAGCAGGTCGTCGACCGGTTCATCCCGGGGGAGGACGTCGACGACATCGTCCCCGTCATCCGGGACCTCGCCGGGCAGGGCCTGGAGCTCACGATGGACGTCGTCGGCGAGGACATCACCAGCCCGGCGCAGGCGGCCGCCGCCCGGGACGCCTACCTGGAGCTGATCGACCGCCTCAAGCCGCTGGAGCTCGGCACCCGTGCCGAGATGTCGGTGAAGCTGTCGATGTTCGGGCAGGCGCTGGAGGACGGCCACGAACTGGCCCTGAAGAACGTCCGCCCCGTCGTCGAGGCCGCCGCCGAGATCGGCACCACGGTCACGCTCGACGCCGAGGACCACACCACCCTCGACTCGATGTTCGCCATCCACGAGGAGCTGCGGAAGGACTTCCCGCAGACCGGCTGCGTCATCCAGGCCTACCTGTTCCGCACCGAGGACGACGCCCGCCGCCTCGCCGCGAGCGGCAGCCGGGTCCGCCTGGTCAAGGGCGCGTACAAGGAACCGGCCTCCGTCGCGTACCAGGACAGGCACGCCATCGATCGGGCATACGTTCGCATCCTCCGGACGTTGATGCGGGGGGAGGGGTACCCGATGATCGGCTCCCACGACCCGCGCCTGATCGCCATCGCCCAGGAACTGGCCCACCAGGCCGGACGCAAGCTCGACGAGTACGAGTTCCAGATGCTCTACGGCATCCGCACCGAGGAACACCTGCGGCTGGCCGCCGAGGGCCACCGGATGCGCGTCTACACCGCGTACGGCACCGACTGGTACGGCTACTTCATGCGCCGTCTCGCGGAGAAGCCCGCCAACCTGCGGTTCTTCGTCCGCTCGATGGTCAGCAAGGGCTGAGCTCGCAACCGCCCGCATCACCGCTCAGTAAGGAGTTACGGAACCCATGGACGCTGTGACCCAGGTCCCCACCCCCGTCAACGAGCCGGTGCACGGCTACGCCCCCGGCTCGCCCGAGCGGGCCCGGCTGGAGGCCAAGCTGAAGGAGCTGGCCGACAACCCGATCGACCTGCCCTGCACCATCGGCGGCGAGAAGCGGATGGGCGGCGGCGAGGCCTTCCAGGTCGTCCAGCCGCACAACCACCGGGCTGTGCTCGGCACGTACCGCAACGCCACGCAGGCCGACGCCCGGGACGCCATCGACGCGGCCCTGGCCGCCGCGCCCGCCTGGCGCGCCATGTCCTTCGACGACCGCGCGGCGATCATCCTGCGCGCCGCCGAGCTGCTGGCCGGTCCCTGGCGCGAGACGCTCGCCGCCTCCACCATGCTCGGCCAGTCCAAGACCGCCCAGCAGGCCGAGATCGACACGCCCTGCGAGCTGGTCGACTTCTGGCGCTTCAACGTCTCCTACGCCCGCGCGCTGCTCGCCGAGCAGCCCCCGGCCAACGCCCCGGGCGTGTGGAACCGCCTGGACCACCGCCCGCTGGAGGGCTTCGTCTACGCGATCACGCCCTTCAACTTCACCGCCATCGCCGGCAACCTGCCGACCGCCCCGGCCCTGATGGGCAACGTCGTGGTCTGGAAGCCGTCCCCGACGCAGACCCACGCCGCCGTGCTGCTGATGCAGCTGCTGGAGGAGGCCGGTCTGCCCAAGGGCGTCATCAACCTGGTCACCGGCGACGGCATCGAGGTCTCCAAGGTCGCCCTGGAGCACCGCGAGCTGGCCGGCATCCACTTCACCGGCTCGACCAAGACCTTCCAGTACCTGTGGAAGACGGTCGGCGCCAACATCGAGAAGTACCGCGGCTACCCGCGCCTCGTCGGCGAGACCGGCGGCAAGGACTTCCTCGTCGCCCACCCGTCGGCCGACCGGGCGGTCCTGAAGACCGCGCTGACCCGCGGTGCCTTCGAGTACCAGGGCCAGAAGTGCAGCGCCACCTCCCGGGCCTACATCCCCGCCTCGATCTGGAACTCCGGCTTCAAGGAGGAGTTCGCCGCCGAGGTCGACGGCATCAAGATGGGTGACGTCACCGACCTGTCGAACTTCATCGGCGCCGTCATCGACGAGCGCGCCTTCGCCAAGAACAAGGCCGCCATCGACCGGGCCAAGGAGGACGCCTCCTGCACGATCGTCGCGGGCGGCACCTACGACGACTCCGAGGGGTACTTCGTCCGCCCGACCGTCATCGAGTGCACCGACCCCGGCAACGAGGTCTTCCGCACCGAGTACTTCGGCCCGATCCTCGCCGTGCACGTCTACGAGGACGACAAGTACGACGAGATGCTCACCCAGATGGAGGCCGTCTCCGACTACGCCCTGACCGGCTCGGTCATCGCCAACGACCGCGCGGCCGCCGCCTACACGGCGAACAAGCTGCGCTACGCGGCCGGCAACTTCTACATCAACGACAAGTCCACCGGCGCCGTCGTCGGCCAGCAGCCCTTCGGCGGCGGCCGCGCCTCCGGCACCAACGACAAGGCCGGTGCCCCGCAGAACCTGATGCGCTGGACCCTGACCCGCGCCATCAAGGAGACGCTGGTCCCGCCGACGGACTACACCTACCCGCACATGGGCTGAGCCCGTGCGCACGCGGGGCCGGGCCGCCACGGCCCGGCCCCGCGGCTTGCCCGGGATCAGGGATCCGGCACCAGGACGATCCCGCCCCGGGTGCCCCCCGCGGCCCGTTCATGGGCCGCGGGGGCCTCCGGCAGCGGCAGGGCCGCCGCCACGTGGACCCGGATCCGGCGGTCGGCCGGCAGCGGGGCGGTCCGCTCCAGCAGCGCCCCCGACGGGGCGTCGGGGACGAGCGCGAAACGCAGGCCCCGGGCCTCCACGTCCTCGGGGGACAGGCCCGGGTCGGCGGGGACGGTGGAGAGCGGGATGCCGTCGGGGCGCAGCGTGTCCAGGACGACCGGCGCGTCGTCGCCGACCAGGTCGAGGGCGGCGTCGACGCCGTGCACGGACTCGGCGAGGCGCCGGCCGTGTCGTCGACGGCTTCACCGGCGCCGAGCTCGCGCGGGAAGTCGTGGTCCCCGGCGCGGGCGACGCCGACGACGTCCGCGCCCTCCGCCGCGGCCGGTTGCACCGCCACGTGCCCGGCCCCGCCGGCCGCCGCCCGGACCAGCACCCGGCTGCCCGGGCCGACGCGCGCCAAGTCGGCCAGGGCGCGCCAGGCGGTGGGCGCCGCCGTCGGGGCGGCGCCCGCGTGACGTGGTCGAGTCCGGCGGGCTCGGCCGCGAAGTGGCCCTCGGGCGCGGTGACGTGCGTGGCGTGTCCGCCGCCGTCGATCCGGCCGAACACCTCGTCCCCGGGGCGGAACCGCGTGACCCCCGGCCCCACCTCCCCGACCTCCCCGCACACGTCCCGGCCCAGCGTGAACGGGGGCTCCCCGGACAGCGCGACGACGCCGGAACGGGCCAGGCCGCCCGCCGGGCCGGCCTCGCTCACGTGCACCCGCAGGAGGATCTCCCCGGACCCGGGCACCGGCCGCGGCCGTTCCTCGGCCTCCAGGACCTCCGGCCCGCCGAAGCGGTGCTGGGTGATCACCTAGGCGCGCGGCTCCGCCGTCGTCATCGGGTCTCCCTCCCGGTGCCGGACCCTTCCCTCGTGCGCGGCGAACCGGTCGAGAGCGACCCGCCCCGGTCCGCATACTGGGGCGATGACCACCCGTGTGCGCACCGACCACACCGCCCGGCTCACCCCGGCGGAACTGTCCGCCGTGCGGGGCCTGCTGCACGACGCGTTCGACGGCGACTTCGGCGACGACGACTGGGACCACACCCTGGGCGGCATGCACGCCCTGCTGCACGACGGGCACGGGCTCGCCGCCCACGGGGCGGTGGTCCTGCGGCGGGCCCGGTACCGGGGGCGCTGGCTGCGCGTCGGCTACGTGGAGGGCGTCGCCGTCCGCCGCGACGTGCGGCGCCGGGGGCTCGGCGGCGCGGTCATGGGGGCCCTGGAGGAGATCGTCCTGCGCGCCTACGACGTCGGGGCCCTGTCCGCGAGCGACTACGGCGCCGCGCTGTACACCGCCCGTGGCTGGCGGGCCTGGCCCGGACGGATCCACGCCCTTGGCCCGGACGGCGGCGTCCACCTCCCGGACGAGGAGGGCAGCACCTACCTGTGGCCCGCTCTCGCGGCGGACCCCGGCGAGGAACTGCTCTTCGACTGGCGCGATGGGGACGTGCTCTAGGAATCACCGCAGCTCAGCGCGGTGTGAGCCACTCCACCGTCTCAGATAGTAGGAAGTCCGAGTAATTGTGGAGACAGACGCTCCGGCCTCCCTTAGCTTTGTAGGAGCCGAACGTCTCGCTCGACCAAGCGAATGGCGGTCGTGAGCCGGGCCCCGTGCAGGCAATCCCTGCGGCACCGCTCCCCGCCCCTTCCGGCGTCTCGAAACCACCCCTCCCCTTGCACTCCACGTGCTGTCGAAGGAGCCGATCTCCCATGGCCGAGACGACCGTCCGCCGCCGAGTCCGTCACGCTTCCCGTGCCACCGAGTCCGACCGCAAGAACGCCGCCGCCGCGCTGCAGCGCGCCCTGGACCGCAGGGACAACGGCGGATCCACCGGCCACTGAGCCGCACCACCCCGACCGGGAGCCGCGCCCGACGGGGTGCGGCGCGGGGCCTCACGCCCCGCGCCGCACCTCGAAGTGGTCGATCCGCTCACCGTTCGACGTCAGCGCCGACACCGCCAGCCGCGGCGCGGCGCCGCTCACCGCCTCCACCGAGAGGAACGAGAAGCCGCGGTAGCGCACCCGCGACCAGTGCACCGACTCCGCCCTGGTGTCCCGGGACTTGGTCCAGCGGAAGGTGTCCACCGGCTCGTGGCCGGTGGTGTTCCCCTCGTAGCTCTCCTTCACCCCGGCGGGGAAGCCGTACAGCTCCCTGCCGCCGCCGCCCGCGGTGACGTAGACGATCCCGTCCCGCCGCGGATCGGTCGTCCCGCCGATGGGCACCGGCCTGCCCACCTCGCCGCCCCGGATGGCGTCGGTGCGCTCGTAGACGTGGTTGTGCCCGTTGACGACCAGGTCCACCTCGTGCCGCGCGAACAGCGGCAGCCACGCGGCGCGCACGCCGCCGTCGGAGGCGTGCGTGGACGTGGAGTAGGCGCAGTGGTGGAAGAAGACGACGATGAAGTCGACGTCCGCCGACGACCGCAGCTCGCCGAGCGTGCGGTCCAGCCACCGCGTCTGCCTGCCCTCCGTGTAGCCGAAGTTGGCCGGGATCTCGTACGACACGTCGTTCGCGTCGAGCGCCACCACGCCGACGTTGCCGTACGTGAAGGCGTACACGCCCGGCGCCGTGCGCGCGTCGAAGCCGCTCCCCGGCAGGGAGAACCGGGCGAGTTGGCCGCCGTAGCCGTCCGGGGAGTACCAGGCCTCCATGTCGTGGTTGCCGGTCGTCACCATCCACGGCACCGAACGGGCCACCGGCTCGGTCTGCTTCAGGAACCGGTCCCACTGGCTCGCGTCGAAGACGTCCGACTCCTTGCCCTTGCCGGTCGGGTCGGCGTAGCAGATGTCGCCCGCGTGGAGGTGGAAGGCGGGCCTCTGCCGCAGCAGCGTACGGTCGTTGAGGGCCGCCGCCGCGCCGACGCCCTGGTCGCCGAACGCGGTGAACACGAACCGCTCGGGCGGACGCGCCGGTGCCGTGCGGAACGACGTGACGGTCGACCGGTGACGCGGCAAGGCCGGGTCGAAGCCCTCGTGGCCGACGCCGTAGTAGTACGTCGTGCCGGGACGCAGGCCGTCCAGCGCCGCGTGCAGGTAGTACTGCTCGACCGCCGGCCGGACGCCCTTCAGGCCCGGGGTGTGCAGCGCGCGCAGCTCGGCCTCGACCCTGCGGCCGAGGTCGTCGGGGCGCGGGCCCACCCGGACGTACGGCTTGCGCACCGCGAGCGGCACCTGCCAGGAGATCCGCATCTGTGTCCTGGGGTCGGCCCCGAAGGCGAGGTGGCGGCCGAAGGGCGTGATGAAGGAGCCGGGTGCCTTCGAGGTGCCCGGCGACGGACTCCGCGTCGCCGTGGCGCCGCCCTGCCCGGCGGAGGAGCCGGAGCCGCAGCCGGTCAGCAGGCCGCTCGCCACCGCGCCCGCGGTCACCAGCGTGCGCCGCCGCGACAGGCGCGTGCGCAGGTACTCGTGCTGCTCCGCCATGCTCATCCGGCGGGCGAGCTCGGGCGGGATGCCGAAGTGGGGGATCTCCATGTCCAGTGAACTTCCCAGCGGAGGCCAACGGCCGCACCACATACGGGTGAACGGCCGTCGACGGCCCCGTGCGCTCACCCGGCCGGGTGTCCGCATCACGGACACCTCGTGTCATCCCATGGGACGAGGAGTAGGGTGCCCCGCATGTCTCGCAGCATCAATCTCGCAGTGATCCCCGGTGACGGCATCGGCCAGGAGGTCGTGGCCGAAGGCCTGAAGGTCCTCTCCGCCGTCCTTCCGCAGGATGTGAAGCTGGAGACCAAGGAGTACGACTTCGGCGCCCGGCGCTACCACGCCACCGGTGAGACCCTCACCGACGCCGACCTCGAGGCCCTGAAGCGGCACGACGCCATCCTGCTCGGCGCGATCGGCGACCCGTCCGTGCCGTCCGGCGTGCTGGAGCGCGGCTTCCTGCTCAAGCTCCGCTTCGCCTTCGACCACCACGTCAACCTGCGCCCGTCCAAGCTCCTGCCGGGCGTGGACACGCCCCTGAAGGGCGAGCCGGCCATCGACTTCGTCGTGGTCCGCGAGGGCACCGAGGGCCCGTACACCGGCAACGGCGGCACGATCCGCAAGGGCACCGCGCACGAGGTCGCCACCGAGGTCTCCGTGAACACGGCCTTCGGTGTCGAGCGGGTCGTCCGTGACGCCTTCGAGCGCGCCCAGGCCCGCCCGCGCAAGAAGCTGGCGCTGATCCACAAGAACAACGTGCTGACCTTCGCGGGTCACCTGTGGACGAACATCTTCAACAAGGTGGCCGAGGAGTACCCGGAGGTCACCACCGAGTACATGCACGTGGACGCGGCGACGATCTACCTCGTCACGCAGCCCGAGCGGTTCGACGTGATCGTCACCGACAACCTCTTCGGCGACATCGTCACCGACCTCGCCGCGGCCGTCTCCGGCGGCATCGGCGTCGCCGCCAGCGGGAACATCAACCCCTCCGGCGAGTTCCCCTCGATGTTCGAGCCCGTGCACGGCTCGGCCCCGGACATCGCCGGCCAGGGCAAGGCCGACCCGACCGCCACCGTGCTGTCCGTCGCCCTGCTGCTGCGCCACCTCGGCTACGAGGCCGAGGCCGCCCGCATCGACGAGGCGGTCGCCGCCGACCTCGGCGAGCGGGCCGGCAAGCCCGCGCGTTCCACCTCGGAGATCGGCGACGCCCTCGCCGTACGCGTAGCCGGCTGACCCGCCGCTTTCCGCAAGCCGCCGGGTCGCATCCGCACCCGGCGGCTTCCGCATGTTCCCGCCGGGTGCCACCATCGACCACCGGGCCGGATCCACCCCGTTCCTTCCGCCGCCGCCCCCGGGCGATAATCGAACGCGAGGCCGCGGAATGAGGGAATGCTCGGACGTCCTAGCACTGGTCACCATCAGCGCGGTACCGAGCGCGGCCCGTCACTACAACCGGTGAAGGACATCAATCCATGACGACGCCCACGATCGAGCTCAAGCCCTCCGCCAACCCGCTCTCCGCGAGCGAGCGTGAGGCGATCCTGGCCAGCCCCGGGTTCGGCCGCCACTTCACCGACCACATGGTGACGATCAAGTGGACCGAGGGCCGCGGCTGGCACGACGGCCAGCTCGTGCCGTACGCGCCGATCTCCCTCGACCCGGCCACCACGGTCCTGCACTACGCGCAGGAGATCTTCGAGGGCCTGAAGGCCTACCGCCGTCCCGACGGCTCGGTCGCCACGTTCCGTCCGGAGAAGAACGCCGAGCGCTTCCAGCGGTCCGCGCGCCGGCTCGCCATGCCCGAGCTGCCGGTCGAGACGTTCATCGAGGCGTGCGACGCGCTGGTGAGGCAGGACAAGGCGTGGGTGCCGGCCCACGGCGGCGAGGAGTCCCTCTACCTGCGTCCGTTCATGATCGCGACCGAGGTCGGGCTGGGCGTGAAGCCGGCCAACGAGTACCTGTTCCTGGTGATCGCCTCCCCGGCCGGCGCCTACTTCCCGGGCGGGGTGAAGCCGGTCTCCATCTGGGTCTCCGAGGACCGGGTCCGCGCGGTGCCCGGCGGCATGGGCGACGCCAAGACCGGCGGCAACTACGCGGCGTCCCTGCTCGCGCAGGCCGAGGCGGCGGCGAAGGGCTGCGACCAGGTCTGCTACCTCGACGCGGTGGAGCACACCTGGGTCGAGGAGCTCGGGGGCATGAACCTGTACTTCGTGTACGGGAACAAGATCGTCACGCCGTCCCTCACCGGCTCGATCCTGGAGGGCGTCACGCGCGACTCCCTGCTCACCGTCGCCCGCGACCTCGGGTACGAGGCCGAGGAGGGCCGTGTCTCGGTCCAGCAGTGGCAGCGCGACTCGGAGAACGGGACGCTGACCGAGGTGTTCGCCTGCGGTACGGCCGCGGTCATCACGCCGGTCGGCACGGTCAAGCGGGCCGGGGCCGAGTGGAAGCAGAGCGGGGGTGAGCCGGGCGAGGTCACGCTGAAGCTGCGGCAGGCGCTGCTCGACATCCAGCGGGGCACGGCCGAGGACAAGCACGGCTGGATGCACCCGCTGGGCTAGGTCCCCTGCCCGGAGGATCCGCCCCGGACCACCCGGGCCCTCACCAACGGCGTCCCCGCACCGGCCGGACAGGAAGCCGGGCCCGCCCTGCCGGTGCCCGGCCCCGTCCCCGGCGCGGTGCGTCACCGCGCGACGTGCGAGGCGCCCTCCGCGCCGGCCGGGTGCGCGGCGGTCCCCTCCGCCCCGGGTCTCGCTCGTGCGGGCCCCGGCGTCGACAGCGCGTACGCCGTACCGCCCACCAGCCCCGACAGCGGGAAGCTCACCTCCACCCCGCCCGTCACGGCCGGCAGTGGTCCCTCGTACGACGGCAGGGACACCGAAGGGACGCCCACCGTGGCGCCGGCCGCCCAGGGGAGGGTCGCCGGGACGTGCCACCCGGCGCGGTACCAGTAGACGCCGCCCCGCGCACGGCGGTTGAAGACCTGGAGGGCGTCCGCGTCGCAGACCCCGCCGCAGCGGGCGAAGCCGATGAGGGTGATGACCGCCCACGGCGTGCCGATCGCGGTCAGGAGCAGGACGAACGACGTCATGGCGCCCTGCGCGGTGGAGTAGTGGTGCCCGGCGAAGACCGCGGCCGTGGCCGCCACCGCCACCGTGTACGTCGCCCGCGCCCGGGACGCGCGCGGCAGGATCGCGTCCAGGTCCAGGCCCATCGAGTACGGCATCGAACCCGCGTCGCCCACCGAGCCCGCCGAGGCGGCGAGCAGCAGCGGCACCAGGTACCAGGCGGGGGCCGCGTCGACCAGCGGCCCGCGTAGTCGAGGGCGGCGCGCGCCGCGTACGCCGTGAACGTCCCGAACAGCTGTGTTCGGACCCCCACTCCTCGGGGATGGTGTCGACTCCGCGCTGTTCGATCGGCATGCTGGTCTCTCTCGGTTAGAGCGACGTTCAATGTGATGTGTGCGACGGTCCGCCGTCAGCCTTCCAGGGAAGGCAAACTCATGTTTAGAGTGATGTTCTAAACGGAGGGAGTGACATGCGGCTGACCCCGACCGAACGCGACCGGCTGCTGCTCTTCGGCGCCGCCGAGCTGGCCCGCGCCCGCCGGGCCAGAGGGCTGAGGCTGAACGTCCCCGAGGCGACCGCGCTCATCGCCGACACGGTGTGCGAGGCCGCCCGGGACGGCAAACGGCTCGCGGAGGCCGTCGAGGCCGCCCGTTCCGTCCTCGGGCCCGGCGACGTGCTGCCCGGCGTCGCCGACGTCGTCACCGAGGTGCACGTCGAGGCGGTCTTCGACGACGGCTCGCGGCTCGCGGTCGTCTCCGACCCGATCGGCTCCGGCTCCGGACCGGACGCGCCGGGCGCGCTGCTGCCCGGGCCGGACCACGCGGAGCCGGAGCCGCAGGTGCGGCTGACGGTCGTCAACACCGCCACCGTGCCGGTCTCCGTCACCTCCCACTTCCACTTCTTCGAGGCCAATCCGCGCCTCGACTTCCCCCGCGAGCGGGCCTACGGCATGCGGCTCGCCGTACCCGCCGGGTCCTCGGTGCGGTTCGGCCCGGGCGAGCGCGCCGAGGTCGGGCTCGTGCCGATCGGCGGCGACCGGATCGCGATCGGCTTCGCCGGGCTGGTCGACGGACCGCTGGACGCCCCCGGGGCCCGCGCGGAGGCACTGCGCCGCGCCGCCGCCTGCGGCTACCTCGGCGTACCGGACACCCCCGAGCAGGAGGCCGAGCGATGAGCCGCCCGGGAGGCCACCCCGCCGAGGCCCGCCGCCTCACCCCGTACGAGTACGCCGCCACCCACGGCCCCCGCGCCGGCGACCGCCTCCGCCTCGGCGACTCGGGGCTGGTCATCCAGGTCGAGTCGGACTCCCAGCGGCCCGGCGACGAGTTCCTCGCCGGGTTCGGCAAGACCGCACGCGACGGACTGCACCTCAAGGCCGCCGCCGTCCGGGACACCTGCGACGTCGTCATCAGCAACGTCGTGGTGATCGACGCCGTGCAGGGCATCCGCAAGGTCTCCATCGGCATCCGCGAGGGCCGCATCCACGCGATCGGGCGGGCCGGGAACCCCGACACCCTCGACGGGGTCGACGTCGTCGTCGGCACGGGCACCTCGATCGTCTCCGGGGAAGGGCTCATCGCCACCGCCGGAGCCGTCGACACCCACGTCCACCTGCTGTCGCCACGCATCATGGAGGCCTCGCTCGCCTCCGGCGTGACCACGATCATCGGGCAGGAGTTCGGGCCCGTGTGGGGCGTCGGCGTCAACTCGCCCTGGGCGCTGCGGCACGCCTTCGGGGCCTTCGACGCCTGGCCCGTCAACATCGGCTTCCTCGGCCGGGGTTCGTCCTCGCACGAGGCGCCCCTGGTGGAGGCCCTCGCCGAGGGCGGCGCCTCGGGCTTCAAGGTCCACGAGGACATGGGCGCCCACACCCGCGCCCTGGACACCGCCCTGCGCGTCGCCGAGGAGCACGACGTCCAGGTCGCCCTGCACAGCGACGGCCTGAACGAGTGCCTCTCCGTCGAGGACACCCTGCGGGTGCTGGAGGGCCGCACCATCCACGCCTTCCACATCGAGGGCTGCGGCGGCGGGCACGTCCCCAACGTCCTGAAGATGGCGGGCGTCCCGAACGTCATCGGCTCCTCCACCAACCCGACCCTGCCCTTCGGCCGGGACGCCGTCGCCGAGCACTACGGCATGATCGTCTCCGTCCACGACCTCAAGACCGACCTGCCCGGCGACGCCGCCATGGCCCGGGACCGCATCCGCGCCGGGACCATGGGCGCCGAGGACGTCCTGCACGACCTGGGCGCCATCGGCATCACCTCCTCGGACGCGCAGGGCATGGGCCGCGCCGGCGAGACGGTCCGCCGCACCTTCGCCATGGCCGGGAAGATGAAGGCCGAGCTGGGCGACCCCGGCGTCGGCCACGACAACGAGCGCGTCCTGCGCTACATGGCCAAGCTGACCGTCAACCCGGCCATCGCCCACGGCCTGGCGCACGAGGTCGGGTCGCTGGAGGTGGGCAAGCTCGCCGACATCGTGCTGTGGCGCCCCGAGTTCTTCGGCGCGAAGCCGCAACTGGTGCTCAAGGCGGGCTTCCCGGCGTACGGCGTGACCGGCGACCCGAACGCGGCGACCGACACCTGCGAACCCCTCGTGCTCGGGCCGCAGTTCGGCGCGCACGGAGCGACCCCGGCCGAGATCTCGGTGGCGTTCGTCGCACAGGCCGCCGCCGACCTGGGACACGACCTGCTGCCCACCCGCCGCCGGAGGGTCGCGGTGCGCGGCACGCGCGGCATCGGCCCGGCCGACCTGCGCCGCAACTGCCGTACCGGGGCCGTGGACGTCGACCAGCGCACGGGTCTGGTCACGCTCGACGGCGAGCCGCTGCGCTCCGCGCCGGCCGAGTCCGTCTCCCTCAACCGTCTCTACTTCCTCTGAGGTCACCGATGCCCGCAGCCGCCGACGGCTTCCGCATGCCCGCCGAGTGGGCCCCGCACGAGCGCACCTGGATGGCCTGGCCGTCCCCCAACCCCACCTTCGACGACCCCGGCGAACTCGCCGCCGCCCGCGCGGCCTGGGCGTCGGTCGCCCGCGCGGTGCGCCGCTTCGAGCCGGTGACGGTGGTGTGCGCGCCGGGGCAGGCGGCCGAGGCCGCCGCACTGCTCGGACCGGCCGTCGACACCGTCGAGCGGGACCTCGACGACGCCTGGATGCGCGACATCGGCCCCACCTTCCTCACCGACGGGCACGGGCGACTGGCCGCCGTCGACTGGACGTTCAACGGCTGGGGCGCCCAGGAGTGGGCCCGCTGGGAGCACGACGCGAAGATCGCAGCCCACGTCGCGGACCTCGCGGGAGCCCGGACGTACGCCTCGCGGCTCGTCAACGAGGGCGGGGCGATCCACGTGGACGGCGAGGGCACGGTCCTGCTGACCGAGACGGTCCAGCTCGGGCCCGAGCGCAACCCCGGCTGGACCCGCGAGCAGGTCGAGGCCGAGATCCACGCGCAGCTCGGCACGCGCAAGGCGATCTGGCTGCCGCGCGGCCTGACCGGCGACTACCCTCCCCACGGCTTCGGCACCCTCGGCCACGTCGACATCGTCGCGGCGTTCGCCCGCCCGGGCGTGGTGGTCGCGCACTCCCAGCCCGACCCCGCCCACCCCGACCACGAGGTGACCCGGGAGGTCATCGCCCTGCTGGCGTCGCAGACGGACGCGCGGGGCCGGCGCCTGGAGGTCGTGGAGGTCCCCGCCCCGACCGTGCTGGAGGCCGACGGCCACTGGGCCGACTACTCGTACATCAACCACTACCTCTGCAACGGCGGCGTGGTGCTGTGTGCCTTCGAGGACCCGCGCGACGAGCTCGCCGCCGGCATCTTCCGCCGCCTGTTCCCCGAGCGGACCGTGACCCTGGTCGACGCCCGGGCGGTCTTCGCCGGCGGCGGTGGCATCCACTGCATCACGCAGCAGCAGCCGAGGGCGGGCGTCAGGTAGAACGTACGGGTGAACGACACGCTGTCCCGCACCACCCGCGGCCACCACCGCACCGAGCGGCCGGCGCCCGGCCCCGACCCGCGCGACCACCCGGCCCTGGCGCGGCCCGCCGCCGGACACCCCCGTGCCGGGCAGCACCCGGCGCACGGAAGGGGAACCCGGCCGGGCACGGCCCCGGCGGCGCACCGCGCGGTGGGTGCGGCGGCCCGGGGCGCGGCCGTGCCGCTGACGGGTGCCGCGGACATGTCCCACACACCCGTCCCGGCGGTCCGTAACCCGGAGCCGACGCCCTTCGGGGCGGGCTCTGCGGTGGCGTGTGCACCGGGCCTGGCGGTTGGTGGGGCGGACCCGGCGGTCTGTGGACTGGGCTGGGTGGTCGACGGGGCGGTTCCTGCGGCGGCGTGTGACCTGGGTCCGGCGGGCCGTGGGGCGGGCCTGGCGGTGGCGGTCCGTAATCCGGAGCCGACGGTCTTCGGGGCGGGCTCTGCGGTGGCGTGTGCACCGGGCCCGGCGGTCCGTGGTCCGGAGCCGGCGGTCGCCGGGGCGGGGCCTGCGGCGGCGCGTGTGGTCGGCCTGGTGGCCCGGCGGGCGGATCCGGCGGCTGGTGAGGCGGGCCCGGTAACCCGTAGGCGGAACCCGGCGGCGAGCCGATGAGTTCCGCCGCCCCCCGCCGCCGTACCCCGGCCCCGCCCCGCGAGGACGTGCTCGCCGCCGCCATGGCGATGATCGCCGAGCGCGGGCTGGAGAAGCTCACCATGGCCGCGCTCGGGCGCGAGGTCGGGATGAGCAGCGGTCACCTGCTCTACTACTTCGGCTCCAAGGACGAGCTCCTGCTGCGCACCCTGGAGTGGAGCGAGGGCCGGCTGGGGGCCGAGCGGGCGCGCCTGCTGGCCCGGACCGCACCCGCGCGCGAACGGCTCGGCGCCTACGTCGACCTCTACGTCCCCGACGGCCACCGCGACCCGCACTGGACCCTGTGGCTGGAGGTCTGGAACCGCTCGCAGAACGCCGACGAGGACGCCCGCGACCGGCAGGCCGCCATCGAGGGCGCCTGGCACCGCGACCTGGCCGCCCTGCTCGCCGAGGGCATCTCGCGCGGCGAGTTCCGCCGCGTCGACCCGGACCGCTTCGCCGCCCGCCTGCGCGCGCTGCTGGACGGCCTGTCCATCCACGTGGCGATCGGCCTGCGCGGCACCGACCGGGCCCAGGTCCTGCGCCACGTGCACGAGTTCCTCGCCGACGGCCTCCTCGCGGACGCCTGAACGCCCGCCCCGGCCTCGACCGGCACGCCCGCACACGTCCGCCCCACGAGGTGACCGACCGCATCCTGAGACAACCGTGAGCGAGCGCGGGGGTTGTGCCAGACTGCCCCCGTGCTCTCGTTCGCCATGATTATTGGCAGCAGGCGCGCCGGTCCGCAGTGACCGCCACGTACGACCAGGTACGGGCGGACACCGTCGTCCTCGACCCGCGCGCAGACCTCTCGCACCCGCGAGAGGTTTTTCGCATTTCTGGCCCACCCGCAGCCGGAGGCGAGAGCGCGAGGGAGTATGTGAGGGCGGTGGAGCCGGTCATTCCGGTACGACCGAGACCCCATCCATCAGGAGCCTTGACACCATGACCGCTACCAGCGAGCTCGACGATGCGTTCCACGTCTTCGACACCACCCTGCGCGACGGCGCCCAGCGGGAGGGCATCAACCTCACCGTCGCCGACAAGCTCGCCATCGCACGGCACCTGGACGACTTCGGCGTGGGCTTCATCGAGGGCGGCTGGCCCGGCGCGAACCCCCGGGACACCGAGTTCTTCGCCCGCGCCCAGCAGGAGATCCGCTTCCGCCACGCCCAGCTGGTCGCGTTCGGCTCCACCCGCCGCGCCGGCACCACGGCCGCCCAGGACCCGCAGGTCAGGGCGCTGCTGGAGTCCGGCGCCCCGGTGATCACGCTGGTCGCCAAGTCGCACGACCGCCATGTCGAACTCGCGCTGCGCACCACCCTCGACGAGAACCTGAAGATGGTCCGGGACACGGTCTCCTTCCTGACCGGGCAGGGCCGCCGGGTCTTCGTCGACTGCGAGCACTTCTTCGACGGCTACCGCGCCAACCCCGAGTACGCCAAGTCGGTGGTCCGCACGGCGTCGGAGGCGGGCGCCGACGTCGTCGTCCTGTGCGACACCAACGGCGGCATGCTCCCCGCGCAGATCCAGGCGGTCGTCGGCACCGTCCTCGCCGACACCGGCGCCCGGCTCGGCATCCACGCCCAGGACGACACCGGCTGCGCGGTGGCCAACACCCTCGCGGCGGTCGACGCGGGCGCGACGCACGTGCAGTGCACGGCCAACGGCTACGGCGAGCGCGTCGGCAACGCCAACCTCTTCCCGGTCGTGGCGGCCCTGGAGCTGAAGTACGGCAAGCGGGTCCTGCCCGAGGGACACCTGCGGGAGATGACCCGCATCTCGCACGCCATCGCCGAGGTCGTCAACCTCACGCCCTCCACGCACCAGCCCTACGTGGGCCTGTCCGCCTTCGCCCACAAGGCCGGACTGCACGCCTCGGCCATCAAGGTCGACCCGGACCTGTACCAGCACATCGACCCCGAGCAGGTCGGCAACACCATGCGGATGCTGGTCTCCGACATGGCCGGGCGCGCCTCCATCGAGCTCAAGGGCAAGGAGCTCGGCATCGACCTCGGCGGCGACCGCGAGCTGGTCGGCCGGGTCGTCGAGCGGGTCAAGGAACGCGAGCTCAGGGGCTACACCTACGAGGCCGCCGACGCGAGCTTCGAGATCCTGCTGCGCACCGAGGTGCAGGGCGAGCCGCTGCGCTACTTCGAGGTCGAGTCGTGGCGGGCCATCGTCGAGGACCGGCCCGACGGGTCCCACGCCAACGAGGCGACGGTCAAGCTGTGGGCCAAGGGCGAGCGCATCGTCGCCACGGCCGAGGGCAACGGCCCGGTCAACGCGCTGGACCGGGCCCTGCGCGTCGGGCTGGAGAAGATCTACCCCCAGCTCGCCAAGCTGGAGCTGGTGGACTACAAGGTCCGCATCCTCGAAGGCAAGCACGGCACCAACTCGACGACCCGCGTGCTGATCTCCACGTCCGACGGCTCGGGCGAGTGGTCGACGGTGGGCGTCGCCGACAACGTCATCGCGGCGAGCTGGCAGGCCCTGGAGGACGCGTACACGTACGGCCTGCTGCGCGCGGGCGTGGAACCGGCCCAGTAACCGGCAGGCGCCCCGCGGTCCCGGCCGGCCCGGCCGGGACCGGCTCGGGCGGCGTCACATCGCCGTGTCGCGGGAGCGGGGGCCGGGGAGTTCGCCGCCCCTGTCGCGGCCGGGTGTGCGGTCGAGACGGAACAGGCCCGCCGGGTGGGGGCGCTGGCCCGCGGCGTGGGACGTGGAGCGGGTCAGTTCCTCGACCCCGTCGGCCAGGTAGCCGACCCAGGCGCCGCCCTCGTCCTCGATGATCCGCTGGGCGTCCGCCCGCAGCCGCTCGATCACCCCGAGCAGCGCGGCCTGCTCCTTGTCACTGGGGGAGTCGGTGGTCCGCAGGTACGCCTGCGCCCAGTCGGACTGCGCCTTCTTCAGGAGCTGCTGCAACGCCAGTTCCGTGCGGATGTAGCGGGTCCAGGACGCCGAGAAGCCGAAGATCCGGTCGAAGAGGACGCACCCCGCCCCGCCGGCCAGGAACACGAAGCCCCACTCGGGCTGCACGGCCGTGGGCGCGGCGGCGTGCACCAGCGGCGTGATCGTGCCGACGATGCCCAGCAGCGCGGCCAGCGCCCGCAGCGACCGCGACCACATCGCAGGTCCCCTGCGCCGCGCCAGGTACCAGCCGATCGCCGACCTCACCTCGGCCTCGGCGTGCCGGAACAGCTCCCACAACAGGTCGGCCCGCGTCCGCGACCGGTCCAGCTCGGCGAGTTCGGACACCGTCAGGTCCGCGGCTCTGCGTCGTGCGAACATGCCCCTCTTCCGCCCCTCCTGCTGCGACCGCTCGGCCGGACCGGCCGGACCGGCCCACGGCAGTGGGCCAGAGGCATCGTAGGCGCAGCCGCCTCCCGAAAACCCTGCTCTCACGGATATCCGTTTCTGTACCGATTCAGGTAGCTTCGAACATATGAAGGCCGCACTGGTGCGCACTGTCGTACGCCTGCTGATCGTGCCGATCGCCGCCGTCCTGGCGGCGCTGCTGGCCGGTGCGCCGGGTGCGCACGCGGCCACCGACCTGACGCAGGTCGCCCGGGAACTGCGCCAGAACCCCGTGTACGTCGACCCGGCCGCCGCCGGCCTGCTCGCCGAGTCGGACGCCGAGGCCCTCGCCGACAAGATCCGGGACGCGGACAAGCCGATCTTCGTGGCGGTCCTCCCGGCCGGCTACCCCACGCAGGACCTCTTCCGGAACCTGCGCACCGAGACCGGCGTGACCGGCCTGTACGGCATCCGCCTCGGCGACGAGTTCGACGCCCGCGCCGACCGCTCCGTGATGCGTCCCCAGGCGGTGTCCAACCTGGTCACGGCCGTCCGGGGCGCGGGCGACACCAAGGCCCAGCTGAACGACTTCGTCGACGGCGCCCTGCGCAACATGGGCGGCTCGGCGCCGAGCGGCTGGAGCGACGGCCCGGGCGGTGACGTCCCGGTCGGCGGGCTGATCACGGTCGGCGCCCTGGTCGCGGCCGGTGGCGCGGGCGCCTACGCCCTGGTCCGCCGCAACCGGCGCCGGCACGAGGAGGAGCAGCGGGCCGCGCTGGAGAGGCTGCGGGTGGTCGTCGACGAGGACATCACCGCGTTCGGCGAGGAACTCGACCGCCTCGACTTCCACCCCGGGGAACCCGGGGCCGACGACGCCATGCGCGGCGACTACGAACATGCGCTGGACGCCTACGAGCAGGCCAAGTCCCTGATGGCCGCGGCGGTGCGGCCGGAGGACGTCAAGGCCGTCACCGAGGCCGTGGAGGACGGCCGGTTCTCCCTGGCGCGGCTCGCCGCCCGCCGCGAGGGCAGGCCGCTGCCGGAGCGCCGCCCGCCCTGCTTCTTCGACCCGCGGCACGGCCCGTCGGTCGCCGACGCGCGCTGGACGCCGCCGGGCGGCGCCGCGCGCGAGGTGCCGGTCTGCGCGGCCGACCGCACGCGGCTCGCCGAGGGCCGCGACCCGGTGATCCGCGAGGTCGACACCGACTACGGCCGCCGCCCGTACTGGGAGGCCGGCCCGGCCTACGGCCCCTGGGCCGGCGGCTACTTCGGCGGCGGCCTGCTGCCGGGCCTGCTCGTCGGCACCATGCTCGGCAGCATGATGGCCGGCCCCGCCTACGGGGCCGACTACGGCTCCGGCTACGGCGACTTCGGCGGCTACGAGGGCGGCGACGTGTCGGGCGCCGACTTCGACACCGGTGACTTCGGCGGAGGTTTCGGCGGCGGCGACTTCGGCGGCGGCGGGGGAGGGGACTTCGGGGGCGGCTTCTGACCGCCGGCCTCAGCGCCGCGCCGCCACCCGCCCGCGCTGTCGCCGTACCACCCCCGCCACGCCGCCCGCGAGCAGGACCAGTCCCGCGCTGAGCCACACCGGCGACCGGTAGCCGAACCCGGCGCCGATCGCCGCTCCGCCCGCCCAGGGGCCCAGCGCCGCGCCGACGTTGAGCGCCGCCGTGGCGAAACCGCCGGCCAGCGTGGGCGCCCGCGGGGCGGCGTACAGGGCCCGGGAGATCAGGGTCGAGCCGACGCCGAAGGACAGCGCCCCCTGGACGAGGACCAGGGCGAGCGCCGGCGCGGGGTGCCCGGCGGAGAGCGCCAGCAGGCACCAGCCCGCGCACACCGCGGCGCCCCCGCCCGCCAGCACCGGCACGGGGTGCCGGTCGGCGAACCGCCCCGCGAGGGCCACTCCCGCGAACGACCCCGCCCCGAACAGCGCGAGCACCCCGGGGACCCAGCCGCTGCCCAGCCCCGCCACCTCGGTGACCAGCGGCGCGAGATAGGTGAAGGTGCAGAAGGTCGCGCCGTTCACCAGGGCGCCCAGCAGCAGTGTGACCACGAGCCGGGGGCTGCGCAGCGACCGCAGTTCGTCCCGCAGCACGGGCGGCGCGCCCCCGGCCGCACCGCCCGGCACGGAGTGAGCCACGGCGGCCAGCGCCGGCAGGGACACCAGCGCGACGGCCCAGAACGCCGCGCGCCACCCCCACAGTTCGCCCAGCACGGCTCCGGCGGGCACCCCGGCCACGCAGGCCAGCGTCACCCCGCCCAGCAGCATGGACGTCGCCCGCCCCTTCGCGTCCGGCGGGACCATGTCCACGGCGGCCACGAGGGCGACGGCGAGGAACCCGGCGTTGGCGAACGCGCCCACCACCCGGGTGAGCAGCAGGACCTCGAAACTGCCGGTGAGGGCACCGGCGACATGGACGGCGAGGAAGACCGCGAGGAACGCCAGCAGGGCGCCCCGGCGCGGCCAGCGCCGCGCGAGCGCCGCGACCAGCGGTGCCCCGACGACCATCCCCGCGGCGAACGCTGAGGTCAGCGCCCCCGCCGCGGGAACGGACACCCCCAGGTCCCGCGCGATGTCCGGCACCAGCCCGGACAGCATGAACTCGGACGTGCCTTGCGCGAACACGGCAAGGCCCAGCAGAACAAGAGCGAACGGCATGGAAGAACTCCGCACCCGGAAGCCGACGAGGAACACGACACCTCGGAGGGCACACCGGCGGCGGAGCGAGCGGGCGGCCTCAGCGGCCCGGCATCGGCGTCACGAGCAGCCACCGGAGTGCCGGTGGCGGCAGTCTGGACGCCTCGGGGCTGGACATGCCCCGCAGGCTAGACACGGCCGGGCGACCGGGTCCACCGGTTTTCCTCCCGCCCGCCCCCGGTCGCGGTCGCCGCCGTCTCCCCGCCCCGGTCACCGCGGTGCACGACGATGACGGCCGCGAGGCAGACGGCCAGCCCGAGGACGGTCTGGACGCCGAACGGCTCCCCGAACATCAGCGCGCCCCAGACCGCGGTCACCGGCGCCATGAGGAACATGAGGGTGTTGACCTTGGTGACCCCGGAACGCCGCAGGATGAGCCAGTACAGCCCGTATCCGCCGAACGTCGACAGCACCACCAGCCAGGCCACGGCGACCCAGAACCCGGCCTCGGCCGGCGGCACCGCGGCCCCCGCGCCCAGCGCGAGCACGCTGAACAGGACGGCGCTGGTGGCGCAGTGGACGGTCAGCGACACGGAGGGGGCGACCCGCGCGCGGGAACGGCTCTCCAGGAACGTGGCCGCGACCAGCGCCAGCATGCCGAGCAGCGGCACGGCGTACGCCCACCACGCCACACCGGAGCCGGCCGCCGCGTCGGCCAGGGTGACCACGGTGACGCCGCTCAGGCCCAGACCCAGTCCGGCCCACTGCCGGCCCGACACGTACTGCCCGAGCAGCGGCCCCGCCAGGGCCCCGGCGACCAGGGGCTGGACCCCGTCGATCAGGGCGGTGGTGCCGCTGGAGACCCCGAGCTGGATCGCGTAGTAGACGCTGAGCAGATAGCCGCTCTGCGAGAGCACGCCGATCACGGCCTGCCGGGTGACGTCCCGGGCGGTCAGTCCTCGCCAGGCCGGCCGCATCAGGGCGGCCGCGGCGACGAGGACGACGGCCAGCGGCAGGAAGCGCCACATCAGGATCGTGAGCGCGGACGCGCTGCCCGCGCCGAGCTTGGCGCCGATGAAGCCGGAGCTCCAGCTCAGGACGAAGGCGAGGGAGAGCAGGACGTTCACGACATCACAACCAGTAGACAGATCGGTATACCTGTTCCCCGCCCACTATACAGATCGGTATACTCTGGTGTCATGGCCGCCACCGCCGAGACTCCGCGCCGGATCGTCATGACCCCCGCCGCCCGCCGCGCCGTGGACGCCGCGGCGCGGCTGTTCTACGAGCGCGGCATCCACGCCGTGGGGGTCGACCTCATCGCCGCCGAGGCCGGGGTGACGAAGAAGACCCTCTACGACCGGTTCGGCTCCAAGGAGCAGATCGTCGTGGAGTACCTGGCGGACCGCGACGAGCGCTGGCGGGAGTTCCTCGCCGAGCGCCTCGACGCGGCGGGCCCGGACCCGCGCGAGCGCGTCCTGGCCGTCTTCGACGCCACCCGCGACTGGGCGGAGGAGCGCAGCCCCAAAGGGTGCGGCATGGTCAACGCCCACGCGGAGATCAGCGACCCCGCCCACCCGGCCCACCCGGTCATCACCGGCCAGAAGCGGTGGATGCTCGCCCTGTTCACCCGGCTCGCCGCGGACATCGAGCCGGGGCGGGCGGAGGCGACGGCCCGGGCCCTGATGCTGCTCCACGAGGGCGCCCTCGTGGCACACGGCCTCGGCATCTTCCCGGACGCCCTCGCCCGGGCGCGTGAACAGGCGGCCGCCCTCCTGGCATAGAGGTCAGGATCTGACCTCTATGCCGCCTACGGTGGCGTCATGACCACCTCCGGGGAACACCTGCCCTTCGCCACCGCGGCCGACCTCGACTCCTGGCTGACCGCCCACCCCGCTCCGCACCCCGGCCTCTGGGTCGAGGTCGCCAGGAAGGGATCGGGCATCGCCTCGGTCAGCGCCGCCGACGTCAACGACGTGGCGCTGTGCCACGGGTGGATCACCGGCCAGCGCAAGGGGCTCGACGCGACGTACTACCTGCAGCGGATCACGCCCAGGCGCCCCGGCAGCCTCTGGTCGTCGGTCAACGTGCGCCGGGTCCGGGAACTGGCCGGGGCCGGGCGGATGCGGCCCGGCGGGCTCGCGGAGGTGGCGGCCGCGCGGGCGGACGGGCGGTGGGAGGCGGCCTACGCGTCGCAGAAGGAGGCGGAGGTCCCGCAGGACCTCGCGGCGGCGCTGGCGCGCAGTCCCCGGGCCGCGGCGGCCTTCGCGGGGCTGGGGCGGACGGACCGCTACCTCGTGATGCTCGGCGTGCTGCGCGCCCGCACGCCGAGCGCCCGGGAGGCGCAGGTGGCCGCTGCGGTCAGGAGGCTGGAGCCGGCGGGGTGAGCGGCCGGTGCGTCCGGCAGGTGAGGCGGGACGGCGGGACGAGGGCGGCGAGCCGCGGACGGTGAGCCCGGCCGGGCGGCGCGCGACGGGCCCGGCGCCGCACGGCACCGGGCCCGCGAGGACGGCGGCCCGCTGGAGCGGAGGCGCTGTCGGAGCGAGGACGGTGGCCCGCAAGAGCGGACGCGCTGTCGGAGCGGTGGCGGCGGCCCGCTGGAGCGGACACCCCGTCGGGGCGAGGACGGTGGCCCGCAAGAGCGGACGCGCTGTCGGAGCGGTGGCGGCGGCCCGCTGGAGCGGACACCCCGTCGGGGCGAGCACGGTGGCCCGCAAGAGCGGACGCGCTGTCGGGGCGAGGACGGTGGCCCGCAAGAGCGGACGCGCTGTCGGAGCGGTGGCGGCGGCCCGCTGGAGCGGACACCCCGTCGGGGCGATGGCGGCGGCTCGAACGCGTGGACGCCGCCGGAGCGATGGTGAAGGCTCAGAGGGTGGAGGCCGCCGAGGCGATGGCGGAGGCGAACGTCGAGACCTCCGTGTAGACGCCGGGCGCCTCGGGCCGGGCGCAGCCCTCGCCCCAGCTGACGATGCCGACCTGGATCCAGTTGCCGGTGTTGTCCTTGCGGAACATCGGGCCGCCGGAGTCGCCCTGGCAGGTGTCCACGCCGCCCGCGTCGAAGCCGGCGCAGATCTCCTCGCTCGCGACCAGACCGCTGTAGGAACCGCCGTAGGCCCTGCAGGCGGCGTCGCTGACGAACGGCACGGTCGCCTTCAGCAGGTAGCGCTGCTGGGCGCCGCCCTCGCGGTTCGCGCCCCAGCCGGCGACGGTGAAGTCACCGGTGTTGTACTGCGTGGTGGTGGCGATCTTCAGGGTCGGCAGGTTGATGGGCTGGGCGAGCTTGATGAGCGCCCAGTCCTTGCCGGTGCCGTTGTAGCCGGGGGCGCGCAGCACCTTGGTGGAGCGGACCTGGACGCGACCGCTGGTGGACTGCAGGTCGACGACCCCCGCCGTGGCGGTGATGCCGGTGTTGTTGCCGGAGGCGCCCACGCAGTGCGCGGCCGTGAGCACGATCTGCTGGGTGTAGAGCGCGCCGCCGCAGCCCATCGAGAGCCGGACCATGAACGGGAACTCGCCCTGCGCGGCACGGGTGCCGCCGACGACGGGCGAGGGGGCGGCCTGCGCGGCGGAGACGGGCTGGAGGCTGGCGATCGCGAGGGCGGCGGCGCCCAGGACCGCGCATCTCTTGAGAGCGGTGAGGAGTCTCTTCAACGTGATGCCTTCCGTGGGGGGTTGACCGGGGAGACGTGCAACCGAAGCATCATTTGACGAGCGCATGACAGCGGCACAGCAAAAAAGAACGTCCATGTGCTGGCATGGACTGGTCAAAATTCTGCTGCTGGATTATGGGAACGCCGACGGTTCTCGCACAAGGGGCGTGATCCGGCCAGGCCGGCCCGGCGGTGTCGCCGGGCCGGTGCCGTGGGGTCACGCGTTCCTGATCGCCGAGATGTCGAAGCTGAGCTTGATCTTGTCGGAGACCAGCACGCCGCCGGTCTCCAGTGCGGCGTTCCAGGTCAGGCCCCACTCGGAGCGCAGGATCTGCGCCTTGCCCTCGAAGCCGACGCGCTCGTTGCCGAAGGGGTCCTTCGCCGCGCCGTTGAACTCCAGGTCGATGGTCAGGGGCCGGGTGGTGCCGAGGATCGTCAGGTCGCCGGTGATCCGGTAGTCGTCGCCGCCCAGCGCCTCGGCCTTGGTGGAGCGGAACGTCATCGTCGGGAACTCGTCCGCCTTGAAGAAGTCCGCGCTCTTGAGGTGCCCGTCGCGGTCGGCGTTGCCCGTCTCGATGCTGTCCATCACGACGTCGAGCGAGGCCGTGGAGCGCGAGGGGTCGGTGCCGTCGAGGTGCAGCGTGCCGGTGAAGTCCTGGAAGCTGCCCTTGACGTTGGTGACCATGGCGTGGCGGGCCACGAACCCGATCGTCGAGTGTGCCGGGTCGATCGTGTAGTCGCCGGTGAGGGCGGCGAGCTCCGGGGTGACGGCGGTGTCGGTGGCGGTCGCGGTGTCGGTGCGGCTGAAGATGCTCATGGGTGCCTCCTGCGGCTTATGTTGAACGTTGAACTACCTAACGCGTCCCACCGTAGACCTATTCCGTTCAATGTTCAACATCTTTGGCGGGTGTGTCGGCACCGGATTCCGCCGGGCCGCCCGTACCGCCGCCCGGCGGCCCGCACGGGTGGTCCTGACCCCTTCGGGCGTACGCCGCCGCGGTTCGCGGTTCGCCCAGGTGGCGGGGCCCGTCGGGCGGTGGGGCGGACCGGCGGGACGACGAGGTGCGGTGGCGGGGCCGCGGAAGACGGGGTTCCGTAGCTAGGGACCGTAGGGAGACAGACGAGGCACAGCGCAGGGGAGACGACTCGTGACACTCACCGGCCCCGGCTCGGCCTACGACCCGCCGGCGGACGCCACCCCGCGCCGTGCCGGCGACCCCGCCCGGACGCGCGTCTACGGGCCCGAACGGCGTCTCGACCGGCGCGTGGCCCTGGTCACCGGTGCCTCCTCGGGCATCGGGGCGGCCACGGCACGGCGCTTCGCCCTGGACGGCTGGCAGCTCCTGCTCAGCGGGCGGGACCGGTACCGCCTGGAGCGGGCCGCCGCCGGCACGTCGGCCGTCGTGCTGCCCGCCGACCTCGCCGCCCCGGACGGACCGCGCCTGCTGGCCCGCTCCGCACTGCACGCGACGGGCCGGATCGACGTCCTGGTCGCCGGGGCGGGCATCGGCTGGACGGGCCCCTTCGCCGCCATGCCGCACACCGACATCGACCGGGTGCTGACCCTGAACCTCAACGCCACGCTCCACCTCGTGCGCGAGGTCCTGCCCGCCATGATCACTGCCGGACGGGGCCGCGTGGTACTGCTCGGCGCGCTCGCCGACCGCGCGGACACGGAGGAGGAAGCGGTGCGCTCCGCCGCCAGGGCCGGTCTCGCCGCCTTCGCCGAAGCGCTCCGCCGGGAACTGCGCGGCACGGGCGTCGGCGTCACCCACGTCGTCCCCGCCCCCGCCGCCACGGCGTCCCCGGCGCGCCACGCCACTGGCGACACCGGCTCCGGCACAGGCCTCCTCACCCCGGGCCACGCCGCCGCGGTGATCTTCGACGCCGTCCGCCGGCACCGTGACGAGGCGTACCTGGGCCCGCCGCCGCTCCAGGGCCGCGCCCGGGCGCTGGGACCGGGGCTGTACCGGCGTCTGCGGGGCCGCCGGGGCTGAGGGCCCGGACGGGAGCTCGGCGGTCCGTGCGGTGACCGGGCGGGCGGCCGGCTGGGCGCGAGGTGCTCGGCTCCCCGGCCGGACACCCCTTCCCCCGGGGAGCCGGTCGCCCCGGAACGTCCGTCCCACTCGGACGTTCCCCCGAAGGCCTCTCCCGCTCGGGCGTTCCCCGTTCCGCCATCCCGGTCACTCCGGCCGGATCCTCCGTTCAGGTGACCGGCCTCCCGTGGTAGGGCATGGGCCATGACTCCGCAGCGCCGCGCGTTCCTCCGTCGTACCGGCGAGCCCGCCCGGCCGACCCGACCGGGCCGTCGAGCCCTGCTGCTCGCCGCCGCGGCCCTGGCCGCCACCGGGGGCGCGACCCCCGCGGCCCGGGTCGCGGGAGCTCCCGGCGACCCCTACGACACCCTGCGCCGGCGCTGGCTCGCGATCGCGCTCGGCACGGGCTACGACCCGGCGGCGGAGCCGTACGCCTCCCGGCTGGCCGGGACCGGCGCACTCGCCCGTGACCTGCTCCGGCGGATGGCCCCGGCGGCGGACTCCCTCTGGCCCGGGCACCCCTTCGACCCGCCGGCCGGCATCACCCGCAGCTACAGCCGCCTGTGGACCATGACCCAGGCCTACTTGCAGCCGGGCACCGGCACGACCGCCGACCCGGACCTCCTCACGGGCGTCCTCCGCGGCCTCGACCACCTCTCCGCCACGGTCTACCACCCCGCCACCACCCGCTACGGCAACTGGTGGGAGTGGCAGATCGGCAGCCCCCGCCTGCTGCTGGACATCACCGCCGCCCTGTACGAGCGGCTGGGCGACGAGCGGATCCGGGCCGCCTGCGCCGCCGCCGACCACTTCGTCCCCGACTCCGCGATCGGCGACTACGGCGGCACCTCCACGGGTGCCAACCGCGTCGACCTGTGCCGTTCCGTCGCGCTGCGCGGCATCCTCGGCCGTGCCCCCGCCAAGATCGCCCTCGCCCGCGACGCGCTCTCCCCGGTCTTCCCGTACGTCACCCGCGGCGACGGCCTCTACGCCGACGGCTCCTTCGTCCAGCACACCTCGGTCGCCTACTCCGGCACCTACGGCCAGGTCCTGCTCGACGGCCTGGGCCGGCTCTTCGCCCTGCTGGCCGGGTCCGACTGGGAGGTCACCGACCCGAACCGGCAGATCGTCCTCGACAGCGTCGAACGGGCCTTCGCGCCGCTCATCCACGACGGACTCGTCATGGACAGCGTCAACGGCCGCGCCATCAGCCGCGGTCACCTCGCCGACGACCGCCGGGTCATGCGCAGCGACCACTACCACGGCCACCAGCTCATCGCGGCCATCGCCCTGCTCGCGGCCGGCGCGAGTCCGGCGGAGCGCGACCGCTGGCACGCCCGCATCAAGGGCTGGATCGAACGCGACACGGTGACACCCCTGCTGACGGCGCCCCAGTTCGGCGTCGCCACCCTCGCCCGGCTGCACACCATCGCCGCCGCGCCGGTCCCGGCCGCCCCCGAACCCACCGGCCACCACCTCTTCGCGGCCATGGACCGCGCCGTCCACCGCCGCCCCGGCTTCACCGTGAACATCGCCATGGCCAGCGACCGCATCGCCCACTACGAGTGCGGCAACGGCGAGAACCCGCGCGGCTGGCACACCGGCGCCGGCATGGTCAGCTGGTGGTCCGGCGCGAGCGACCAGTACACGGACTGGTACTGGCCGACCGTCGACTGGTACCGGCTGCCCGGCACCACCGTCTCCACCCGGCGGCTGGCCGACCGGGAGGGCGGCGAATGGGGCACGGCACGCCCGGACGCCCGCTGGGTCGGCGGCACCACCGACGGCACCTACGCGGCACTCGGCCAGCACCTCAAGGGCCTCGGCTCCACCCTGCAGGCCCGCAAGTCGTGGTTCTGCGCCGCCGACGCGGTGATCTGCCTGGGCGCCGGGATCACCTGCGCCGACGGCGTCCCGGTCGAGACGATCGTCGACAACCGCAACCTCGGGGCGCACGGCACCCAGCGCTTCGCCCAGGGCCCCGGCTGGGCCCACCTGGAGGACCACGGCGGCTGGGTGCTGCTCGACGGCGAGCCCAGGGCTTTGCGCGAGGACCGCACCGGGGCCTGGTCCGACATCAACACCGGCTCCGCCGCCGAGCGCCGCACCCGCCGCTGGCAGACCCTCTGGCTCGACCACGGCACCGACCCGGTCGACGCCCGCTACGCCTACGTCCTGATGCCCGGCGCGTCCCGCCTCGCGGTAGCGCGCCGCGCCGCCGACCGCCGGTGGCTCTCGGTCCTCGCCAACGACGCCGCCCGCCAGGCGGTTCGGGTGCCCTCCCTCGGCCTGACGGCCGCGAACTTCTGGCGCCCCGGCACCGCGGGTCCCCTCACCGCCTCGGCCGGCGCGAGCGTACTGGTGGTGCGCCGCGGCCGTACCGCTACGCTCTGCGTGAGCGAGCCGCCCCGTACGGGCGAACCGTTCGAGATCACCTGGGACCGCCCGGTCCGCCGGGTCGTCCGCGCGGACGAGTCCGTCGAGGTCCTCGCCACCGGCCGCCGGCTCCGGCTGCGCCTCACCCCCGGGACGGCCTGCGCCGGGCATCGATGTGACGTGACGCTCGACTGAGCCACTTGTGCGACCCCTACAAGGCGCATGCCCTCTGAGCAGTCGAAAGGGCTGCACCCCGGCATGGTTCTGTTCGGTGGTACCAGGAAAACACGCCGGAGACTGTGAGGAGTCGACGGCCCGCTTTTCTCGGTCGGCTTCGTAAGGTCGCTACATGACCGTTTTGGATGAGGCGCCGGGTGAGCCGACCGACGCGCGTGGACGCGTGGCCGAACTGCACGAGATCCGCGCGCAGGCGGTGGCCGGACCGAGCGAGAAGGCGACCAAGGCGCAGCACGCCAAGGGCAAGCTGACCGCGCGCGAGCGCATCGAACTTCTCCTCGACCCGGACTCCTTCCGGGAGGTCGAGCAGCTGCGCCGGCACCGGGCCACCGGCTTCGGCCTGGAGGCCAAGAAGCCGTACACCGACGGTGTGATCACCGGCTGGGGCACGGTGGAGGGCCGCACGGTCTTCGTCTACGCCCACGACTTCCGCATCTTCGGCGGCGCGCTGGGCGAGGCCCACGCCACCAAGATCCACAAGATCATGGACATGGCCATCGCGGCCGGTGCCCCGCTGGTCTCCCTCAACGACGGCGCCGGCGCCCGCATCCAGGAAGGCGTCTCGGCCCTCGCCGGTTACGGCGGCATCTTCCAGCGCAACACCAAGGCGTCGGGCGTGATCCCGCAGATCTCGGTCATGCTCGGCCCGTGCGCGGGCGGCGCCGCCTACAGCCCGGCCCTCACCGACTTCGTCTTCATGGTCCGCGAGACCTCGCAGATGTTCATCACCGGCCCGGACGTGGTCAAGGCGGTCACCGGCGAGGAGATCACCCAGAACGGCCTCGGCGGCGCCGACGTGCACGCCGAGACGAGCGGTGTCTGCCACTTCGCCTACGACGACGAGGAGACCTGCATCGCGGAGGTCCGCTACCTCCTGTCGCTGCTGCCGCAGAACAACCGCGAGAACCCGCCCCGCGCCGAGGCCACCGACCCCGCCGACCGCCGCTCGGACGTCCTGCTGGACCTGGTCCCGGCGGACGGCAACCGGCCCTACGACATGACCAAGGTCATCGAGGAGATCGTCGACGACGGCGACTACCTGGAGGTCCACGAGCGCTGGGCCCGCAACATCATCTGCGCCCTGGGCCGGATGGACGGCCAGGTCGTCGGCGTCATCGCCAACCAGCCGCAGGTGCTGGCGGGCGTCCTGGACATCGAGGCCTCCGAGAAGGCCGCGCGCTTCGTCCAGATGTGCGACGCCTTCAACATCCCGATCATCACCCTTCTGGACGTCCCCGGCTTCCTCCCCGGCGTCGACCAGGAGCACGGTGGCATCATCCGCCACGGCGCGAAGCTGCTGTACGCCTACTGCAACGCGACCGTGCCGAGGATCTCGCTGATCCTGCGCAAGGCCTACGGAGGTGCGTACATCGTCATGGACAGCCAGTCCATCGGTGCCGACCTCACCTACGCCTGGCCCACCAACGAGATCGCGGTCATGGGCGCGGAGGGCGCCGCCAACGTCATCTTCCGCCGCCAGATCGCCGACGCCGAGGACCCCGAGGCCATGCGCGCGCGCATGGTCAAGGAGTACAAGTCCGAGCTCATGCACCCCTACTACGCGGCCGAGCGCGGTCTGGTCGACGACGTCATCGACCCCGCCGAGACCCGCGAGGTACTGATCAGGTCCCTCGCCATGCTCCAGACCAAGCACGCGGACCTGCCGTCCCGCAAGCACGGCAACCCGCCGCAGTAACCCGGCGGACACCCCAGCCACGGAGACTGACACCCATGGACACGCCTGACATCCGCGTCGAGAAGGGCCACGCCGAGCCCGAGGAGGTCGCCGCCATCACGGCCCTCCTCCTGGCCCGCGCCGCCGCCCGCCCCACGGACCCCGCCCCGGCCCACCGAGGCCGCGTCAAGGCCGGCTGGCGCCGCCTGGAACGAGAGCCCGGCTTCCGCGCCCCGCACAGCTGGCGCTGACCCCAGCACCTGACAGAAGGCCCCTCACGGAGGGGCCTTCTTGTTCTTGCGGGCGCGGGGAACTGCGCGATCAGCCCCCCACGAACCCGCACCCGGCGACGCGACAGCCCCTGGCGGCCCGGAGGCCGCCAGGGGCTGTCCCGCAGCAGGAGAACTACCGCAGCCGAGCCATCAGCGCATGCTCGACCAGCGTGATCAGCGCGGACTTCGCGTCGGCCCGATGCCGCGCGTCCGTCGTGATGATCGGGGTGTCCGGTCCGATCTGGAGGGCTTCCCGGACCTCGTCCGGGGTGTAGGGCTGCTGGCCGTCGAAGCCGTTGAGGGCGATGACGAACGGCAGGCCGCTGTTCTCGAAGTAGTCGACGGCGGGGAAGCAGTCGGCGAGCCTCCTCGTGTCGACCAGCACGATCGCGCCGATGGCGCCGCGCACCAGGTCGTCCCACATGAACCAGAAGCGGTCCTGACCGGGCGTACCGAACAGGTACAGGATCAGGTCCTGGTCCAGCGTGATACGGCCGAAGTCCATGGCCACCGTGGTGGTGGTCTTGTCCCCGGTGTGGGTGAGGTCGTCGATGCCGGCCGAAGCGGACGTCATGACGGCCTCGGTGCGCAGCGGATTGATCTCCGAGACGGCGCCGACGAACGTGGTCTTGCCCACGCCGAAGCCGCCAGCCACCACGATCTTCGCGGACGTGGTGGAGCGGGAAGGCCCTCCGCTAGAGCTTGCGAAGTCCACTGAGCACCCTTTCGAGCAGTGTCACGTCTGGCTGGCCGCCGGCGTTCTCGTCGCCGCCGGGCTGATGGATGGCGACCAGTCCCGCCTCCGCCAAGTCGGCGACGAGGATCCTGGCCACGCCGAGAGGGATCGTGAGGAGCGCCGAGATCTCGGCGACCGACTTGATTTCCCGGCAGAGGTTGCAGATCCGCTGATGCTCGGGCAGCTGGCCCTGCATCTGGTGCGGCTGCGCGGTGGTGTGCACCAGCGCCTCGATGGCGAGCTGGTAGCGCGGGCGCGTCCGGCCGCCGGTCATGGCGTACGGGCGCACCAGCGGATTGTGCTGGTTCGACGCCCCACCGGGCGCCGGCTCGGGGGTGCGGCGCTGCGGCTGCACGGGCTGGATGCGCGGAGCCTGCGGCTGGTCGTACGGCGACGGGCCGGGGCCCTGTGGCGCGTACGGCTGCCGGTGGCTGGGTGCGGAGGGGAAGTTGTAACGGTTCGGGTTCTGACCACCGTCGCCCTGACCCTGGGCAGGGCCGTACGACCAGTTGCCCGACGAACCGCCTGGGGGTGTTGCCACTTTCTCCTCCTCCGACTGTGCCTGGCACCCATCGCTGTGGAGCCGCGTCCCGAAACCTTACGGCCACGGGACGCCAAAACGCACCGTCCGTCGATTAGTTGAGCAGGCTCCCCTGGAGCTCCGCACGAAGGTCCGGGGTCAGGACCGTACCCGCCCGGTCCACCAGCAGGGCCATCTCGTACCCGATGAGGCCGATGTCCGCCTCGGGGTGGGCGAGCACCGCGAGCGACGATCCGTCGGAGATGGACATGATGAAGAGGAATCCCCGCTCCATCTCCACGACCGTCTGGTTCACGCTGCCACCCTCGAAGATCCGGGAGGCGCCTGCCGTCAGAGACGTCAGACCGGAGGCGACGGCCGCGAGCTGGTCGGCGCGGTCGCGGGGGAAGCCTTCGGACATCGCCAGAAGGAGTCCGTCGGCGGAGACCACCACCGTGTGGGACACCCCCGGGGTGTTGTCCACGAAGTTGGTGATCAACCAGTTCAGGTTCTGTGCCGCCTGGCTCATCGGGCTCACACTAACGCTCCTGGTTGTAGGTGCTGTCAGGACCGAAGCCCTGGCCGTTCGTTTCACTGCCTGCGCTGCGTCCGCGTTGGACGCCCCGGCGCAGGTTGCTCAGCCTGCCCCGGACGTCCTCCGGGGCGCGGGAGACCTGTGGGCCTCCCTGGGGAGTGCTCTCGGCGGACCCCTCGATCAGGTTGGCCTTGGGGACCCGCCTCGGCAGGCCGGAGGAGGTGACCCCGCCCGCCTTGGGCTTCCGGAGCTGCGAGGCCTGCTGCCACCGCTCGTCGTTGGCAGAGCGCCAGTCGCCGTCGCCGTTGCTCTCCTGCGCGGAGGCCGGCGGCTCCTGGCTCCCGTGCCGTGCGCCACCCGAGCCGTTCGCACCGCCAGCGGTGGCTCCGCGGCGGGGAAGCCCGGCGTCGGTCAACGCGTGGGCGGCGGAGGGGGCCGGTCCCGGACGGTCGAAGCCTACGCGGTCCTGCTCACCCGCGTCAGCGGCCTGCGCAGATTCCGTTTCCTGGGCCTGAGAAGGGTACTGGTTCGGGTAGCCGTTCTGGTAGCCGTCCTGCTGCGGCCAGTCATCCTGGTAGCGCCGCTGCTCGAACGCCGGGAAGCTGTCGGGCACGCCCGCGCCCTGCCCCGCGGTCTCCTCCTGGGCCGGCTCCGCATAGGCGGGATCCGGGTAGCCGCCGTTCGGTGAGAAGGTGTCGTTCTGCGGCAGGCCGCCGTTCGGCGCGTAGTACTGCTCGTCGTACGCCTGGCGCTGCGGCTCCTCGTAGGCGGTGTGCCGCTGCTCCTCGTACGCCGCCTGCTGCTGCTCCTCGTACGCCTGCGGGGCGTCGTAGGAGGGCTGCTGCTCCGGGTAGCCGGTCTGGCCGGTGTCGTAGTTCTGCCCGTAGCCCTGCTGCCCGTCGAACTCCTCCTGGTACGCGGGCGCCTCGGCCTGCTCCTGGGCGTTCCGGCCGGGCAGGGCGGGCTGCTCGCCCTGGGACTGGGCCTCCAGGGCCGCCCGGCGCTCCTCGCGCATCAGGGAGCGGCCGACGGGGTCCAGCTCGCGTATGTCGTCGGGGACGTCCGCGTAGCGGCTGTCGTCGAAGCCGAGCTCCGCGGCCGTGCGCAGGGGCTGGCCGAAGTTCTCGCCGCCGAAGTTCTGCTCCGGGATGATCTGCGAGACGGTGAACTCGTCGCGGTCCACGTGCTGTTCGCCGCCACCGCCGTGGGTGATCGCGTCGGGCAGCATGACCAGCGAGGTGGTGCCCGCCTGCTCGCCCGAGGGGCGCAGCTGGACGCGGATGCCGTGCCGGTCGGACAGCCGGCCGACCACGAACAGGCCCATGCGCTGCGAGATCGCGGCGTCGACGGTCGGCGGGTTGGCCAGCTTGTGGTTGATGTCCGCGAAGTCCTCGGCGGTCAGGCCGATGCCCTTGTCGTGGATCTCGATCATCACGCGGCCGTCGGGGAGACGGGTCGCGGTGACACGGACCTTGGTCTGCGGGGAGGAGAACGTCGTGGCGTTCTCCAGCAGCTCGGCGAGCAGGTGCACGAGGTCGGTCACGGCCCGGCCGTGGATCTCGGCCTCCGGCACGCCCGACAGCTCGATGCGCTCGTACTGCTCCACCTCCGAGGAGGCGGCGCGCAGCACGTCGACCAGCGGCACCGGCTGGTCCCAGCGGCGGCCGGGCTCCTCGCCGGCGAGGACGAGGAGGTTCTCGCCGTTGCGGCGCATACGGGTCGCCAGGTGGTCCAGCTTGAAGAGGTTCTCCAGCTGGTCCGGGTCGGCCTCGTTGTTCTCCAGGTCGGTGATCAGGGTCAGCTGGCCCTCGATCAGCGACTGGTTGCGGCGCGAGAGGTTGGTGAAGATCGCGTTGATGTTGCCCCGCAGCAGGGCCTGTTCGGCGGCGAGCCGGACGGCCTCGCGGTGGACCTGGTCGAAGGCGCGGGCGACCTCGCCGATCTCGTCCGTGGTGGTGATCGGGATGGCCTGGACGCGGGTGTCGACGCGGCCCGGGTCGGTGCGCGAGAGCTGGTCGACCAGCATCGGCAGGCGCTGCTCGGCGATGCCGAAGGCGGCGTTGCGCAGCTGGCGCATCGAGCGGCTCATCTGGCGGGCGACCGCACCGGCCAGGATGAAGGCCAGGAGCAGGGCGACCACGACGGCGGCACCGGTGATGTAGGCGTCGCGCTGGGCGTCGGAGGCGATGTCCGCGGCCTCGCTCACGGCCTTGTCGGCCAGGTCCGCCTCGATCTTCTCGTAGGCGTTGAACTTGAGCGTGTTGACCGCCCACCAGTTCTCGGCGGTGATGCCCCGCTCGGCGAGGGCGGCGCGGGCGCTCGGGTCCGTGCTCTGCAGCGTCGCGACGGCCGAGATCATCGTCGTCGGGTTGGCCGGCGGGGCGACGTAGTCCGGGTTCTTGGCCTTGGCCTCGCGGGCCATCGCGGCGCCGTCGGCCTTGAGCTTGGCCTCGGCCTCCTTGAGCTTGGCCGCGTCCTGCTCGGTGCCACCGCCGATGTACTCCTGCACGGCGATGCGCTCGAGGTAGGCGTAGGACGACAGGGCGACGCGCTGGCTGGCCAGGTTGCCGTCGTCGGGGCCCGGCTTGATCAGGATGTGCATGCCGATCGAGCGCTGCAGCGACAGGGCCGCCTTGGTGAGCTCGATGGCGTACACGGTCCGGCCGTAGCTGGTGATGTTGCCCGTGCCGAGACCGAGCTCGTTGGCGAACTCGGTCAGCGGGTGGGCCACCTCGACGTAGCCCTCTTCGGTCTGGACGCCCTTCAACTTGGAGGTGTAGGCGACCTGGCGCAGGGTCTGCAGCTTCGGCTCGGCCTCGCGGAACAGCTTCAGCCGGCGCTCCAGGCCCGGCTTGGCCGGCATGTTCTGGGCTGCGGCGTCGAAGGCGTCGGCGGCCTCGTCGGTGGCCTTGCGGACCTCGGTGACGGTCGCCTTGTCCTGGGCGGTCTGGGCGCTGCCCTTCAGCAGGGGCGCCGCCGAGGCGTCACGCTCGTTGTAGAGGGCGTTGGCGTAGAGCAGCGAGGCGCGGACCAGGCGCGCGGTGTTCTCGGCGTCCTCGGCCTCCTGCCAGGTGTCGATCGAGCTCTTCACCTGGAAGCCGCCCATGACGAGGCCGACCAGCACGGGTATCAGCAGGATCGCGTTGAGCCGGGTCGCCACGCGCCAGTTGCGCGGGGAGAGACGGCCACCGCTCCGGTCGGGCGCTGCCGTCGGCTCCGAACCGGGCACGGGGGCGGGCGCCGCTGTGCGCGGCGGCGGGGTGAAGTTGCCCCGGGCCGACGGCTCGGGACTGTTCTTGCTTCGCCTCACTCGACCAACAACCTCTCGGCGGTCGGCACCAACCATGTGCCGCAGTGTCTCAGAGCCCAATCACGTTCTCGTCGGAGGAGTACGTCATTGACTATTGGGCAGTTCAGGCATTCCAGCACGACGACCTGCGCTCTTCCAAACAGTCGAGGGCAGGGATTCAGGGGGGTGTAAGCCCCAGATAAAACGGTCATAAAGAGCGAGCCCCGCCAAAAGGCGGGGCGATTGTGCGCGCAGCGAGACCGGATGTGCGCGACGCGTGGCCGTACCACCCCAGTTCTCTGCCGAAACGTTATGAACACCCCGGCCGACCGTGTCAAAGGACACAGTCGGCTCCGGAGTATCTACGACAACTGCCGTATGGCGCTTCAGAATTGGGTGCTACCTCAGCCGGGCCATCAACGCGTGCTCGACCAGCGTGATCAGGGCACTCTTCGCATCGGCCCGGTGCCGGGCGTCGGTGGTGATGATCGGGGTGTCCGGACCGATCTGGAGGGCTTCCCGGACCTCGTCCGGGGTGTAGGGCTGCTGGCCGTCGAAGCCGTTGAGGGCGATGACGAACGGCAGGCCGCTGTTCTCGAAGTAGTCCACCGCCGGGAAGCAGTCCGCCAGGCGCCGGGTGTCCACGAGCACCACCGCGCCGATGGCGCCGCGCACCAGGTCGTCCCACATGAACCAGAAGCGGTCCTGACCGGGCGTACCGAACAGGTACAGGATCAGGTCCTGGTCCAGCGTGATACGGCCGAAGTCCATGGCCACCGTGGTGGTGGTCTTGTCCCCGGTGTGGGTGAGGTCGTCGATGCCGGCCGAAGCGGACGTCATGACGGCCTCGGTGCGCAGCGGATTGATCTCCGAGACGGCGCCGACGAACGTGGTCTTGCCCACGCCGAAGCCGCCCGCCACCACGATCTTCGCGGACGTGGTGGAACGACCCGCGTCAGAGCTTGCGAAGTCCACTGAGCACCCTTTCGAGCAGTGTCACGTCCGGGGCGCCGGTGGTCTCGTCGCCGCCCGGCTGGTGGATCGCGACGAGACCGGCCTCCGCGAGGTCCGCGACCAGGATGCGCGCCACACCCAGCGGCATGTTGAGCAGGGCGGAGACCTCGGCCACCGACTTGACCTCACGGCACAGGTGGCAGATCCGCTGGTGCTCCGGGAGCAGGCCCATGAGCGCGGCGGGGTCCGCGGTCGTACTGATCAGTGCCTCGATGGCGAGCTGATAGCGCGGCCGGGTCCGGCCGCCGGTCATGGCGTACGGCCGTACCAGCGGCTGGTCGCCCTCGTCCTCGTACGGCTCCGCGTACGGATCATGAGAGGCGGTGGGCGGGGTCATGGGTCCTCCGGGCGGGACAGCAAGTCGGTCGGATCAAGCCGTCTGACGGGGCCTGTGTGGGGTGTGTGGCGGCCGGACGGTGATGCGGTGAGACGGGTGGTGCCAGGGCTGATCAGTGGAGCAGACTGCCTTGGAGCTCGGCTCGCAGGTCCGGGGTGAGGACCGCGCCCGCGCGGTCGACCAGGAGCGCCATCTCGTAGCCGACGAGGCCGATGTCGCACTCCGGGTGCGCGAGGACGGCCAGGGACGAGCCGTCCGAGACGGACATGAGGAAGAGGAATCCCCGCTCCATCTCCACGACCGTCTGCGCCACCTCGCCGCCCTCGAAGATGCGCGAGGCGCCTGCCGTCAGGGACGTCAGACCCGAGGCGACGGCCGCGAGCTGGTCCGCGCGGTCGCGCGGGAAGCCCTCCGACATCGCCAGGAGGAGGCCGTCGGCGGACACGACGACGGTGTGGGACACCCCGGGGGTGTTGTCCACGAAGTTGGTGATCAACCAGTTCAGGTTCTGTGCCGCCTGGCTCATCGGACTCAACTAACGCTCCTGCTGGTGAGTGGGCCGTGGGAAGCTGCCGGTCTGGGTGGAACCGGCCTGACGACCCTGTGCGATACCCCGACGGAGATTGGTCAGCCGGCCGCGCACGTCATCGGGCGCGCGCGAGACCTGCGGACCGCTCTGGTGCGGTTGCTGCTGAGCCGTGCCCGGGACGAGGTTGGCCCGGGGCACCCGGCGAGGCAGGCCGGA
This sequence comes from Streptomyces sp. NPDC044921, assembly GCF_056432865.1. Lineage (NCBI taxonomy): Bacteria > Bacillati > Actinomycetota > Actinomycetes > Kitasatosporales > Streptomycetaceae > Streptomyces > Streptomyces sp. NPDC044921. The sequence goes on from NZ_JBWKIF010000003.1 coordinate 335,531, forward strand.
GGTGGTGATCCCGCCCGCGGCGGGCTGGCGGACGCGCTCGGCCTGGCGGACGAGGTCGTCGTTGGGCGAGGTGCGCCAGCCGGCGGAGGCGGACCGCTGCGGGCCGGTGGAGCCCTGCGGCTGCTGGGGGGCGGCCGGAGCCGAGCCGTTGGTCTGCGGCTGCTGCTGCTCCTGCTGCCCGTGGAACCAGTTGGTCTCCAGCGTGTCGTACAGCGGGGTGCGCCCATCGCCCGGGCCGGTCGCCGGCGGCAGCGCCTCGGGCTCCTGCCGGGCGGGCCGCGGCTGCGGCGCGGGCGGGCGCGGGGCACCGAAGTCGGAGCCGCCCCGGCCGCCGTTGACCTGCGGCCGCTCGAACTGGCCGGTGCCCGCCGGGTCGGCCGGCGTGGCCGGACCGGGCAGCGGGGGCCGGCCGGAGCCGTTGTCCTGCCGCTGCGCCGGGTACTGACCGGTCGCGTCCTGACGGGGCGCCGGGTACTGACCCGTGGAGCCGTTGTCGTACGCCTGCGGGGCCTGCTGCGCCGGGTACTGGCCCGTGGAGCCGTTGTCGTACGCCTGCGGGGCCTGCTGCGCCGGGTACTGGCCCGTCCCGGGGGACGGGGCACGGTGGCCGCCCGGGGCGCCGAAGACGTCCGGCCGGACGAACTGGCCCGAGCCCTGGTCGTACTGCTCGCGATGCTGCGGGCCGCCGAAGTCGGCCGGGCCCTGACGCTCGTCGTCGCGCGGCACGGCCGGCATCTCCGCCGTCGAGCCGGGTCCCTGGCGGTCGTCGACGCGCGGCAGGGCCGACGTCCGGGAGACGTCCGGCTCCTCGTGGCCGCGCGGGGTGTCCAGCGAGGCGCGCGGCACCTGCGGCTGGGCGTTCTCGTCGCTCCAGCTCGGCACGCGCGGCTGCGGGTCGCCGCCACCGGGCAGCTCGGCCCGCGGGCCGCCGCGCGGCGGCAGCTGCGGCCGACGGCCCTTGCCCTGCTCGGCGTTGCCGCCCTGCTGCGGACGGCCCCGGCCGCCGCCGAAGGCGTCCTGCGGTCCGCCGGTGCCCGCGGCCTGCAGGCCCTGCGGGGCACCCGGCGCCTGGCCGAACCCGGCACCGGCACCGGCCGGAGCGGGACGGCCCTGCGGGGGCGGGCCCTGCTCGAACATCGAGTTGCCCGGGCCCTGCGGCCCGCGCGCTCCGCCCTGACCGGCCGGACGGCCGCCGTCGCCGTCGCGTCCGGGCAGCGCGGCCCGCGGACCCTGGCCGGCACCGAGCCGGCCACCGCCGGACGCGCCGCCACCGAAGGCACCGCCGCCGGGGGCACCGGCACCGAGCGCGCCGCCGTTCTGGCCGGCACCGGCGGCCCGCCGGGCCGCCGCCGCACCGGCCGCGGCCTGCGCGGCGGCCGGACCGCCACCGCCGACCGGCGGCTGGCCGCCCTGCTTGGGCTGGGGCTTCTTGCCGCCCTGGGCGACGTCCACGGGCAGCATGACCAGCGCGGTCGTGCCACCGGAGTCGGACGGGCGGAGCTGGATGCGGATGCCGTGCCGCTGGGAGAGCCGGCCGACCACGAACAGACCCATGCGGCGGGAGACGGAGACGTCCACCGTCGGGGGAGAGGCGAGCCGCTCGTTGATCGCCGCGAGGTCCTCGGGGGACAGGCCGATACCGGTGTCGTGGATCTCGATCAGCACCCGGCCGTCGGGCAGGGCGTGACCGGTGACCTTGACCTTGGTCTGCGGCGAGGAGAACGAGGTCGCGTTCTCCAGCAGCTCGGCGAGCAGGTGCACGAGGTCGTTGACCACGCGGCCGGCGACCTCGGTCGTCGGCACCGCGGCGAGCTCGATGCGCTCGTACTGCTCCACCTCGGACGCGGCGGCGCGGAGCACGTCGACCAGCGGGACCGGGCGGGTCCAGCGCCGGCCGGGCTCCTCACCGGCGAGGACGAGGAGGTTCTCGCCGTTACGGCGCATGCGCGTGGCGAGGTGGTCGAGCTTGAACAGCGAGGACAGCTGGTCCGGGTCGGCCTCGCGGGACTCCAGCTCGGAGATCAGCGACAGCTGACGCTGGATGAGGCCCTGGGAGCGGCGCGAGAGGTTGGTGAACATCGCGTTGACGTTGCCCCGCAGCAGGGCCTGCTCGGCGGCGAGGCGGACCGCCTCGCGGTGCACGTCGTCGAAGGCCGCGGCCACCCGGCCGATCTCGTCCCGGGAGTGCACACCGACCGACTCCACGGACGTGTCGACGTCCTGCGGGTCGGACTCGGACAGCTGCTTGACCAGCTCGGGCAGACGGTCGGAGGCGACCCTGGTCGCGGTCTCCTCCAGGCGGCGCAGCGAGCGGATCATGGACCGGGCCACCACGAAGGCGCCGACCAGCGAGACACCGAGCACGATCAGGATCAGCGCACCGGAGATGATCGCGTCGCGCTCGGTGGCGCTGCGCAGCTCGCGGGCCTTCTGTTCCATCTCCTCGAGCAGGGTGTGCTCGATGTTCTTCATCTGCTGGATCTTGGTGGAGCTGTCGTCCAGCCAGTCGCGGTAGGACCGCTTGTCCTGCTGGGCGAGGCCGCTCGCGGAGATCAGGGCACGGCCCGCGTAGGTGTCGGTGGCCTTGATCGTGGAGTTGCCGCCGTCCTCGATCGGCTTGAGCAGCTCGGCGGCGGCTTCCTCGCCGTAGATGCTCTTGAAGCTGCGGATCTCGGACTTCTGGCTCTCCAGGGCCGACTGGGCGTACAGCCGGTCGTTGGGAGAGAGCTTGCCGGTCGTGTCGTTGCTGGCGGGCAGCGCCGCGGCGAGGGCCGCGCGCTGGATCGAGGAGTACTCCTTGGCGGAGGAGAACGCCGCCAGCGCACGGGTGCGCTGGATCATGCCCGGGTTGCTGGTCGCCTCGGCCATGTCCTGGGAGAGGTCGATCAGGTTCTCGATCAGGCGGTGGTACGCCTCGATCGTCTGCGTGGAGTTGCCCTCGGAGGCGTAGGCGTTCTTGCGGATCTGTTCCAGGTCGCCGAGCTCGCCGGCGAGCTGGATGAGGTACTCGCGGACGCCCTTGAGGTTGCCGTCCTTGCTCGCGCTGTCGATCTCCTCGGACGAGTCGAGGAAGTTCTTGCGCGCCCGGTCGGTCTTCTCCCGCAGGCCCTTGACCGTGAAGTCGGTGGGCTTGCCGCCGTGCGCGAGCGGGCCCGCCGACTGGTCGCGCTCCTCCTGGAGGGCGGCCGACAGCTCGGTGGCCTGCTTGGTCATGTCCGTCAGCAGCTTCATGTTGTCCAGCTGCTGGATGTCGTCCATGGACTGGTTGATACGCAGCGCGCCCAGCGAGGTGGCCGCGACCACCGGGAGCGCGAGCAGCGACACCAGGCGGGTGGAGATGCGCCAGTTGCGCAGGGCTATTCGCGGACCGGGGCCGGTCGGCCCGGTCGGCGGCTTCAGGGCCGGGGCCGGACCCGCGGGCCCCGAGGGGGCCGACGCACCGGGGCGCCCGGAGCGGTCACCGCCGTCACCGGCCGGGCCCGGGTTCTGGGCGTGCTGGGGCGAGGGGCCGCCATTCATGGGGCCAGTCCCGCCGTGCGGCTCCGGCTCCGCCGAAGCGTTGCCATCCCTCTTGAAACGTCCCTGCACTAGCGTCGCAACCTCTGGACCAGGCACCCCGTCGGATGAACGGCGGGGCACGGTGTCGGCGTTCTGGGGACGCCCTGAGTACGCCCCCGTGGTGGTCGTGGGTGACCGGCGCTGGTTCCCCCTTCTCACCGCCACTCGGCGCGTCTGTGCGCCCCCTGTGCGCCGGCTCGATCCCGCGGCGGTCCGTGGCATTCCAGCACAGCACGGGATCTCCAACAAGGTTCGTAGGCCAGGCCGTGACATAGGTGACACCACGTGAAGGCCGGATCACCGGTCGTAGAAAGCGAGTTCGGCTATTTCGGTCATATGCCCGCGAGTCGCCGAGCGGTCACAGGTGTCCCAGTCGCCATGATCAGGAGCGGAATGATGGCTTCACAGACCCAATGTCCGCTTCGTCGCACTGGAACCAGGGTCCGGAATGACCGATTCGCCCCCTGATTCGTGAGAAAACTCACATGCTGATCATGACCTTTCCGCGGCCCGGGCCGGGAATCCGATGTTTAGCCTGACGCTTTACAGAGATGGCAAAACCGACAACCCGCGCCCGGCCGGGGGTTCTTACACCCCCGCGGCGCCCGTCACAGGACAGGGTCGAGTAAACAGTGAAGACGACGACGATGTTCCACAAGATCGCCAACCCGCGACGCACGACGCTGGCGCACCTCGACGACGCCGACGAACTGCAGACGCCGGAACAGCCGGAGCACCGCGTCGAACTGCCCACCCAGACCGCCAACCCCAAGCGCACCGTCCTCATGGAGGTTCCCGTCGCGGCCGCCGCGGCCGCGGAGTGACACCAGGACATACGCGTGCCGGCCGCGGGATGCTCACCGCGGCGGCGACGAACTGCGAGGGGCGCCCCCGGCGGCGGGGACGCCCCTCGTCCGTGCGCGCGGCGGGGACCCCTCCCCGCGTTAGCCTGGAGCGTCAGACTCCAGCCGCTTCAGTCAAGGGGCCAAGCATCCCGTGCGCATCGCCAGGTTCTCCATCGACGGGAACGTCGCCTTCGGCGCCATCGAGGGCGAGAAGCAGGACGAGCTCGTCCTGGACATCATCAAGGGCATCCCGTTCGCGGACTTCGAGCTCTCCGGCACGAAGGTGCCGGTCGGCAAGGTGAGGCTGCTGCCGCCGGTGCTCCCCAACAAGGTCGTGGCCTTCGGCCGCAACTACGCGGAGCACGCGCGCGAGCTGGGCAACGAGGTGCCCGAGGCCCCCTTCGCCTTCTTCAAGCCGTCCACCTCGGTCATCGGCCCCGGCGACGAGATCCGGTACCCCTCCTTCTCCGAGGAGGTGCACCACGAGGCCGAGCTGGCCGTGGTCATCGGCCGGATGTGCCGCGAGGTCCCGCGCGAGCGCGTCAAGGACGTGATCTTCGGCTACACCTGCGCCAACGACATCACCGCCCGCGACGTGCAGAAGCGCGAGAAGCAGTGGGCCCGCGCCAAGGGCTTCGACACCGCCTGCCCGCTCGGCCCCTGGGTGGAGACCGACCTGGACCCCTCCGACCTGACCATCCAGCTCACGGTGAACGGGCAGCAGCGCCAGCTCGGCCGCACCAGCGAGATGATCCACTCGGTCGAGGACCTGATCGTCAACATCTCCGAGGCCATGACGCTGCTCCCCGGCGACGTGATCCTCACGGGCACCCCGGCTGGGGTCGGCCCCCTGAACGTCGGCGACGAGGTCGCCGTCACCATCGAAGGCATCGGCACTCTCACCAACAAGGTTGTCAAGCGTGGCTAGCGCATCCGCCCCAGCAGTCCGTGTCCGTTTCTGCCCCTCGCCCACCGGTAACCCCCACGTCGGCCTGGTGCGCACCGCCCTGTTCAACTGGGCGTTCGCCAAGCACCACCAGGGCACCCTGGTCTTCCGCATCGAGGACACCGACGCGGCCCGCGACTCCGAGGAGTCGTACACCCAGCTGCTCGACTCGATGCGCTGGCTGGGCTTCGACTGGGACGAGGGCCCCGAGGTCGGCGGCCCGCACGCGCCGTACCGCCAGTCGCAGCGCATGGACCTGTACAAGGACGTCGCCGCCAAGCTGCTCGACGCCGGCCACGCCTACCACTGCTACTGCTCCCAGGATGAGCTGGACACCCGCCGCGAGGCCGCCCGCGCCGCCGGCAGGCCCTCCGGCTACGACGGCCACTGCCGCGAGCTGACCGCCGCGCAGGTCGAGGAGTACCAGGCCCAGGGCCGTGAGCCGATCGTCCGCTTCCGGATGCCCGACGAGACGATCACCTTCACCGACCTGGTCCGCGGCGAGCTGACCTTCACCCCGGAGAACGTCCCGGACTACGGCATCGTCCGCGCCAACGGCGCCCCGCTGTACACGCTGGTCAACCCGGTCGACGACGCCCTGATGGAGATCACCCACGTCCTGCGCGGCGAGGACCTGCTCTCCTCCACCCCCCGGCAGATCGCCCTGTACAAGGCGCTGATCGAGCTGGGCATCGCCCAGGGCATCCCGCAGTTCGGCCACCTGCCGTACGTCATGGGCGAGGGCAACAAGAAGCTCTCCAAGCGCGACCCGCAGTCCAGCCTGAACCTCTACCGGGAGCGCGGCTTCCTGCCCGAGGGCCTGCTCAACTACCTCTCCCTGCTCGGCTGGTCCCTCTCGGCCGACCAGGACGTCTTCACGATCGACGAGATGATCGCCGCGTTCGACGTCTCCGACGTGAACCCGAACCCGGCCCGCTTCGACCTGAAGAAGTGCGAGGCCATCAACGGCGACCACATCCGCATGCTGGACGTGAAGGACTTCACCGAGCGCTGCCGCCCGTGGCTGCAGGCGCCGTTCGCCCCCTGGGCCCCGGAGGCCTTCGACGAGGCGAAGTGGCAGGCCGTCGCGCCGCACGCGCAGACCCGGCTGAAGGTGCTGTCGGAGATCACCGACAACGTCGACTTCCTGTTCCTGCCGGAGCCGGTCCAGGACGAGGCGTCCTGGAACAAGGCCATGAAGGAGGGCTCGGACGCCCTGCTGCGCACGGCCCGCGAGAAGCTGGAGGCGGCCGACTGGACCTCCGCCGAGTCGCTCAAGGAGGCCGTCCTGGCCGCCGGTGAGGCCCACGGCCTCAAGCTCGGCAAGGCCCAGGCCCCGGTCCGGGTCGCCGTCACCGGCCGCACGGTCGGCCTGCCCCTGTTCGAGTCCCTGGAGGTCCTGGGCAAGGAGAAGACCCTCGCCCGGATCGACGCGGCGCTGGCGAAGCTGGCCGGGTAACGGCACGGTGGCCCCGAGGGCGGCGTCCGGTCCGGGTGCCGCCCTCGCCGTGCCCGCCCGGCCGTCACCCGCTCCACTGGACCTGCGGCGGCACCGCCGGCGCCCTGGACCGCGCCGCCGACCGCAGGATCGCGGTCCCGGCCGACCGCGGTCCGGCCCGCCGCGCCGACGGCTTCCTGCTCCGCGAGAACCGCACCACCCGCGAGCTGCCGCACCGACTTCCACGTGGGCTGAGAACCGGGCGTGGTGGGTACGGTCCGGCCATGAGCATTCGCGCCGTGGTCTGGGACGTCGACGACACCCTGTTCGACTACACCACCGCCGACCGCCTCGGCATGCACGCCCACCTGACGGCGGAGGGCCTGGTCGACGACGACGAGAGCGTCGACCGGGCCCTCGCCCGCTGGCGGGAGGTCACCGAGCGGCAGTGGGCCCGCTTCTCGGCCGGCGAGGCCACCTTCGAAGGCCAGCGCCGCGACCGGGTGCGGGTGTTCCTGGACCGGCGGCTCACCGACGCCGAGGCCGACGCGTGGTTCCAGCGGTACATCGCCCACTACGAGGCGGCCTGGACCCTCTTCCCGGACGTCCTGCCCGTCCTCGACGCCCTCGCCGCCAGCCACCGGCACGCCGTGCTCTCCAACTCCAGCCTGCACGTCCAGGACCGCAAGCTGCGCGCCCTCGGCGTCCACGACCGCTTCGAGACCATCCTGTGCGCGGCGGAACTGGGCGTCTCCAAACCGGACGCCGGCGCGTTCCTCGCCGCCTGCGAGTCCCTCGGCCTGCCACCGCACCAGGTCGCCTACGTCGGCGACCACCCGGAGATCGACGGGCGGGGCGCCGCCGACGCCGGGCTGCTGTCGGTGTGGATCGACCGCGGGGGCCTGTACGCCACGATCGAACCGCCCACCGGCCCGCACCGCATCGCCTCCCTCGCCGAACTGCCGTCTCTGCTCGGCGCGGATACTCGTTTTGGAGCCCCGTCCACCTTCGGGTAATGTTCTTCCTGCGCCGCGGGGAGCGGGCCGGAAGGCCGGAGCCCCAGAGCGCAAAGCTAGAACACGATCCCCCCAGGGGCTTGCGTTCCAGTGGCCTATGGTGTAATTGGCAGCACGACTGATTCTGGTTCAGTTAGTCTTGGTTCGAGTCCAGGTAGGCCAGCTCGCAGAGCTCATCTGCAAAGCCCCCGTTGTGTAGCGGCCTAGCACGCTGCCCTCTCAAGGCAGTAGCGCCGGTTCGAATCCGGTCGGGGGTACTGGTTCCGGAGATCGGCAGTTGGACGATCGTCTCGGGACTGCTAGGGCCCCCGTTGTGTAGCGGCCTAGCACGCCGCCCTCTCAAGGCGGTAGCGCCGGTTCGAATCCGGTCGGGGGTACTGACTGGTCTAAACCACATTGGTCTATGGTGTAATTGGCAGCACGACTGATTCTGGTTCAGTTAGTCTTGGTTCGAGTCCAGGTAGACCAGCTCGGACCTGCGGAAACGCAGGATCCACGCCCCCGTTGTGTAGCGGCCTAGCACGCCGCCCTCTCAAGGCGGTAGCGCCGGTTCGAATCCGGTCGGGGGTACAGAGTGAAAGGCCCTCCACCTCGGTGGAGGGCCTTCTCGCGTGCGCCACGAGGGGGCGCGGGGAGCTGTGCGATCAACCACCGAGGGCCCGCGGCCGACGACGAAACGCTCCCTGCCACGGCGCCTGGCCGGGGGAAGACCTGCCGCGGCGTTGAGGCCGGCCTCCCCCGCATCGCTCAGCCGCGCCGCAACGCCTCGGAGAGGCGCCCCGCCGCGTCGATCACGGCCTGCGCGTGCATCCGCCCCGGGTGCCGCGTCAGCCGCTCGATCGGCCCGGAGACGGAGACGGCCGCCACCACCCGGTTCGACGGCCCCCGCACCGGCGCGGACACCGACGCCACGCCCGGTTCCCGCTCGCCGATCGACTGGGCCCAGCCCCGCCGCCGTACGCCCGACAGGGCCGTCGCCGTGAAGCGGGCCCCCTGCAGACCGCGGTGCAGCCGCTCCGGCTCCTCCCAGGCCAGCAGGATCTGCGCCGAGGAGCCGGCCTTCATGGTGAGCGTCGAACCGACCGGGACCGTGTCCCGCAGGCCGGACAGCCGCTCCGCCGCGGCGACGCAGATGCGCATGTCGCCCTGGCGGCGGTAGAGCTGCGCGCTCTCGCCCGTGACGTCCCGCAGATGCGTGAGCACCGGTCCCGCGGTGGCGAGGAGGCGGTCCTCACCCGCGGCCGCGGCCAGCTCGGCCAGGCGGGGGCCGAGAATGAAACGGCCCTGCATGTCGCGCGCCACCATGCGGTGGTGTTCCAGGGCCACGGCCAGGCGGTGGGCCGTGGGTCGTGCCAGTCCGGTGGCGCCGACCAGGCCCGCGAGGGTGGCCGGACCGGACTCCAGAGCGCTCAGGACGAGGGCCGCCTTGTCCAGAACGCCGACGCCGCTACTGTTGTCCATGCAACGATACTCGCGTCTCACTCTGTGAAACGCAAGTTCAAATTTCCGCGGAACCCGCCACCCTGGAATCACGAAGTCACAACGGCCCGTGACGTAAGGGCCTGGTGGTGTGTGCCCGGAATCAGGGGAACGGGCACCGCCTCTCAAGATCTCTAGTTGGGTCGGCGGATGGCCGTCGGCCGGAGGGAACAGCGATGGGTAGGACACTCGCGGAGAAAGTCTGGGACGACCATGTCGTCCGCCGCGCGGAGGGCGAGCCCGACCTTCTCTTCATCGATCTGCACCTGCTGCACGAGGTGACCAGCCCGCAGGCCTTCGACGGTCTCCGCAAGAGCGGCCGCCCCGTGCGGCGCCTCGACCTCACCATCGCCACCGAGGACCACAACACCCCCACCCTCGACATCGACAAGCCCATCGCCGACCCGGTCTCCCGGATCCAGCTGGAGACGCTGCGCAAGAACGCCGCCGAGTTCGGGGTGCGCCTGCACCCGCTGGGCGACGTCGAGCAGGGCGTCGTGCACGTCGTCGGCCCGCAGCTGGGCCTGACCCAGCCCGGCATGACCGTCGTCTGCGGCGACTCCCACACCTCCACGCACGGCGCCTTCGGCGCCCTGGCCTTCGGTATCGGCACCTCCCAGGTGGAGCACGTGCTGGCCACCCAGACGCTGCCCATGACCCGCCCCAAGACCATGGCGATCACGGTCGACGGCGAACTGCCCGAGGGCGTCACCGCCAAGGACCTGATCCTGGCGATCATCGCCCGGATCGGCACCGGCGGCGGCCAGGGCTACGTCCTGGAGTACCGCGGCGAGGCCATCGAGAAGCTCTCGATGGAGGCCCGGATGACCATCTGCAACATGTCGATCGAGGCCGGCGCCCGCGCGGGCATGATCGCCCCGGACGAGACGACGTTCGCCTACCTCAAGGGCCGCCCGCACGCCCCCGAGGGCGAGGACTGGGACGCGGCCGTCGCGTACTGGAAGACGCTGAAGACGGACGAGGACGCCGAGTTCGACGCCGAGGTCGTCATCGACGCCGCCGAACTGTCCCCGTTCGTCACCTGGGGCACCAACCCCGGGCAGGGCGCACCGCTTTCGGCGTCCGTCCCCGATCCCGCTTCGTACGAAGACGCGTCGGAGCGCCACGCCGCCGAAAAGGCCCTGGAGTACATGGGGTTGGAGGCCGGGCAGCCGCTGCGCTCCATCAAGGTGGACACCGTCTTCGTAGGCTCGTGCACCAACGGCCGCATCGAGGACCTGCGGGCCGCCGCCGAGCTGCTCAAGGGCCGCAAAGTCGCCGACGGCGTACGGATGCTGGTCGTGCCCGGCTCCGCGCGGGTCGGTCTGCAGGCCGTCTCGGAGGGCCTGGACGTCGTCTTCAAGGAGGCCGGCGCCGAGTGGCGGCACGCGGGCTGCTCGATGTGCCTGGGCATGAACCCCGACCAGCTGGCCCCGGGGGAGCGCTCCGCGTCCACCTCCAACCGCAACTTCGAGGGACGGCAGGGCAAGGGCGGCCGTACGCACCTGGTGTCGCCGCAGGTCGCGGCGGCCACCGCCGTCCTGGGCCACCTGGCCTCCCCGGCCGACCTGGCCGACGCCGACGTCCCCACGCCCGCTGGAGTCTGATCAGTCATGGAAGCATTCACCACCCACACCGGCCGGGCCGTCCCGCTGCGCCGCAGCAACGTCGACACCGACCAGATCATCCCCGCCCACTGGCTCAAGAAGGTCACGCGCGACGGGTTCGAGGACGGGCTGTTCGAGGCCTGGCGCAAGGACGCGTCCTTCGTGCTCAACCAGCCCGAGCGGCAGGGCGCGACCGTGCTGGTCGCGGGCCCCGACTTCGGCACCGGCTCCTCCCGCGAGCACGCCGTCTGGGCGCTGCAGAACTACGGCTTCAAGGCCGTGATCTCCTCCCGCTTCGCCGACATCTTCCGCGGCAACTCGCTCAAGAACGGCCTGCTCACGGTCGTCCTGGAGCAGCAGACCGTGGACGCGCTGTGGGAGCTCACCGAGAGGGACCCGCAGGCGGAGATCACCGTCGACCTGGTCGCCCGCGAGGTGCGCGCCGAGGGCATCACCGCCGCCTTCGAGCTGGACGAGAACTCCCGCTGGCGGCTGCTGAACGGCCTCGACGACATCTCGATCACCCTGCAGAACGAGGCGGACATCGCCGCCTACGAGGCGAAGCGCCCGTCGTTCAAGCCGCGGACCCTCCCGGTCTGATCCGGAGCATGATCCGCCGGACCTGAACAAGGCGACTTTCGGCCACCGCAACACCCCCGCCGTACCCCCGATCAGCCCGATCGGGGGTACGGCCGTTTCTGCACCCGAACGGCCCCGTCCACCCCCAGGTCGGCAGCCAACTGGCCACGTTATGACGGTGGTTGTCGGGGTAGGCGACTGGTACGGCCGTGCCTTCCGGGTGTGCCCGGAAGGCCGTTTGAGGCGGCAGTTGTCCCCTGCGCAGGCGACAACTCGCCCCAGATGGCACAATCTGTGCATGGAACACGACGGCCAACTCAAGCTCTATGCGGCAGTCGCGGACCAACTCAAGGAAGCGCACGCAAGGGTGCGCGCACTGCAAGTCCCGGAGGGCGTACGGATGGCGCTGACCCGGAAGCTGCTGGTCATTACGGCCGCGGCCAAGCACGATCTCGCCGACGCGGCACGGCGGCTGGAGCGGTTCACCGCGGACCTCGACGAGGGGCGTCTGCCCGACGAGGAACGCTGAACCCGCCGATACCGCCGGGCTCGCTGCGGCACAAGGGTGATAAGCCCGTTTCGTGTTTGATTTGCGGTATATATCTGCCTAACGTGCGAAAAAGCTTGAACACTTTCGTTCTGGCGATGTCTCCGAAGGGGAAGACGTGAACAAGGCGCAGCTCGTAGAAGCGATTGCCGACAAGATGGGCGGCCGCCAGCAGGCCGCCGATGCTGTCGACCATGTACTGGACGCCATCGTCCGCGCGGTGGTCGCGGGTGACCGGGTCTCGGTCACCGGCTTCGGTTCCTTCGAGAAGGTCGACCGTCCGGCCCGCTACGCCCGTAACCCCCAGACGGGCGAGCGGGTTCGGGTCAAGAAGACCTCCGTTCCGCGTTTCCGCGCGGGCCAGGGCTTCAAGGACCTGGTCAGCGGCTCGAAGAAGCTCCCGAAGGGCGACATCGCCGTCAAGAAGGCCCCCAAGGGCAGCCTGTCCGGCCCGCCCCCCACCATCGCCAAGTCCGCGGGCAAGAAGGCCGCGGCGAAGAAGACGGCGGGTGCGGCGAAGACCACCACGGCGCGCAAGACGGCCGCCAAGAAGGCCACCACCACGAAGACGGCGGCCGCGAAGAAGACCACGGCGAAGAAGGCGCCCGCCAAGAAGACCACGACGGCGGCCTCCAAGACCACCGCGGCCAAGAAGACCACCGCCAAGAAGTCGTCCCCGGCGAAGAAGGCGACCGCCAAGAAGGCACCCGCCAAGAAGTCGACGGCGCGCAAGACCACCGCCAAGAAGACCACCGCCCGCAAGAAGTAGGGGCGCCTGGGTACTCACGCGACGGGCCGGACTCCCTGACGGAGTCCGGCCCGCGGCGTGTTCGGGAAGTGGCCCGAGTGCTCAGAGGGTCTGCAGGGTCACCAGAGTGATGCGCGGGGCGTCCTGCGGACCCTCCACCTCGATCCGCACCCGCTGCCCCGGGCGCAGCAGCCGCAGGCCGCCCGCGTCGAACGCCGCCGCGTCGAAGGGCACCGGCGTGCCGTCGTCGAGGAGGACCTGCCCGCTGCGGCTGCCGGGGTCGTAGGTGTACGCGGTCGCCTGCATGCCCGCAGCCTACTGCCCGGGGATCAGCAACCGCGCGGCGGCCGCGGCCGTATGAGGGCCCACCCCCAGGGCCAGCGCGCTGCGCAGGTCGTCGCCGGTGTCCACGTCCTGGCGCACGGAGTCCACGGCGGCGAGGGACAGTTCCACGGCGCCGGACGCCCGGTGCCGGGCCCGGGAATCGGTGCCGAAGGCCGGGTGCAATGCGCGGCCCGGGGCGGCGGCCAGCAAAGTCGTGCCGATTGCGGCCGCGTCCGGCAGAAATGCGCGCGGGAATTCCGCGGCGGCCCGGAGAACCCGGGACAATTCCCGCGGGCGCAGCGCCGGCAGATCGGCGTTGAGCGCGGCCACCGCACTGCCCGGACGTTTGGAGCGCACGGCCGCCGCCGCGTGTGCGAGTGCGGCGTTGAGACCGCTGCCCGGCTCGTCGGCGATGATCGCGGCGCCGAGCGCGGCCAGCTCGCGGCCCGCCCGGGCGTCGTCCGTGACGACTGCCACATCCCGCACCGCCGGGCAGGCCAGCACGGCCGCCACCGTGTCCAGGGCGAAGGCGAGCGCCAGATCCGGCCGCAGCCCGTCGCCGGCGGTGTCCGCCAGCCTGCTCTTGGCCTGGGCCAGCGGCTTCAGGGGTACGACCAACGTCCACTGCACGGGTGTTCCGTCCTCCTCTTGTCGCGGTCATTGTCACCCGGGGCATCTGGCGGCCGGCGTGTCGGGGCGTACGGTGTTCTCGACAGACCGGCGGCCTGGGGCGACACTTGTGCGGCCCCCCGTGGCCGCCGCTTCAGGCCCTAGAGGAAGGTGTCCGCGTGCCCCGCCGCAGAATCGGCTTCTGGTACCGCTTCGCCGCGGTGATCTGCAAACCGCCGCTGGTGGTACTGCTCAGGCGGGACTGGCGCGGAATGGAGCACATTCCGGCCGAGGGTGGATTTATCACCGCGGTGAACCACAATTCGCACATCGACCCCTTCGCTTACGCGCACTTTCAGTACAACACCGGGCGCGTCCCGCGATTCCTCGCGAAGAGCGGGCTTTTCAAGAAGGGATTCGTCGGAGCCGCGATGCGCGGCACGGGGCAGATTCCCGTCTACCGCGAGAGCACGGACGCGCTCAGCGCCTTCCGGTCCGCGATCGACGCCGTGAACCGCGGGGAATGCGTCGCCTTCTATCCCGAGGGCACCCTCACCCGCGACCCGGACGGCTGGCCCATGACGGGCAAGACCGGGGCCGCCCGCGTCGCCCTGCAGACGAAGTGCCCGGTGATCCCGGTGGCCCAGTGGGGCTGCAACGAGCTGCTGCCGCCGTACGCGAAGAGGCCGCGTCCGCTGCCGCGCAAGACGCACCACGTGCTCGCCGGACCGCCGGTCGACCTCTCGCGGTTCTACGACCGGGAGATGACCGCGGACCTGCTGAAGGAGGCCACGGAGGTCATCATGGCCGCCATCACCGCCCAGCTGGAGGAGATCCGCGGCGAGAAGGCGCCCGAGACGCCCTACGACCCGCGCCGGGAGCGGATCGAGCAGCGGCGACGCACGCAGGCGCAGTCGCAGCGGGGCGGGCAGGAACCGGGGCGGTCGGTGCGCTCGGCACGGTCGCCGCAGTCGGCGCAGGAAGAGGGGCTGGGTACGTGAGCAAGCCGGTCAAGGCGGCGGTTCTGAGCGCCGGTTCGTGGGGCACGGCCTTCGGCATGGTGCTCGCGGACGCGGGGTGCGAGGTGACCCTCTGGGGGCGCCGCCCGGAGCTCGTGGAGGCGATCAACTCCACGCGGACCAATCCCGACTACGTCCCGGGCGTCGAGCTCCCCGAGGGCGTGCGGGCCACCACGGACCCGGCCGAGGCCGCCGCGGACGCCGACTTCACCGTCCTGTCGGTCCCCTCGCAGACCCTGCGCGGCAACCTCGCCGAATGGGCCCCGCTGCTCGCCCCGGACACCGTCCTGGTGTCGCTGATGAAGGGCGTCGAACTCGGCTCCGCGATGCGGATGAGCGAGGTCATCGACGACGTGGCCAAGGTCGGCCAGGACCGGATCGCCGTCGTCACCGGCCCGAACCTGGCCCGGGAGATCGCCGCCCGGATGCCGGCCGCCGCCGTGGTCGCCTGCACCGACGAGGCCGTCGCCCAGCGGCTCCAGGCCGCCTGCCACACCCCCTACTTCCGCCCGTACACCAACACGGACGTGGTGGGTTGCGAACTGGGCGGGGCCGTGAAGAACGTCATCGGCCTGGCCGTCGGCATCGCGGACGGCATGGGCCTCGGCGACAACGCCAAGGGCTCGCTCATCACCCGCGGCCTCGCCGAGACCACCCGGCTCGGCATGGCGCTCGGCGCCGACCCGCTGACCTTCTCCGGACTGGCCGGCCTGGGCGACCTGGTGGCGACCTGCTCCTCGCCGCTGTCGCGCAACCACACCTTCGGCACCAACCTCGGCAAGGGCATGACCCTGCAGGAGACCATCGCGGTCACCAAGCAGACCGCCGAGGGCGTCAAGTCCTGCCAGTCGGTGCTGGATCTGGCCCGCCGGTACGGCGTCGACATGCCGATCACCGAGACGGTCGTCGGCATCGTGCACGAGGGCAAGCCTCCGGTGGTCGCCCTCAAGGAGCTGATGTCGCGCAGCGCGAAGCCCGAACGACGCTGAGCGACGCGAGCCGGAGGGCGCTGTCTCCGGGCC
This sequence comes from Streptomyces sp. NPDC044921, assembly GCF_056432865.1. Classification (NCBI taxonomy): domain Bacteria; kingdom Bacillati; phylum Actinomycetota; class Actinomycetes; order Kitasatosporales; family Streptomycetaceae; genus Streptomyces; species Streptomyces sp. NPDC044921. The sequence continues at coordinate 351,268 of NZ_JBWKIF010000003.1, forward strand.
CTACCACCGGGTACTCTCAACGCGATATGAGCACCGAGTACCTCCCCCAGAGCCCCGAGCAGCCGCCTCGCAAGCCGCGTGTGGCCGTCGTGTTCGGCGGGCGCAGCTCCGAACACGGGATCTCCGTGGTCACCGCCGGCGCCGTCCTGAAGGCCATCGACCGGTCGAAGTACGACGTCCTCCCGATCGGCATCACCCAGGACGGCCGTTGGGCGCTCACGGCGGACGAGCCGGAGCGGATGGCGATCGTCGACCGGCGCCCGCCGAGCGTCGACGCGCTCGCCGAGTCGGCCGAGGGCCAAGTGGTCCTCCCGGTCGACCCCGCCAACCGCGAAGTCGTCTACAGCGAGCCGGGATCGGTGCCCAAGGCGCTCGGCGAGGTCGACGTGGTCTTCCCGGTGCTGCACGGCCCGTACGGTGAGGACGGCACCCTCCAGGGCCTGCTGGAGCTCTCCGGCGTCCCGTACGTGGGTTCGGGCGTGCTCGCCTCGGCCGTCGGCCAGGACAAGGAGTACATGAAGCGGGTGTTCACCTCCTTCGGGCTGAAGGTGGGCCCGTACGTGGTGATCCGGCCGCGCGAGTGGCAGCGGGACGAGGCGGCCGCCCGCAAGAAGATCGTGGACTTCGCCGGTGAGCACGGCTGGCCGCTGTTCGTGAAGCCCTCCCGCGCCGGTTCGTCCATCGGCATCACCAAGGTCGACGACCTGTCCGGCCTGGACGAGGCGATCGCCGAGGCACAGCGCCACGACCCCAAGGTCCTGGTCGAGGCGGCCCTGCGCGGCCGCGAGATCGAGTGCGGCGTCCTGGAGTTCGAGGACGGCCCCCGGGCCTCGGTCCCCGCGGAGATCCCGCCGCCCCAGGCGCAGGCCTACTACGACTTCGAGGCCAAGTACATCGACTCGACACCCGGCATCGTGCCCGCGCCGCTGACGCCCGAGGAGACGGCCGAGGTCCAGCGCCTGGCGGTCGACGCCTTCGAGGCGGCCTCCTGCGAGGGCCTGGTCCGCGCGGACTTCTTCCTCACCGAGGACGGGGATTTCGTGATCAACGAGATCAACACGATGCCCGGCTTCACGCCCATCTCGATGTACCCGCAGATGTGGCAGGCGAGCGGCGTGAGCTACCCGGAGCTCATCGACCGGCTGGTCCAGGCGGCCCTGCGCCGCTCCACGGGCCTGCGCTGAGGCCCTGCCCGGACCGGCCGGCAGGCGATCAGGAGGCGATCCCCTCGGGGATCGCCTTTTTCACAGCCGGAGCCAGGTCGATCAGGACAGCGGAGCTGTCCACCCCCTCCGGCACCCGGACCTCCACGTAGGCCTCGCGGTTGGCGCTGGTGAACCGGTGTCCGTCGCCCTCCTTCTCCATCAGCCAGTCCACGCCGTTCACACCACCGGCGACGGCGTCCGCGTCCCGCCCCTCGGCGACCTTCGGGTCGACCATCTTCGGCGGCTGCGGCACACCGCAGCGAAGTATGATCGCCGGGCTGCCCCAGCCGGCCGTCAGCGCCGACGCGGGTTCGGGGTCCTCGCGACGCTCACCGCCCACCCTCGCGGGCAGTACCTTGTCCAGGTTCCGGCACAGTTCCGTGACCCCGGCGTCCGGACTGGGAACCGCCGCCGACGCGGTGTCGTCTGCTGAGGAGCAGCCCGCGGCAGTGATCAACAGCGCGAGGGCGGGCAGGTGGAACACACGGAGGACACGGCGGTGCCGGTGACGGAAAGAGTGCACCGGCACAGGGTAGACGGGGGCTACAGATGGACGACCGGGCAGGTCAGGGTGCGGGTGATGCCGTCCACCTGCTGAACCTTGGCGACCACCATCCGGCCGAGGTCGTCGACGGTGTCGGCCTGGGCCCGCACGATCACGTCGTACGGTCCCGTGACGTCCTCGGCCTGGATGACCCCAGGGATCTTGCTGATCGTCTCGGCGACGGTCGACGCCTTGCCGACCTCCGTCTGGATCAGGATGTACGCCTGTACCACGGAACCTCCAGGGCGGCCACGAGGATCATGTGGGGAAGAGGAACGCCACGGTATCGCGTCGCCGCTCGCCGCGGGGAGACCTGCGGATACCGGGTCTTGCGCGCCGGGGTGCAGGTCCGGCAGAACGTGACGGTCACCGCATCGACCGTAGCGAGGACCGAGGTGCCCCGCGACCGGGCACGGACAGGGACAGAAGGGGAGCAAGGGCAATGAAGGGCACTGTTGGTGAGCTCGGTGAGTTCGGGCTCATCAGGGAGCTCACCTCCCGTCTGACCACCACCCCGGCGGTCCGGGTCGGCCCCGGCGACGACGCCGCCGTGGTGGCCGCCCCCGACCGCAGGGTCGTGGCGAGCACGGACATCCTGGTGGAGGGCCGGCACTTCCGGCGGGACTGGTCGACGGCCTACGACGTGGGCCGCAAGGCCGCCGCGCAGAACCTGGCCGACATCGCCGCCATGGGCGCCGTGCCCACGGCGCTGCTGCTGGGCCTGGTCGTCCCGGCCGAACTGCCGGTGACCTGGCCGAGCGAGCTGATGGACGGACTGCGCGACGAGTGCCAGGTGGCGGGCGCGGCCGTGGTCGGCGGGGACGTCGTGCGCGGCGACTCGATCATGGTGTCCATCACCGCGCTGGGCGACCTGCGCAACCAGGAGCCGGTGACGCGGGCGGGCGCCCAGCCCGGCGACCTCGTCGCCGTCACGGGCTGGCTGGGCTGGTCGGCGGCCGGGTACGCGGTGCTGTCCCGGGGGTTCCGCTCGCCGCGGGCGTTCGTGGAGGCCCACCGGCGGCCCGAGCCGCCGTACCACGCGGGGCCGGCCGCCGCCGGACTCGGGGCGACCGCCATGTGCGACGTGAGCGACGGGCTGATCGCCGACCTCGGGCACATCGCCGAGGCGAGCAAGGTGCGCATCGACATCCGCTCCCAGGCCATCGACATCCCGTCCCAGATGAACGACATCGGGCAGGCCGTCGGCGTCGACCCGATGCAGTGGGTGCTGACCGGGGGAGAGGACCACGCGATCGTGGCGACCTTCCCGCCGGACGTGAAGCTGCCCGCCCGCTGGAAGGTCATCGGCGAGGTGCTCAACCCCTCGGCGCTGCCCCAGGTGACGGTCGACGGGGCACCGTGGACCAGCAAGGGCGGCTGGGACCACTTCGGAGACCTGGACTCATGATCCCCAACGTTCTCACGGTGGCGGGCTCCGACTCCGGCGGCGGCGCGGGCGTCCAGGCCGACCTGAAGACGATGCTCGCGCTCGGCGTGCACGGCATGAGCGTGATCACCGCGGTGACCGCGCAGAACTCGCTCGGCGTGCAGGGCGCCTGGGAGCTGCCGGTGGAGGCCGTGCGGGCCCAGTACCGCAGCGTCGTCGACGACATCGGCGTCCAGGCGGTCAAGACCGGCATGCTCGCCTCGGCGGAACTCGTCGAGACGGTCGCCGAGTTGATCGCCGGGACGGACGCCCCGGCGGTCGTCGACCCGGTCGGCGTCTCCAAGCACGGCGACCCGCTGCTCGCCGCCTCCGCGCTGGACTCGGTCCGCACGAAGCTGCTGCCGGTGGCGACGGTGGCCACGCCCAACCTCGACGAGGTGGCCCAGCTGACGGGCGTGCGCGTGGAGTCGGAGGGGGAGATGCGGCGGGCGGCGGCGGCCGTGCTCGCGTACGGGCCGCGCTGGGCGCTGATCAAGGGCGGTCACCTCGCGGGGGACGCCGTGGACCTGCTCACGGACGGCTCCGAGGAGCACTGGCTGCGCGCGCCGCGGCATGACAACCGCCACACCCACGGCACCGGCTGCACCCTCGCCTCCGCGATCGCCGCACGGCTCGCGAAGGGCGACTCCGTGCCGGAGGCGGTGGCGGCGGCCAAGGAGTACGTCACCGGGGCCGTCGCGGCGGGGTTCGCGCTCGGCGGGGGCATCGGGCCGGTGGACCACGGCTGGCGGTTCCGCGACGGCCGGTGACGGCGCCGCCACTCCCCCGGCGACCGCCGCGAACCGCAGGGCTCACCGCCGGGGCGAGCCGCCGGGCACGCCAAAGAGCCGGTCCACCTGGGTGGACCGGCTCCTACAGCGAACCAGCAGTGGCCGCGCGCTAGCTGAGCGTCAGCGCGAGACCTTGCCGGCCTTGATGCACGAGGTGCAAGCGTTCACGCGCTTCGGCGTCCCGCCCACCACGGTACGCACACGCTGGATGTTCGGGTTCCAGCGGCGGGACGTACGGCGGTGCGAGTGCGAGATGTTGTTGCCGAAGCCCGGCCCCTTGCCGCAGACGTCGCAGTTGGCAGCCACGGGTCACTCCAAAGACTTCAGATGCACTTACGGTTAATCCCGGCATGCCGGGATCGAGATCCTGTGGCTCCAGGGAGCCGGCGAGATCTGAGTGGCGCTGCCAGGTGGGAAAGCCCGATCAGGATCGGGCAACCGGAGCAGCATACAACGGCTGCACCCGTACAAGAAAACTAGCACGGCAGCTCAGGGGCCCGCCCCCGGCCCTCTTCCGGTGGGGACCGCCCCGGGGTCTACGCTGCCTGCCACGTCCAGCAGCTCAGGGAGGCGCGGTGGCGCAGGTGCCGCAGACATTCTTCGATGCTCTCGCGGTGCGCACCTGGTGCGGTCTCGCGCTCGAGACGCTGGGGCGGGCGCGCGAGGAGATCGACGCGATCAACGTCTACCCGGTGGCCGACGGCGACACCGGCACGAACCTGTATTTGACCGTGGAATCCGCGGTCGCGGCGGTCGAGGCGGTCTTCGCCGGGCACGCGGCGGGCTCGCCGCGTGCGTCGCACTCCCCTCCCGAAGGGCCGACCCTGGCCGACGCGGCCCGGGCGATGGCGCACGGGGCGCTGATCGGCGCCCGCGGGAACTCGGGGACGATCCTCGCCCAGCTGCTGCGCGGCATGGCCCAGGTGCTGGCCGGTGACGGGGGCGCGCAGGCCGACGGCCGAGGCCTGCGGCTCGCCCTGCGGCACGCGGCCGACTCCGCCCGGCAGGCCGTGGCCCACCCCGTGGAGGGCACCGTCCTCACGGTCGCCTCGGCCGCCGCCGACGCCGCCGACGGGGCAGAGGGCGACTGCGGGAACGTCGCCCGGGCCGCCTACGAGGGAGCCCGCGAGGCCCTCGCCGAGACCCCGGACCAGCTCCCCGTGCTGGAACGCGCGGGTGTGGTCGACGCGGGCGGGCGGGGGCTGGTCGCCGTGCTCGGCGCGCTGGTGGAGACGTTCACGGGGGAGCGGCCGCGCGGGCCGGTGGCGGGCACGGGCCGGGTGCCGGAGGCCCGCGGGGGCGGGGAGCGGCCGGGGACCCGGCCGGGCGTGGTGCCCGGGGCCGGGGCCGAAGGTTCGACGGGGGTGCCGTCCGGTGCCGGAGAGGGGACCGGGGGTTCGGTGGGGGAGCCGTCCGCTGGGGCGCCCGAGGTGGCGTCCGGGGGCCCGGCGGTGCCGTCCGGTGCGGTGGCCGGGGCGGAGGCAGACGGCTCGGCGGGAACGCTGCCGGATGCGGTGTCCCAGGCGGTGTCCGGCGGTTCCGTGGGGACGCCGTCCGGTGCCCTGCCCGCGCCGGAGCCCGAGGAGCCGCCGGGGGCGCGGCCGGACGGGCTCCCGGGACCGGCCGGTCCCGGGGCGCCCGGTGGGCCGGGTCCCACGGTGGACGCGCCGCACGCGCGCGTGGCGCCTGCCGCCGGCGCCGCCCCGGCCTGTGCCGACCCCGGCGGGAGCGCCGACGCCGCCGCGCCCCGCCAGGACGGCCCCGCCTTCGAGGTGATCTACCTCCTGGAGGCCGACGACGCGGCCGTCGCGCGGCTGCGGGAGCGGCTCGACGCCCTCGGCGACTCCCTGGTCGTGGTCGGCGGCGACGGGCTGTGGAACGTCCACGTCCACGTCGACGACGCGGGCGCCGCCGTGGAGGCCGGCATCGAGGCCGGGCGTCCCCACCGGATCCGGATCACGCACTTCGGCGCCCATGACGTGCACACCACGGGCGCCGAGCGCGTACCCCGGGAGCGCGCGCAACGCGCCGTCGTCGCCGTCGTGCCCGGCGAGGGCCTGGCCGGGCTGTACGCCGAGGCCGGCGCGACCACGGTGCTCGCCCGCCCCGGGGAGCCGCCCGCGAGCGGCGAGCTCGTCCAGGCCGTACGGCGGGCCCACGCGCGCGAGGTCGTGCTGCTGCCCAACGACGCCGAGCTGCGCCACACCGCCGCGGCGGCCGCCGAGCAGGTCCGCACGGAAGGCGTCCGCGTCGCCCTCATCCCGACCCGCTCGGCGATCCAGGGCATCGCGGCGCTGGCCGTGCACGAGCCGGAGCGCCGCTTCGACGAGGACGTCGTGTCGATGACCTCGGCCGCCGGAGCCACCCGTTACGCCGAGGTCACCGTCGCCGAGGCCCAGTCCTGGACCATGGCGGGCATCTGCCAGGCCGGCGACGTCCTCGGTCTGATCGACGGCGACGTGGCCGTGATCGGCTCGGACGTCACCGCCACCGCCGAGGCCGTCCTGGACCGGATGCTCGCGGCCGGGGGCGAGATGGTCACCCTGGTGCTCGGCGACGACGTGCCCGGCACCGTCGCCGAGCACCTGGAGGGCCGGGTCCGCGAGGGCTACCTCGCCGTCGACACGGTCGTGTACCGGGGCGGACGGCAGGGGGCCCTGCTGCTCATCGGCGTGGAGTAGGACGGGGGGCTTCCTCCCGGCCCTCCGTCGCGAGGCGGAGCAGCTGCCGGGCCTCCGACCGCCGGGACCGGACCGTCGTGCGGTCGCCGTCGCCGCCTCCGGTGTGGTCGTCGCCTCCGCCGCCGGAGCCGTCGGAGCCGTCGGAGTCCGACCCGCCGGGACCGGCGTACGCCGCCAGCACCGCACGCGCGCGTGCCGCGGCGTCGGTGAGTCGGCCCGTCTCGGCCTCCAGCCACCCCGCGGCGAGTTCGGCCCCGGTCCGGTCGTGCAGGGCGGCGTCCCCGAGGGTGGCGAACACCTCGGCCGACCGCAGCAGCCGGGACAGCGCCTCCTCGTACTCCGCGGGGTGCGCGTCCCCGGTGACGCCCTCGGAGCCGGACGGCGCCAGCAGCTTGCCGAACTGCAGGTGGGTGTGCCCGAGTTCGGCGGTGAACCGCTGCCGGGACTCCTCGTCGGCCGCCGCGTCCCGGGCCGCCTCGCACTCCCGGACCGCGTCCGCCATGAGAGCCCGGGCCCGCTCCCGTCCGTCCCGCGCCCGCACCGCCAGCCAGGCCCGGGCCCGCAGGGAGCGCACCAGCCCGGCGACCTCGCCGAGGGCCCGCCACAGGTCGCCCGCGCGCGTGTAGGCCCGGTCCGCCTCGGCGGCCAGCCCCGCCTGCCCGAGGGACTCCCCGGCCAGGTGCGCGAGGGTCGCGTGGTCGTGCTGCTCCGGCCAGGTGCGGGCGATGTCGGCGGCCCGCAGGCGCCGTTCGGCGGCCGCGCGGTGCTCGCCGAGTTCGCTCAGGCAGTCGCCGAGCCACCACAGCGTCTGCACGACCGCCCCGTCGCCGTGCGTCTCGGCGGTCAGGTCGGGCAGCGCCGACTCCAGCACCTCCGCCGCCTCGGCCCACCGCCCCTGCCGCAGCAGGAACCCGCCGAGCTGCTGCCGCGCCCACGGGCCCAGCGTGCTGCTCTCGCCCGCCTCGTCGGCCCAGTGCGCGGCGTCCAGCGCGTGCTGCGCGGCCTCCACGGGCTCGTCCCGGTCGCCGAGGAGCTCGGCGAGCTGGAGGTGCAGGCGGGCCCGCCCCGGCGCCTCCAGGTGCGCTCCACCGTGCTCCAGGGCCGCCCGCACCGCCCGTTCCGCCTCGGCCATGTCGCCGAGGTGGTGCGCGAGGGACGCCAGCCGGGCCTCGTACTCCACCGCGAACCAGGGCAGCCCCGCCGCGACGAACGCCGCCGCGCCCCGCCCGAACAGCTCCACCGCCGCCGCCAGGTCCCCCCGCAGCCCCGCCAGCTCGCCGAGCATCGCCTGCCCCTCGGCGGCCCGCGCGGCCAGCCGCACGTCCTCCCCGGTGCGGCCTTCGACCAGCGCCAGGACCTCGCGCACGGCCGCCTCGGCCGCGCCGTACACCGCCTGCGCCCCGGGGCCCTCCGTCGCGTGCGCCCGTCGCAGCAGGATCCGGGCCCGGCCCATCAGGACGGCCGCCGTCTGCCGCGTCCCCGTGCCCCCGGCGGCGTACAGCGCGAGGACCTCCTCGTACGGCCCCGCCACGGCCGCGACCGCTTCCGCGACCTCACCCCCCAGCGCGCGTACGTACGCCGCACGCGCGCGTGCCGCCAGCGCCTCGCCCGGGTCGCCGGCCTCCGCGTACAGCACGGCGGCCCGTTCGAAGAGGGCGGCACCCGCGGGGCCGAGGCCCATCGCCTCGTGGTCGGCGATCTCGGCCCGGTCGCGCGGGTCCAGCCCGACGCCCCGCGCGGCCCGGGCGACCGCCGCCCACGCCTCCACGGCGTGCGGTTGCAGGTGGTCCGACAGCCGCCGTGCCTCGGCCAGCAGGGCGGGCAGGTCCGGCTGCCCGGCGACGGGCTCCGCGACCGGCGGGGGAGCGGGCACCGGGACCGGCCCGGCCGGCCGCAGCCCCAGCGGCAACCGCTCGGCCAGCGGCTTCCGCGCCATGCGCGCGCGTGCCCGCTCGCCGACGTGTGCCGTGCCGTTGCGCTCGTCGAAACGGGCTGCCAGGGCGAGCGCCTCCGCCCGCGCGTGTGCGGCCAGTTCCCGCGCGGTCCACTCCCGGCCGGCCGGGCCCGGCACCAGCCGGTCGCCGAGACCGAGTCCGGTGAGGCGGTCCATGAGCAGGGCCACCACGCTCAGGAAGTCCAGCCTGCTCCGGGGCTGCCCGTCGTCCGTGAAGTACGCCGGGCGCTCCGCGAGCAGATCGAGCCCCCGTGCCTCGTTGCCGGTCAGCGCGCAGAACTCCACGTGCTCCGCGTAGGCACCGCGCATGCTCTCCATGGCCCGGACCATCCGGAACCCCCGCAGGTGGTTGGCCCGGGCCTCGTCCAGGCGGCCCAGCCGCAGCAGCGGGACCAGGGAGGAGGCCAGGACCGTGTGCGGCTCGTGGGCGCAGGTGAACCGGCCCTCCAGCACCGGCCGCCACAGCTTAAGGGCCTGCGCGTCCCGGCCCAGCTCGGCCTGCCACCAGCCCTGCGCGTGCAGCTCGCACGCGTGGCAGTCGGACATCGCGTCCCGGTCGGCGGCCAGCCACGCGGCGTACGCCCGCTCCGCGCGGGCCACGTCCCCGACATGCGCGGCCACGCTGTGCTCGGCGCTGCGCACGGCGCCCTCGGAGTACCCCGCGAGCCGGTACCGGCGTTCCATCTCGCCGAGCCAGTTCTCGATCGACGCGAGCGGGATGTGCGGCTGGTCGAGCATGCCGGACGACACCCACTTGAAGACCCAGTGCAGCGAGTGGGCCTCGTACTCGTCGAAGTCCCCGGGCCGTTCGTCCCACATGCGCAGCAGCCGCGCGAAGGGGACGAACATCTTCCCCTTCTCCGAGCTGTAGTTGTAGACCTTCAGCTGGTGTCCGAGCGCCTCGATGACGGCGAGCGGCACGTTCAGCTTCTCGGCCGCCGCCAGCAACTCCTCCGCGCGCGCGTTGCGGGCCGGTCCCTCCGGCTGCCCGGAGTTCTCCGCCATCGCCCGGCGCAGTGCGTCGACATCCGTGATCTCCGTCATGCCCGGCCGTCCTCGGTGTGCGTGGCCCATTCCAGCAGGCCGATGAACGCGCGGTTGAGCAGCGCCGAGTCGGCGGGCCCGAGCGGCCGCTGGGCCATCAGCAGCGCCTGCCCGTACAGCGACTCCGTGGCCGTGCCGATGAGTTCCGTGTCGGGCAGGGCGCTGATCCGCCGCACCAGCGGGTTGAGATGGTTGAGCACCAGGCGCGCGCGGGGCGCGCTGCCGCGCAGGGAGCCGAGGATCCCCGCCCACAGGTCGTCGGCCCGTGCCTCGGCGTCCGCCCGGGCCTGCTCGTGCCGGGCGTCCCGGTCGTCGAGGTGCAGCGCGGGCACGGACAGCGGATGGAACGCCCGCAGGACGACGTCGCAGCCCAGCGGGTCGAGCCGGGCCCGCGCGGCGGCCAGGAAGCCGGACAGGGCCAGCTCCTCGGCCGGGTCGACCGCGTCCAGGTGCGCGGTCACCGTCTCGGCGTCCAGCTCGGCGACCACGGTCCCCGGCCGCACCGACGGCAGCGCCTCCACCAGCTCGCTGTCGTACGTGTAACCGCCGTTGACCACGCCGATGCCCTGGGCCGACGCGATCGGCGCCACCTGCCGGTACTCCTCCACCGTCCGCGTGAAGTGCACCACCGGGTGCCGCTGCGCGAACTCCTCCAGCGACAGCCGCCCGTCGGTCGTCTCGAACGGCAGCCACGGCAGCATCGTGCGCAGCATCTCCCGGTCGTGCCGGGCCAGGGACTTCACGCCCAGGTGGTGCACGGCCAGGAACGCGGCCAGCCGTTGTGGATCACCGGCCGCCAGGCCCGTCAGCCACGCCCGGATCCGCTCGCCCAGCGCCTCGCGCACCGCCGCCAGCGTCTCGTCCTCGTACAGCGCCTCGCGCGAGGCCGTCGGCCGCAGGCTGTCCGTGTCGAGCACGCAGCGCACGAAGAACGCCCAGTCGGGCAGCAGCTGTTCGGCCCGCTCGGTCAGCAGCATGCCCTTGAGGTGCACGCGATGCCCCGCGCGCTGCGCCGGGCTCACGGCCGCCGGCAGCACGTACGCCACCCCGCGGACACCGGCCAGCGGCACGGACAGGTCGATCGTGTCCAGCGGCGCGAAGCCGAACAGGTCCTGGCAGTGCCGGGCGAGGGCGACCCGCCGGGCGGCCGGACCCGGGTACGGACGGTCCCAGGGCGCGGGCAGGTCGGTGACCGCCTCGCCGTCCACCCGGACGTCGTACGGCAGCAGCGACCCGAAGTCCCGGGCCAGCGCCGCGACCCGCTCGGGCGCGAGCCACTCCGCGGCCCCCGCCCGGGCCACCAGGTGCACGGTGGTGCCCGGTTCGGGCCGCTCGGCGTCCGGCAGGGTTCGCACGGTGTACGAACCGTCGTCGCACGCCGTCCACTCCACCGGCGGCGCCCCGGGGGCACGGGCGCTGCGGCTGACCACCCGGATCCGCTCGGCGACGACGAAACACGCCAGCAGGCCGATGCCGAACTGCCCGAGGAAGTCGGACCGGGCCTCCTGGAGCCCCTCGGCGCGCTTGGAACTGCGCCCGATCGTGGCGAGCAGGCTGTGCACGTCCGCCTCGGTGAGCCCCACGCCGGTGTCCTCGACGCGCAGCGCGCCGCCCTCCGCGTACAGCCGGACCCGGGCCGGGGCACCGGGTTCCGCCGCGCGTCTGGCGGTGATCGCGTCCACGGCGTTCTGGAGCAGCTCCCGCAGGTACACCTTGGGGCTGGAGTAGAGGTGGTGGGAGAGCAGGTCGACCAGACCGCGCAGGTCGACCTGGAAGGTGTGGGGTGACGGGGGCGAAGGGGGAGGCTGGGATGCCGGTGAGGTCTGGGAGTCCATCTTCACGGCGCCGGTGGGGGACTCGCGACGGCGCGGGGTCGGGCGGTCCCGGGGGAGCGGTGACCGCGAAAGAGGGCCGGGAGCGCGTCATCCTACGGCCCTGGCGAGCCGCCTGACCAGGGGTTTCCGGGATCTTTACGGCGATACGGCCGCAGCCTGGAGGCCATTGTCAGTGGCGTGGTGTGCAATGGATCTCGTGCCCGCACTGGAAGAACCGCTGCAACAGCCCCTGAAGTCGGTGCTCGGCCCCGCCACCGCGAAGGTGATGGCCGAGCACCTCGGCCTGCACACCGTCGGCGACCTCCTCCACCACTATCCGCGCAGATACGAGGAGCGCGGCCAGCTCACCCACCTCGCCGACCTGCCCATGGACGAGCACGTCACGGTGGTCGCCCAGGTCGCCGACGCCCGGCTGCACACCTTCGCCTCCGCCAAGGCCCCGCGCGGCAAGGGCCAGCGCCTGGAGGTCACGATCACGGACGGCAGCGGACGCCTCCAACTGGTCTTCTTCGGCAACGGCGTTCACAAGCCCCACAAGGAGCTCCTGCCGGGCACGCGCGCGATGTTCGCGGGCAAGGTCTCCGTCTTCAACCGCCGTCTGCAACTGGCCCACCCGGCCTACGAGTTGCTCCGCGGCGACCCCGACGACCCCGACGGCCCCGGCACGTCCGTGGAGACCTGGGCGGGCGCCCTGATCCCCATCTACCCGGCCACCGCCAAGCTGGAGTCCTGGAAGATCGGCAAAGCCCTCCAGACGGTCCTGCCCACCGCCCGGGAGGCCGTCGACCCGCTCCCCGAAAGCCTGCGCCGGGGCCGCGGCCTCATCCCGCTCCCCGAGGCCCTCCTCAAGATCCACCGCCCGCACACCAAGGCGGACATCGAGGACGCCCGCTCCCGCCTCAAGTGGGACGAGGCCTTCGTCCTCCAGGTCGCCCTCGCCCGCCGCCGCCACGCCGACGCCCAACTCCCCGCGGTCCCCCGCGAACCGGCCCCGGACGGCCTCCTCACGGCCTTCGACGCCCGCCTCCCCTTCACCCTCACCGAAGGCCAGCAGCGCGTCTCCCGCGAGATCTTCGCCGACCTGGCCACGGACCATCCGATGCACCGGCTGCTGCAGGGGGAGGTCGGGTCGGGCAAGGCCCAGCCCCTCGACTCACTGGTGCTCACGCCCACTGGCTTCCGCCCCATGGGGGACCTGCGGGTGGGCGACGAGGTGGTGGTGCCCGACGGGGACATCGCCCTGATCGACGGCGTCTTTCCCCAGGGGGAGCGCGACGTGTGGCGCTTGGTCCTGTCCGACGGGAGTTCCGTCGAGTGCGACGACGAGCATCTCTGGATCGTCGGCACGAGCGGTGACCGGCACCCTGGTCGGGCTCCCAAGGTCATGACGACCCGGGAGATCCGTTCCGACACGTTGGCGGCCGACGGGTCCTCGAAGTGGTACATCCCGCCGGCGAAGCCGGTCGACCTCGGCGGCGACGCCGGGCTGCCCCTCGACCCGTACCTGCTCGGGCTGCTGCTGGGGGACGGTTCGTTCCGGCACGAGCTCCGTCTGTCCCTCATCGACGACGAGACCCGTGACGTGGTGGCAGCGGCAGTAGCGCCCGAATGCCGGCTGGTACCGGTGCAGGGATCGCACTGTGACTACACGGTCCAGCCCGAGCGGCGTGCCGCGGGCGTGCGCAACCCGGTGATCCGGGTCCTGCGCGAGCTGGGCCTCTGGGGAAGGACGTCACAGGACACGTTCGTCCCTCACCCCTTCAAGAACGCCTCGGTCAAGGACCGTCTTGCCGTGCTGCAGGGACTCCTGGACACGGGCGGCACCGTCCAGGCCGACGGCATGGGTGTCTCCCTCTGCCCGGCCTCGCGCCGGCTCGCGGAGGACGTGGCATGGCTCGTACGTTCGCTGGGCGGCCGGGCGCGTGTACGGCCGAAGAAGGCCGCGTACGACGTGCGGGTGTCCCTGCCGGGCGACCACGCGCCGTTCCGGCTCACGCGTAAGGCGGAGCGCCTGCGTCCGGGGCCGGAGTACGACACGTTCCGACGCGGCATCCGGGCGGTCGAGTACGTGGGGCGGAAGCCCGTCCAGTGCATCAGCGTCGCCCACCCGAGCCATGCCTACGTCACCGACAACTTCACGGTCACACACAACACCATGGTCGCCCTGCGCGCCATGCTCGCCGTCGTCGACTCCGGCGGGCAGGCCGCCATGCTCGCGCCCACCGAAGTGCTCGCCCAGCAGCACCACCGGTCGATCGTCGAGATGATGGGCGAGCTGGCCGAGGGCGGCATGCTGGGCGGGGCCGAGCAGGGCACCAAGGTCGTGCTGCTCACCGGCTCCATGGGCACGGCCGCCCGCCGCCAGGCCCTGCTCGACCTCGCCACCGGCGAGGCCGGCATCGTCATCGGCACGCACGCGCTGATCGAGGACAAGGTGCAGTTCCACGACCTGGGCCTGGTCGTGGTCGACGAACAGCACCGCTTCGGCGTCGAGCAGCGCGACGCCCTGCGCGGCAAGGGCAAGCAGCCCCCGCACCTGCTCGTCATGACGGCCACGCCCATCCCCCGCACGGTCGCGATGACGGTCTTCGGCGACCTGGAGACCTCCGTCCTGGACCAGCTCCCGGCCGGGCGCTCCCCGATCGCCAGCCATGTCGTCCCGGCCGCCGACAAGCCCCACTTCCTGGCCCGCGCCTGGGAGCGGGTCCGCGAGGAGGTGTCCAACGGCCACCAGGCCTACGTCGTCTGCCCCCGCATCGGCGACGAGGAGGACGACCCGAAGAAGGCCGGCCGCAAGAAGCCCCCGGAGTCCCCGGAGGACGCCGCCGACAAGCGCCCGCCCCTCGCCGTGCTGGACGTGGCCGACCAGCTCGCCAAGGGCCCTCTGAAGGGTCTGCGCGTCGAGGTGCTGCACGGCCGGATGCACCCCGACGACAAGGACGCCGTCATGCGCCGCTTCGCCGCCGGCGACACCGACGTCCTGGTCGCCACCACGGTCATCGAGGTCGGGGTCAACGTCCCGAACGCCACCGCCATGGTGATCATGGACGCCGACCGCTTCGGCGTCTCCCAGCTCCACCAGCTGCGCGGCCGCGTGGGCCGCGGCTCGGCCCCCGGCCTGTGCCTGCTGGTCACCGAGATGCCCGAGGCGAGCGCCGCCCGCCAGCGCCTGAACGCCGTGGCCTCCACGCTCGACGGCTTCGAGCTCTCCCGCATCGACCTCGAACAGCGCCGCGAGGGCGACGTCCTCGGCCAGGCCCAGTCGGGCGCCCGCACGAGCCTCAGAATGCTCGCGGTCATCGAGGACGAGGAGATCATCGCGGAGGCGAGGCAGGAGGCGACAGCCGTGGTGGCCGAGGACCCGGAGCTGACCGGTCTCCCGGCCCTCCGGACGGCTCTGGACGCGCTCCTGGACGAGGAGAGGGAGCAGTACCTGGAGAAGGGATGAGGGTGACCGACCTCCCTGCGAGGGCGCGGGGCTGTACCTCATATGCGGCTACCGCCGCGCGGGCGCGACCGGCCACACTGGTACCGAAAGCCGCCCCCGACCAAGGACCGAAGATGACCCGCGTGATCGCCGGCGCAGCCGGCGGACGTCGCCTGGCCGTACCCCCAGGCACCGGCACCCGCCCGACCTCCGACCGCGCACGTGAAGGTCTCTTCTCCACCTGGCAGTCCCTCCTCGGCGGCCCCCTGGACGGCGAGCGCGTCCTGGACCTCTACGCGGGATCGGGAGCCGTCGGCCTGGAGGCCCTGTCCCGCGGCGCCGGCCACACGCTCCTCGTCGAGGCCGACGCCAGAGCCGTCCGCGTGGTCCGCGACAACGTGCGGAGCCTCGGCCTCCCCGGCGCCGAGGTCAGATCCGGCAAAGCGGAACAGATCATCCGCACCGCACCCCCCGGCGAGCCATACGACCTCGTCTTCCTCGACCCCCCGTACGCCGTCACGGACGACGATCTTCGCGAGATCCTCCTCACACTCCGCTCGGAAGGGTGGCTCGCCGAAGAAGCCCTCGTCACCGTGGAGCGCAGCACCAGAGGCGGCGCATTCCGGTGGCCCGAGGGTTTCGAGCCCCTGCGGTCCCGTCGCTACGGCGAGGGAACGTTTTGGTACGGTCGCGCCGCCTCTACGTGCGAAGACGCACGATGACCGGACCGGAGAGCGAGGGATCACAAGTGCGCCGTGCCGTCTGTCCCGGGTCGTTCGACCCGATCACCAACGGACACCTCGACATCATCTCCCGCGCCTCCAGGCTGTACGACGAGGTCTACGTCGCGGTGATGATCAACCAGTCGAAGAAGGGCCTGTTCGAGATCGAGGAGCGGATCGACCTGATCCGCCGGGTCACCGCCGAGTACGGCAACGTCCGCGTCGAGGCCTTCCACGGCCTGCTCGTCGACTTCTGCAAGCAGCGCGACATCCCCGCCATCGTCAAGGGCCTGCGCGCGGTCAGCGACTTCGACTACGAGTTGCAGATGGCCCAGATGAACAACGGCCTCTCGGGCGTGGAGACCCTCTTCATCCCCACCAACCCCACCTACAGCTTCCTGTCGTCCTCCCTGGTCAAGGAGGTCGCGACCTGGGGCGGCGACGTGTCCCACCTGGTGCCGGCCGAGGTCCTGCGGGCGCTGACCGAGCGGCTGCGCAAGGACTGACCGCGCCCCGGACGCGCCACGGGCCCCTGACCACCCGTCACCCGGTGTCCGCCGGGGACCCCGTGGCCGTACAGTCGTCCCGTCCGTCTCCAACGCATCTGTAGAGAGTGGCGAGCACACGGTGGACGTGCAGAAGAAGCTCGACGAGATCGTCAGCGCGATCTCCGGCGCCCGGTCCATGCCCATGTCGGCCTCGTGCGTGGTCAACCGCGCCGAGCTGCTCGCGATGCTGGAAGAGGTGCGCGCGGCGCTGCCCGACTCCCTCGCCCAGGCCCAGGAGCTGATCGGCGGCCGCGAGCAGATGGTCGAGCAGGCCCGCCAGGAGGCCCAGCGGATCATCGAGAGCGCCCACGCCGAGCGCGGCTCGCTGATCTCCGACACCGAGGTGGCCCGCCGCTCCCAGGCCGAGGCCGACCGGATCCTCGCCGAGGCCCGCAAGGAGGCCGAGGAGGTCCGTGCCGAGGCCGACGAGTACGTCGACTCCAAGCTCGCCAACTTCGAGGTCGTCCTCACCAAGACCCTCGGCTCCGTGGGCCGGGGCCGCGAGAAGCTCCTCGGCACCGGCCCCGGCACCGACGAGCAGGGCTACCAGGACGAGGACGCTCCCGAGCGCAGCCACGACCCGGAGACCCAGCGCCGTACCGCCGACGAGTACGTCGACGCCAAGCTCGGCGCCTTCGAGGCGGTGCTCGCCAAGACCCTGGAGGCCGTCGGGCGCGGCCGGCAGAAGCTGCACGGCCGGATCGCCACCGACGACCTCGGCGCCCTGGCCGACGACACCAGCACCGTCCAGCACTCCAGCGACGCCGACTACCTCGCCGACCTGGCCGCCCTGGCCGAGCAGCCGCCGGCACCCGTCGAGCGCCCCGCGGCCCGGCAGCAGGACTACGCCCAGCCCGAGCCGGCGTACGGCTACCAGCAGCAGCCCGACCCGTACGGCGGTTACCCGCAGCAGCCCTACGCGGCCCAGCAGGACCCGTACGGCTACCAGCAGGCCGATCCGTACGCCTACCAGGGCTACGACCCGCAGCAGGCCGCCTACGACCCGTCCCAGGCGCAGCAGCCGCAGCAGGGCCATCAGGGCCAGCAGGGATACGCCCTCGACGAGACCAGCCTCTTCGACACGAGCATGATCAGCGCCGAGCAGCTGCGGGCCTACGAGCAGGGCCGCGGCCAGGGCTGAGCACCGGATTGGGCCGACGGCGAAAGGTCCAGTATCCTGGCTCTTCGGTCGCGTGTACGTCCGCGATCAACGCTGCCCGGGAACACCGCGGGGCAGCGTTCCCTCTGAGCTCGAAGATCGAAAGCAGGAATGGCTCTGAACGCCCGCCTCGACCACCGCAACCCCCTCGTGTTCGACACGCACGAGCTGGGCCGGCGGCCTGGTGCGCTGCAGCGCCTGACCCGCACGGTCGACGCTCCCCAGGATCTCGGTATCAAGGGAGTCGTCGGAGTGCCGCAAGGCGCCCCGGTCGAGCTCGAACTCCGCCTGGAGTCGGTCATGGAAGGGGTGCTCGTCACAGGCACCGCCCGTGCCAGGGCCGAGGGGGAGTGCGTAAGGTGTCTGGAGCCGCTGGAGCTGGAGCTCGAAGCGGACTTCCAGGAGATGTTCTCGTACCCTGACGCCGACGACCGGGGCCGCGTGACCGCGGAGCCGGGCGACGACGCCGAGGAAGACGAGGACAGGCTCTTCCTCGAGGACGGCTTGTTCGACCTCGAGCCCGTGCTGCGTGATGCGGTGGTGCTCGCACTGCCGATGCAGCCGGTGTGCCGGGAGGACTGCCCTGGTCTGTGTGCCGAGTGCGGCGCGCGGCTGGCGGACGACCCGGACCACCACCATGACGCCGTCGACATCCGTTGGGCGGCATTGCAGGGACTCGCCGACACCATGTCGGACGGCGAGAAGGACGAGATGAGCGGCGCCGAAGCGGGCGTCGACGAGAAGCAGGAGAAGTAGCCGTGGCTGTTCCGAAGCGGAAGATGTCGCGCAGCAACACGCGCCACCGCCGGTCGCAGTGGAAGGCTGCGGTCCCCACCCTGGTTGCGTGCGAGCGCTGCCACGAGCCCAAGCTGCAGCACATCGCGTGCCCGTCGTGCGGCACCTACAACAAGCGCCAGGTCCTCGAGGTCTGAGCGGCTGGTGAGAGGCACTGTGTCCACGCCTAAGAACAAGTCTTCCCGCGTGAGCGGGAGTGCTCCGGCGGACAACCAGGCCTCGTCCCACACGCTTCTGGAAGGGCGGCTCGGCTACAAGGTCGAGTCCGCCCTTCTGGTGCGCGCACTGACCCACCGGTCGTACGCATACGAGAACGGCGGTCTGCCGACCAACGAGCGCCTGGAGTTCCTCGGGGACTCCGTGCTCGGCCTCGTGGTCACGGACACGCTGTACCGCACCCACCCCGACCTGCCGGAAGGCCAGCTGGCCAAACTGCGGGCCGCGGTGGTCAACTCGCGTGCGCTCGCCGAGGTGGGCCGCGGGCTCGACCTGGGCTCCTTCATCCGGCTCGGCCGCGGTGAAGAGGGCACGGGCGGGCGGGACAAGGCGTCCATCCTCGCCGACACGCTGGAAGCGGTGATCGGCGCGGTCTACCTCGACCAGGGACTGGACTCGGCGGCGGAGCTGGTGCACCGCCTGTTCGACCCCCTGATCGAGAAGTCCTCGAACCTCGGAGCCGGCCTGGACTGGAAGACCAGTCTCCAGGAGCTCACCGCGACCGAAGGGCTCGGCGTCCCCGAGTACCTGGTCACGGAGACCGGCCCCGACCACGAGAAGACCTTCACTGCTGCCGCCCGCGTCGGAGGCGTCTCGTACGGCACCGGCACCGGCCGCAGCAAGAAGGAGGCGGAGCAGCAGGCCGCCGAGTCCGCCTGGCGGTCCATCCGGGCCGCCGCGGACGAGCGTGCCAAGGCGGCGAAGGCCGCCGAGGGGACGCAGACGGCAGCCGTGCAGGCCGCCCACACGGCCGTCGACGGCAGCAGCGTCGACGGCTGACCGGCCGGCCGCCCCCACCCGGCGGCCGGCGACAGCACAGCGCACCCGAGCGCCCGCCCCTGCCCGGGGGCGGGCGCTCGGGTCGTCCGCAGGTTCGTGACGGGGGATCCCCATGCCCGAGTTGCCCGAGGTCGAGGTCGTCCGGCGCGGCCTGGAGCGGTGGGTCGCCCACCGGACCGTCGCCGAGGCCGAGGTGCTGCACCCGCGCGCGGTGCGCCGCCACCTCGCGGGCGCCGAGGACTTCGCGCACCGCCTCCAGGGCCACCGCATCGGCGTCCCGAGCCGCCGCGGCAAGTATCTGTGGCTGCCCCTGGAGGACACGGACCAGTCGGTCCTGGCCCACCTCGGCATGAGCGGCCAGCTGCTGGTCCAGCCGCGCACCGCCCCGGACGAGAGGCACCTGCGCATCCGCGTCCGCTTCACCGACGCCCTGGACACCGAGCTGCGCTTCGTCGACCAGCGCACCTTCGGCGGACTGTCACTGCACGAGAACACCCCGGCCGGCCTGCCCGACGTCATCGCGCACATCGCCCGGGACCCGCTCGACCCGCTCTTCGACGACGAGGCGTTCCACCAGGCGCTGCGCCGCAAGCGGACCACGATCAAACGGGCCCTGCTCGACCAGTCGCTCATCAGCGGCGTCGGCAACATCTACGCGGACGAGGCCCTGTGGCGCTCCCGCATCCACTACGAGCGCCCGACCGCGACCTTCACCCGCCCGCGCACGCTGCTGCTCCTCGGGCACGTACGGGACGTGATGAACGCGGCCCTCGCCGTCGGCGGCACCAGCTTCGACAGCCTGTACGTCAACGTCAACGGCGAGTCGGGCTACTTCGACCGGTCCCTCGACGCGTACGGCCGCGAGGGCCTGCCCTGCCGCCGCTGTGGCACGCCCATGCGGCGACGGCCCTGGATGAACCGGTCGAGCTACTTCTGTCCGGCGTGTCAGCGGGCGCCGCGCGTGGCGTCGTAACGCTCGCGGGCGGCGAGCACGTCGTCCATCCGCCCCTCCACGAAGTGGATCAGGCTCAGCAGGCGTTCGGCGACCCCGCGCCCGAGCGACGTCAGTTCGTAGTCGACCCGGGGCGGATTGGTGGGCTGCGCCTCGCGGTGCACCAGGCCGTCGCGCTCCAGGGCGTGCAGCGTCTGGGACAGCATCTTCTCGCTCACGCCGTCGACACGGCGGCGCAGCTCGTTGAAGCGCAGCGGGCCCTCGTACAGGGCGCCGAGCGTCAGTCCGCCCCAGCGGCCCGTGACGTGTTCGAGCGTGCCGCGCGAGGGACAGGCCTTGGCGAACACGTTGTAGGGGAGGTCGTCCAGCCCCTCCGTGGGCTCCTGGATCGTGGTCATATGCCCAGCCTACGCCAGCACAGCGCTAACCAACAGGTTGCACTAACTAGCAGTTAGTGCTTTCCTTTGGTCATCGTCAGTGACCTGCCTCTTTCCCAGGAGTACCTGTGACCACGCCTGTCGTCTCCCTCGCCTACCACTCCGGCTACGGCCACACCGCCGTCCTCGCCGAGGCCGTCCGTGCCGGTGCCGCCGACGCCGGTGCCGAGGTGCACCTGATCAACGTCGACGGGATCACCGAGGAGCAGTGGGCGCTCCTCGACCGCTCGGACGCCATCGTGTTCGGATCGCCGACCTACATGGGCACCGCGTCCGGCGCCTTCCACGTCTTCGCGGAGGCCACCTCGAAGCGCTGGGCCACCCAGGGGTGGAAGGACAAGCTGGCCGCCGGGTTCACCAACTCCGCCTCCAAGAGCGGCGACAAACTGCACACCCTGCAGTACTTCCAGATCCTCGCCGCCCAGCTCGGCATGCACTGGGTGAACCTGGGACTGCTCCCGGGCTGGAACAGCAGCACCGGCTCCGAGCACGACCTGAACCGCCTCGGTGTCTTCGCGGGCGCGGCGGCGTCGACCAACGCCGACGAGGGCCCGGAGGCCGTCCACAAGGCCGACATCGCCACGGCCGAGCAACTGGGCCGCCGTGTGACGGAGACGGCCAGGATCTTCCTCCGGGGCCTGGCGGCCGCGTGAGCCCTACGCCGGCGCGGTGGACGACCGCCCCGCTCACCGCGAGCGCCGACCCGCTGCGCGGGTACCGCACGAGTCCTCGGACCTCGCCCCTCCGCAGGTGCCTCAGTAACCGAAGTTCTGCGTCCACCACGGGCCGCCGGAGCCGAGTTCGACACCGACGCCCAGCGTCTTGAAGTCGCAGTTCAGGATGTTGGCGCGGTGGCCGGGGCTGTTCATCCAGGCGTCCATCACGGCCGCGGCGTCGGCCTGGCCGCGGGCTATGTTCTCGCCGCCGAGGTTGGATATGCCGGCCCTCTCGGCCCGGTCCCACGGCGTGCGGCCGTCCGGGTCGGTGTGGTCGAAGAAGCCCCGCGCGGCCATGTCCTCGCTGTAGCTCTGGGCGAGGCCGGCCAGCGCGCTGTTCGCGGCGACCGGGCTGCAGCCCACCTTGGCCCGCTCCTCGTTCACCAGCGCGAGCACCTGCGCCGCGGCCGCGGTCTCTCCGGAGAGGGCGGCGGACGCACCGGGCGTCCGCGGTGCCTTCGTGGCCGTACGCGAGGGCGTGCTGTCCGGCTTCTCCTCGCTGGGAGTGGCCGCGGGCTTCTTCTTCTCCGGCGCCTTCTCCTGCGTCTTCCCGGTCTTCTCCGGCGTCTTCGTCGGGGCGGCCGACGACTTCGAGGCGGAGGGCGAGGGGGAGACGGAACGCTCGGCGTCCCGGCTGGTGGGCGAGTCGTCCCGGCTCTCGGCGGTGCCGGACGTGCCGCCCTGCTCGGCCGGGAGGTTCGTCGGGGTGTCGCCCGCCTGGACGTTGTCGGCGCCGTTGCCGCCGCCGAGCTTGTAGTTCTCCAGGCCGGGCACCGCGCCCGTGGCGACGGCGACCGTGCCGAGGGCGACGGCGGCGGACACGCCCAGCAGCCCGGTGCGCATCGGGCGGGCGGTCTTCTTCCGGCGGCGGTGCGCGCCCGCGCGGCGGGCGCCGCTGTCGGGGGTGAAGCCGTCGGAAGCGAAGCCGTCGGAGGCGAAACCGTCGCCCGCGAAGACCGCCGTGTCCGTGAAGCGGTCACCGGCCCCGGCGGCCTGCGCCCCGAACAGGTACGCCTCGCTCTTGGCGTAGGTCCCGGCGTACGCCTCCGGGTTGAGATACGGCGCGATGCCCATCGTCGGGGCGTCGTCCGCGGTGGAGTACAGCGGGTCGTGGCCCTCCGCGAAGCCGTCGGCGCGGCCCGTGGCGGCGCGGCCGGCGGCGGAGCGTCGGTGGCGTCCCATGTCCTGGCCTTCCTCGTCCTGGCGGTCGACTCGTCCTCGAGATCAACACCAAACTCACTCGATCGTGTGAGTTTCATATGAGATTCGTTGAGGGGGGACGGTACCGCATGGCGCAAGTGGAGGAAGTGCCTGGAGGGAGATTGGGCGGTTAGGTTGCAGTCATGAGCGAGGATGTGCGATTGGTCGCCTGGGTGCGAGGACGCGTCCAAGGTGTGGGTTTCCGCTGGTTCACGCGGGCCAAGGCCCTGGAGATCGGCGGCCTGAGTGGTTTTGCTCTCAATCTGGGCGACGGACGGGTCCAAGTGGTCGCCGAGGGCGCGCGCGAGGGCTGTCAAGACCTGCTGGAGTGGCTCCGCGGTGACGACACGCCCGGCCGCGTGGACGGCGTCACCGAGATCTGGGACACACCCCGCGGCGGCTACGAGGGCTTCGCCATCCGCTGATCCCGCGCCACGAGGCGGCTCCCCGGCCCCCCGCGGGGCGGCCCCGGGCGGCCGCTCCGGACGGAAACTCGCTGGTGATTGCCGAGAACCGCTTGCCTTGGCGGACTCCAGACGCAAGGATGATCGCCACGCCCCGAGGGCCCGCTGAAGCCGCCGCGTCGCCGTTCCAGGCCGTGTGCGCCAGGGTCGCCCGCCAATACGGGGCGTGATCGTGTTGACCGTCAAACTTTTTGGTGAGACGCTGAAAGCACCCCGCGCACCTAGCTGTTTGGCATGGCTGAACGGCAGCACAACTGAAGGCCCTGCCAAGCCGCGGGTGCGAATCCCTCACGACCCAACCGCATCGGTCGGTCACTCATTGTGGAGGACCATCCATCATGGCAAAGGCGCTTCTCGGTTACGTCGGCGGCTCCGACCCTCGACTCCTCGCCGAGATGCGACGGCTCCAGCAGCGCGTCCAGGACCTGGAATCCGAGCTCGTACGGATCCAGGCGGAGAACGAGGCGCTGACGGCTGCCGCTTCTCACGACAGGATCATGGAGAGCGTTGACGCACACCAGGCGGAGCCTGCGCTCACCTGATCACTGCACCGCTCCACATCGGCAAGCAGTGGTGAAGGAAGCCCGTCACAACCGCTGAGTTGTCAGAAGTGCAAGGGACGCCACCGGCGTCCCTTCTTTCTTTCCCCCGCGCATCCTTTCACCGTCTTTAACGTCTGGTGTGCCCTGCGCGTTCAGCGGCGAAACCGTGGGTTCATGGAGTGAGACGAACCCGGGCGGTAGAGTCCGGCGGCGTGCACCTCAAGGCCCTGACCCTCCGCGGGTTCAAGTCGTTCGCCTCGGCGACCACCCTCCGGTTCGAGCCGGGGATCACGTGCGTCGTCGGACCGAACGGCTCGGGCAAGTCCAACGTCGTCGACGCCCTCAGCTGGGTCATGGGGGAGCAGGGCGCCAAGTCGCTGCGCGGCGGCAAGATGGAGGACGTCATCTTCGCCGGCACCGCCGGCCGCCCCCCGCTGGGCCGCGCCGAGGTGTCCCTGACCATCGACAACTCCGACGGGGCCCTGCCCATCGAGTACGCCGAGGTCACCATCACGCGGATCATGTTCCGCAACGGCGGCAGCGAGTACCAGATCAACGGCGACACCTGCCGTCTCCTCGACATCCAGGAACTGCTCTCCGACTCCGGCATCGGCCGCGAGATGCACGTCATCGTCGGGCAGGGCCAGCTCGACTCCGTGCTGCACGCCGACCCGATGGGCCGCCGCGCCTTCATCGAGGAGGCCGCCGGCGTCCTCAAGCACCGCAAGCGCAAGGAGAAGGCGCTGCGCAAGCTGGACGCGATGCAGGCCAACCTCGCGCGCGTGCAGGACCTCACCGACGAGCTGCGCCGCCAGCTCAAGCCGCTGGGCCGGCAGGCGGCGGTGGCGCGCAGGGCCGCCGTCATCCAGGCCGACCTGCGCGACGCCCGGCTGCGCCTGCTCGCCGACGACCTCGTACGGCTCCGGGAAGCCCTCCAGGCCGAGGTCGCCGACGAGGTCGCGCTGAAGGAGCGCAAGGAGGCCGCCGAGCAGGAGCTGCGCCGGGCGCTCCAGCGCGAGGCCCTGCTGGAGACCGAGGTCCGGCAGCTGACGCCGCGCCTCCAGCGCGCCCAGCAGACCTGGTACGAGCTCTCCCAGCTCGCCGAGCGGGTGCGCGGCACGATCTCCCTCGCCGACGCCCGGGTCAAGAGCGCCACCTCGGCGCCCCCGGAGGAGCGGCGCGGCCGCGACCCCGAGGACATGGAGCGCGAGGCCGCCCGCGTCCGCGAGCAGGAGGCCGAACTGGAGGCGGCCCTGGAAGCCGCCGAACGCGCCCTGGAGGACACGGTCGCCCACCGTGCCGAGCTGGAGCGCGAGCTCGCCCAGGAGGAGCGGCGCCTGAAGGACGCCGCCCGTGCCATCGCCGACCGGCGCGAGGGCCTGGCCCGGCTCGCCGGCCAGGTCAACGCGGCCCGCTCCCGCGCGGCCTCCGCCCAGGCCGAGATCGAACGTCTGGCCGCCGCCCGCGACGAGGCGCAGGAACGTGCCGTCGCCGCCCAGGAGGAGTACGAGGCCCTCAAGGCCGAGGTCGACGGACTCGACGCCGGCGACGCGGAACTCGCCGAGCGGCACGAGGCGGCCAAGCGGGAGCTTGCCGAGGCCGAGGCCGCGCTCACGGCGGCCCGCGAGGCCACCACGGCGGCGGAACGCCGGCGCGCCGCCACCCAGGCCCGCCACGAGGCCCTGGCACTCGGCCTGCGCCGCAAGGACGGCACCGGCATACTGCTGGCCGCCAAGGACCGCCTCTCCGGCCTGCTCGGCCCGGCGGCGGAACTGCTGACGGTGACCCCCGGCCACGAGGTCGCCCTGGCGGCGGCCTTCGGCGCCGCCGCCGACGCCCTGGCCGTCACCACTCCCGCCGCGGCCGCCGACGCCATCCGCCTGCTGCGCAAGCAGGACGGAGGCCGGGCCACTCTGCTGCTGGCAGGAGACGCCGACCCCAGGGGCGCGGGGAACCGTGCGACCCACCGCGACGACCCCGCGGACGCGCGGCACACCCATGCCGCAGACCTGGTTCGCGGCCCGGCCGACCTGATGCCCGCCGTCCGCCGCCTCCTGCACGGCATCGTCGTCGTGAACACCCTGGAGGACGCCGAGGACCTCGTCTACGCCCACCCCCACCTCACCGCCGTGACAGCCGAAGGCGATCTCCTCGGCGCCCACTTCGCCCACGGCGGCTCCGCCGGTGTCCCCAGCCTCCTGGAAGTGCAGGCGTCCGTGGACGAGGCCGCCGCCGAGCTTCAGGAGCTGGCGGTGCGCTGCGAGGAACTGGCCGAGGCCCAGCAGGAGGCCGTCGAACGCCGCACGGAGTGCGCCGCGCTGGTCGAGGAGCTCGGGGAGCGGCGCCGGGCCGCCGACCGGGAGAAGTCGGCCGTGGCCCAGCAGCTCGGCCGGCTCGCCGGGCAGGCGCGGGGCGCGGCGGGGGAGGCCGAGCGGTCCACGGCCGCCGCGGCCCGGGCTCAGGAGGCCCTGGACAAGGCGCTCCAGGAGGTCGGGGAACTCGCCGAGCGGCTCGCGGTCGCCGAGGAGATGCCGATCGAGGAGGAGCCCGACACCTCCGTGCGGGACCGGCTCGCCGCCGACGGTGCCAACGCCCGCCAGACCGAGATGGAGGCCCGCCTCCAGGTCCGGACGCACGAGGAGCGGGTCAAGGGCCTGGCCGGCCGGGCCGACTCCCTGGACCGGGCGGCCCGGGCGGAACGCGAGGCCCGCGCGCGTGCGGAGCAGCGGCGGGCCCGGCTGCGGCACGAGGCGGCCGTCGCCGGGGCCGTCGGCTCCGGCGCGCGGCAGTTGCTCGCGCACGTCGAGGTCTCGCTCGCCCGCGCCGACCAGGAGCGCACCGCCGCCGAGGCCGCCAAGGCCCACCGCGAGCGGGAACTCGCCCGCGCCCGCACCCAGGGCCGCGATCTCAAGGCGGAACTCGACAAGTTGACGGATTCGGTCCACCGCGGTGAGGTACTCGGCGCCGAGAAGCGGCTGCGGATCGAGCAGCTGGAGACCAAGGCGCTGGAGGAGCTGGGTGTCGAACCGGCCGGGCTCGTGGCGGAGTACGGTCCGCACCAGCTCGTGCCGCCCTCGCCCCCCGCCGAGGGCGAGGAGCTGCCGGAGGACCCCGAGCACCCGCGCAACCGGCCCAGGCCGTTCGTCCGGTCCGAGCAGGAAAAGCGTCTCAAGGCCGCCGAACGCGCCTACCAGCAGCTCGGCAAGGTGAACCCGCTCGCGCTGGAGGAGTTCGCGGCGCTGGAGGAACGCCACCAGTTCCTCAGCGAGCAGCTGGAGGACCTGAAGAAGACCCGCGCCGACCTGCTGCAGGTCGTCAAGGAGGTCGACGAGCGCGTCGAGCAGGTCTTCACCGAGGCCTACCGGGACACCGCCCGGGAGTTCGAGGGCGTCTTCAGCCGGCTCTTCCCCGGTGGTGAGGGGCGACTGGTGCTGACCGACCCGGACAACATGCTCACCACGGGCGTGGACGTCGAGGCCCGCCCGCCGGGCAAGAAGGTCAAGCGGCTGTCGCTGCTCTCCGGCGGGGAGCGGTCGCTGACGGCCGTCGCGCTGCTCGTGTCGATCTTCAAGGCGCGGCCGAGTCCGTTCTACGTCATGGACGAGGTCGAGGCCGCCCTCGACGACACCAACCTCCAGCGGCTCATCCGGATCATGCAGGAGCTGCAGGAGGCCTCGCAGCTGATCGTGATCACCCACCAGAAGCGCACCATGGAGGTCGCCGACGCCCTGTACGGCGTCTCCATGCAGGGCGACGGTGTGTCGAAGGTCATCTCCCAGCGCCTCCGCTAGATGGGTGTGGTCTACACCGGTCTC
This sequence comes from Streptomyces sp. NPDC044921, assembly GCF_056432865.1. Lineage (NCBI taxonomy): Bacteria > Bacillati > Actinomycetota > Actinomycetes > Kitasatosporales > Streptomycetaceae > Streptomyces > Streptomyces sp. NPDC044921. Next base: position 378,521 of record NZ_JBWKIF010000003.1, read on the forward strand.
ACCTGCGACGCTTTATGACTTCAACACTTGAACACATCACTGACACACTCCTGCCTCAGATTCACAGAGCCGACCTATTGACTTCGAAACTTGAAGGCATAGTCTCGGCAACGTTCCTTTTACCTTCAGGTACCTTCAGGTGGACCTCGAAGGGCTGACCCCCTCCGGCAGCGTTGCCGGTGGCCCGAGGAGTACACGTGACCAGCACAGCGCAGGCACCCAAGTCAGGAGCCGGGACGGCTCACCCCGATCATCTCGGGCACGTCATCTTCATCGCGGCGGCCGCCGCGATGGGCGGTTTCCTCTTCGGCTACGACAGTTCCGTGATCAACGGCGCCGTCGAGGCCATCCGTGACCGCTACGACGTGGGCTCCGCTGCCCTCGCCCAGGTCATCGCCATCGCCCTGATCGGCTGCGCCATCGGCGCCGCGACCGCCGGTCGCATAGCCGACCGCATCGGCCGCATCCGGTGCATGCAGATCGCCGCGGTCCTGTTCACCGTCAGCGCCGTCGGCTCCGCGCTCCCCTTCGCGCTGTGGGACCTCGCCTTCTGGCGGGTCGTCGGCGGCTTCGCCATCGGCATGGCCTCCGTGATCGGCCCGGCCTACATCGCCGAGGTCGCCCCGCCCGCCTACCGCGGCCGGCTCGGCTCCTTCCAGCAGGCCGCGATCGTCATCGGCATCGCCGTGTCGCAGCTGGTCAACTGGGGTCTGCTCAACGCCGCCGACGGTGACCAGCGCGGCAGGCTGATGGGCCTGGAGGCCTGGCAGGTCATGCTCGGCGTCATGGTCGTCCCGGCCGTCCTGTACGGCCTGCTCTCCTTCGCGATCCCCGAGTCCCCGCGCTTCCTCATCTCCGTCGGCAAGCACGACCGCGCCCGGCAGATCCTCGCCGAGGTCGAGGGCAAGGACGTCGACCTGGACGCCCGTGTCGCCGAGATCGAGGGCGCCATGAAGAGCGAGCACAAGTCGAGCTTCAAGGACCTGCTCGGCGGCAGCTTCTTCTTCAAGCCGATCGTCTGGATCGGCATCGGCCTGTCGGTCTTCCAGCAGTTCGTCGGCATCAACGTCGCGTTCTACTACTCCTCGACGCTGTGGCAGTCGGTCGGCGTCGACCCGACGGACTCGTTCTTCTACTCCTTCACCACGTCGATCATCAACATCGTCGGCACGGTCATCGCGATGATCTTCGTCGACCGGGTCGGCCGCAAGCCGCTCGCGATCATCGGCTCGGTCGGCATGGTCGTCGGCCTGGCGCTGGAGGCCTGGGCGTTCTCCTACCACCTGGTCGACGGCAAGCTGCCCGCCGCGCAGGGCTGGATCGCCCTGATCGCCGCGCACGTCTTCGTGCTCTTCTTCGCCCTGTCGTGGGGCGTGGTCGTCTGGGTCATGCTCGGCGAGATGTTCCCCAACCGGATCCGCGCCGCCGCCCTGGGTGTGGCCGCCGCCGCGCAGTGGATCGCCAACTGGGCCATCACCGCGAGCTTCCCGTCGCTGGCCGACTGGAACCTGTCCGTGACGTACGTGATCTACACGGCGTTCGCCGCGCTCTCCATCCCGTTCGTCCTGAAGTTCGTCACCGAGACGAAGGGCAAGTCCCTGGAGGAGATGGGCTGAGCCCGTCCCGCGCACTCGGGGAGAAGGGCCAAAGTCCCCGCTGCCCCTCTCCCCGTAACCCGCCGCCGCCCCGGTTCGGCCACTGCCCGAGCCGGGGCGGCGGTCCGTCGTCCCGACGGGACGAGGCGTCTCACCAGACGATGACGCCGCCCTCGATCACCCGCGCGCGCAGGGCCGCCACCTCCGGATCGCGCAGCCGTCCCACCAGCCCGCGCCGGTGCTCCTCGAACCCCCGCGGCCCCCGCGTGCTCGCGGCGATCGCGTCGAGCCGGTCGCGCGGCAGGGCCACTTCGCGCAGGAACTCGGCGTGCGCGGCCTCGACCTCCAGGTCGTAGCCGACGAGCACCGGCAGGAAGCGGGCGCCCGCCGCCCGCACCGCCTCCGACCGACCCCCACACCGCCGTCCGCCAGGACTCGGACCCGGCCGAGTCGTCCCGCCCCCCCGGGGACGTCCGGCTCGCGCAGGAACACGTCCACCGACAAGCTCATGCCCCCAGCGGATCACCGGGCGGACGCGGCGGGCCGCCCCTTGGGCGCCCGGGCCTCAGCCCCCCAGGGCCGGCAGCACCCGCTCGCAGAACAGCCGCAGGCTGCGCCATCCCTCCTCCACCGGCATCCCGCCCGCCAGCGGATGCAGCACGTACGAGTCGAGACCCAGCCCCGCGCACTGCTGCGGCGTGAGGATCCGGTACACGCCCTCCGCGCGCAGCTCCGCCACGGTCGTCGCCGTCGACCTCACCGCCGAGCGCACCGCCCCCGACTGCCAGGAGGCGTACGTCCGCGCCTCGTGCAGGAAGTGCCGGCCGTACTCCGCCCAGGCCCGGTCCGGGTCCTCGGCCACGTGCAGCAGCGGCGTCTCGGCCGCCGGCATCATCACCCACCCCTCGGTGCCGTACTCGACCAGCCGCTCCTTGTAGTACGCCTCCAGCTCCGGCAGGTGCGCGCTGGGGAAGAACGGCAGGCCGAGCCGGGCGGCGCGACGGGCGGCCGGCCTGGAGGAGCCGCCGACCAGGAGCAGGGGATGCGGCTCGGTGAAGGGGCGCGGGGTGACGCGGACCGTGCGGCCCCGGTAGGGGAAGGGCTCGCCCGTCCACGCCCGCAGCAGCGTCTCCAGCAGCTCGTCCTGGAGCTTCCCGCGCCGGGAGAAGTCGACCCCGAAGTGCTCGTACTCCTGTGGCCGGTACCCGATCCCGGCGACCGTCACCAGCCGGCCGCCGCTGAGCAGGTCCAGCACGGCGATCTCCTCGGCGAGCCGCAGCGGGTCGTGCAGCGGGCCGATGACCGCCGAGACGGTGACCGCGACACGCCGGGTCGCGCCGAAGACGGCTCCCGCGAAGGCGAACGGCGAGGGGAGCCAGTTGTTCTCCGCCCCGTGGTGCTCCTCCGTCTGCACCGTGGTGACGCCCCGGTCGTCGGCGTAGGCGGCCATCTCCAGGGCCGCCCGGTACCGGGCGCCGAGTTCGGCGGGGCGGGCCCCGGGGGCGACGAGGTTGAAGCGTACGACCGTGACGGGCATGGCGGCGTCTCCCTTCACCGGGCGGGTGTCCGGGGGACGTTAGCTGACGGTGCGTCAGACATCCAGGGGTGTGGAGATCCGGCGGCCCCGGGCCTTCCGGGGCGGTGCGCGCGGGGTGACCCGGGGCCCCATGACTGATACTGGACGCGTTATGGACATCGTCATCCTTGCTGTAGTCATCGCCGTGGTCGTGCTCGGCGCGCTCGGCGGGCTCATCGTCGGCAGCCGGCGCAAGAAGCAGCTGCCGCCGCCCCCGCCCGCGGCGCCCGACATCACCGCCCCACCGGCCGAGCCGCACGTCGGCGACGAGGCCGAGACGCCGCGGGAGGAACCGCGGCGCACGATAGAGGAGGTGGATCTTCCGGACGGCTCGGCTCCGGTCGTCGTCGAGGAGCCGCCCGCCGAGGCTCCCGCGATCGAGATCCCGGAGCCCACCGCCGGCCGCCTGGTCCGGCTGCGGGCCCGGCTCTCCCGCTCGCAGAACGCCCTCGGCAAGGGCCTTCTGACCCTGCTGTCCCGCGAGCACCTCGACGAGGACACCTGGGAGGAGATCGAGGACACGCTGCTCACCGCCGACGTCGGCGTGCAGCCCACCCAGGAACTGGTCGAGCGGCTGCGCGAGCGCGTGAAGGTCCTCGGCACCCGCACCCCCGAGGAACTGCGCACCCTGCTCCGCGAGGAGCTCATCACCCTGGTCGGCCGCGACATGGACCGCGCGGTCAGGACCGAGCCGGAGGACCGCAAGCCCGGCATCGTGATGGTCGTCGGCGTCAACGGCACCGGCAAGACCACCACCACCGGCAAGCTCGCCCGCGTGCTGGTCGCCGACGGCCAGAGCGTCGTCCTGGGTGCGGCCGACACCTTCCGGGCCGCCGCCGCCGACCAGCTCCAGACCTGGGGCGAGCGCGTCGGCGCCCACACCGTGCGCGGACCGGAGGGCGGCGACCCCGCCTCCGTCGCCTTCGACGCGGTCAAGGAGGGCAAGGAGATGGGCGCGAACGTCGTGCTCATCGACACCGCCGGGCGCCTGCACACCAAGACCGGCCTCATGGACGAGCTCGGCAAGGTCAAGCGGGTCGTCGAGAAGCACGCCCCGGTCGACGAGGTGCTGCTCGTCCTCGACGCCACCACCGGCCAGAACGGCCTGGTCCAGGCCCGGGTCTTCGCCGAGGTCGTGGACATCACCGGCATCGTCCTCACCAAGCTGGACGGCACGGCCAAGGGCGGCATCGTGGTCGCGGTCCAGCGCGAGCTGGGCGTGCCGGTCAAGCTGGTCGGGCTCGGGGAGGGCGCGGACGACCTGGCGCCGTTCGAGCCGGAGGCGTTCGTTGACGCCCTTATCGGGGAGTGAGTTCGGCACCCGCCGCCGCACGACCCGCGAAGAACCGTACCCGCGCGAGAAGCGCCCGCCCCCGAGGTGCAGTCGGGGACGGGCGCTTCGCTCTGTGTCCTGGCCGCGGGCTAGGCGCGTGAGCGGTGCGCCACGTACGCCAGCGTGCCCAGCACCAGGCGGGCCTCCGGCGGCCGGGAGGCCGAGTCCAGGGCGGGGGAGCGCAGCCAGCGGACCGGGCCGAGGCCGCCGCGGTCCGAGGGCGGCGCCGTGATGTGCGTCCCCGGGCCGAGGCCGCGCAGGTCGAGGGCGTCCGGGTCGTCCCAGCCCATGCGGTAGAGCAAGCCGGGCAGGTCCGCGGCGGCGCCGGGGGCGACGAGGAACTGGGCACGGCCGTCGGGCGTGGCCGCGACCGGGCCGACGGGCAGGCCCATGCGCTCCAGCCGGGCCAGGGCGCGGCACCCGGCCGGTTCGGCCACCTCGATGACGTCGAAGGCCCGGCCGACCGGCAGCATCACCGCGGCGCCGGGGAACTCGCCCCAGGTTTCCGTCACCTCGTCCAGCGTCGCCCCGGCGGGGATCACCGGGGCGAAGTCCAGCGGGTGCGCACCCGGAGCGGAGCAGCCGCGGCGGCCGCAGGAGCACGCGCCCGCCGACGCCCGGGCGCCCGGCACCACGTCCCAGCCCCACAGTCCGGTGTACTCGGCCACGGCCGTGCCGTCCGACGTGCGGCTGCGGCGGCGCGAGCCGGACCGGATGTCGCGCATGCCCCGGCTGATGCCGATCGTGAAGCCCATACCCCCTCCAACGGGTCCGGCGCAGCGGTGGTTACGCAGCGGACGCGATACGTGACTCTCTGTTTCCGCCTTCCCGGTGGCGGCCGGTTCACTCCGCGCCAGGAAGCGCCCAGGGTGGTGCGCCCGACGGCGCGCGCCCTTGAGTGCATCGCTGCACCCGCTCCTGGGTGTGTCCTGTCAAGTGAATCGCGCGTTGACGTACGTGAGTTCATTCGAAGGGGTGGCGAATGGTGGCGTTTGCGTGTGAGCCGGGGCTGGACGGGTGATCGTAGGATTACTTTGTGTGCACGAGGCCTGGGGGCACATGCACTCGCGGGTATGCCGGAGGCAAGTCGCCTTTCCGTTCGAAGGGTGACAAGACCCGGACGGGCGGCCGTACGAACCGGCATGCTGATAGGGCTTGGCGCACTCGGCGACAAGTGGTCTCAGGGATGGGGGCGTTCCAGTGAGCGGCAACGGCGGAAGCGGAACGAACGCTGCACACGCGACGCACACTGACAAGCGCCCGAACGAGCTGCTCACCTCCTGGTTCGTGCGCAGCGGCTGGTCCAAGGGCGAGCTCGCCCGCCAGGTCAACCGCAGAGCACGGCAGTTGGGCGCCAACCACATCTCCACGGACACCTCACGGGTGCGCCGCTGGCTCGACGGCGAGAACCCGCGCGAGCCCATCCCCAAGATCCTCTCCGAGCTGTTCTCGGAGCGTTTCGGCGTCGTCGTCTCCGTCGAGGACCTGGGGCTGCGCACCGCGCGCCAGTCACCGTCCGCGACCGGCGTCGACCTGCCGTGGACGGGCCCGCAGACCGTGGCCCTGCTCAGCGAGTTCTCGCGCAGCGACCTGATGCTGGCGCGGCGCGGCTTCCTCGGGAGCTCGCTGGTCCTGTCTGCGGGCCCGGCCCTCATCGAGCCCATGCAGCGCTGGCTCGTCCCCTCGCCCCCGGGCCCGCGCTCCGAGCCCGAGCCGGCGGCCGCCTCCGGGCGCGCCCGCGGCCGCCTCTCCAAGCCGGAGCTGGACCTGCTGGAGTCCACGACGGTGATGTTCCGCCAGTGGGACGCCCAGTGCGGCGGCGGGCTGCGCCGCAAGGCCGTCGTCGGCCAGCTGCACGAGGTGACCGACCTGCTCCAGGAACCCCAGCCGGAGGCCACCACCCGGCGCCTGTTCAAGGTCGCCGCCGAGCTCGCCGAGCTGGCCGGCTGGATGTCGTACGACATCGGGCTGCAGCCGACCGCGCAGAAGTACTTCGTCCTCGCGCTGCACGCCGCCAAGGAGGCCGGTGACCGGCCCCTCGGCTCGTACGTGCTGTCCAGCATGAGCCGCCAGATGATCCACCTCGGCCGGCCCGACGACGCGCTGGAGCTGATCCACCTCGCGCAGTACGGCAGCCGGGACTGCGCGAGCCCGCGCACCCAGTCGATGCTGTATGCGATGGAGGCCCGCGCCTACGCCAACATGGGCCAGCCCGGCAAGTGCAAGCGGGCCGTGCGGATGGCCGAGGACACCTTCGCCGAGGCCGACGAGTGGGACGAGCCGGACCCCGACTGGATCCGCTTCTTCTCCGAGGCCGAGCTCTACGGGGAGAACTCCCACTCGTACCGCGACCTGGCCTACGTCGCCGGCCGCAGCCCCACCTACGCCTCGCTGGCCGAGCCTCTGATGAAGCGGGCCGTGGAGCTGTTCGCCGAGGACGGCGAGCACCAGCGGTCGTATGCGCTGAACCTGATCGGGATGGCCACCGTGCACCTCCTGCAGCGCGAGCCCGAGCAGAGCACGGTCTTCGCCGCCGAGGCCATGCGGATCGCCAAGAAGGTCCGCTCCGAGCGCGTCAACACCCGGATCCGCAAGACCGTGGACACCGCCGCACGCGACTTCGGCGACCTCGGCGAGGTCGTCGACCTGACCGAGCGGCTCGCCGCCGAACTGCCCGAGACCGCCGAGGCGGTCTGACCGGCCTCACGGCCCCCTGAACCCCGGCCGCGGCCGGCCCTCCCGAACTGCCCGACTCGGCTCCCCCAGCCAGGTCATCGGAAGGCCGGCCGCGGCCGGCCCGTGCGCCCCGAAGGCGGGGGCCCGCGGAAGGTTGCGCCACGATAACGATCGGCGCACCCCGCCATCCGGCAGTTCATCGACGCGTAACACAGCACGCGCCTTCGTCACGGTCGCGAAACAACGAGGGGCTTCCACCGAAACCGCGCTGCGCCAATCTCGTGGCGCATAACCGGCCCACCCCCTCACTCCGCTCCAGGCTTCGCCCGCACGGGGCCGTACCAACGACGAGGAGACGCCGATGGCACCAGCCATCACCCTTGCCGCAGAAGCGCCCAAGCTGTCTGCCGCCAACACAGGGTTCATGCTCATCTGTTCCGCCCTGGTGATGCTCATGACCCCGGGCCTGGCCTTCTTCTACGGAGGCATGGTCCGCGTCAAGAGCACCCTGAACATGCTGATGATGAGCTTCATCAGCCTCGGGATCGTCACCGTCCTGTGGGTGCTGTACGGCTTCTCCATGGCGTTCGGCACCGACTCCGGCAGTCTCATCGGCTGGAACTCCGACTGGGTCGGCCTCGGCAACATCGGCCTGACCGAGCTGTGGGACGGCTACACCATCCCGGTCTTCGTCTTCCTGGTCTTCCAGCTGATGTTCGCCATCATCACGCCCGCCCTGATCAGCGGCGCCCTCGCGGACCGCGTGAAGTTCAGCGCCTGGGCGCTGTTCGTCGCCCTGTGGGCCACGGTCGTCTACTTCCCGGTCGCGCACTGGGTCTGGGGCGCCGGCGGCTGGGCCTTCGAGCTCGGTGTCATCGACTTCGCCGGTGGTACGGCGGTCCACATCAACGCCGGTGCCGCCGCGCTCGGCGTGATCCTGGTCATCGGCAAGCGCGTCGGCTTCAAGAAGGACCCGATGCGCCCGCACAGCCTCCCGCTGGTCATGCTCGGCGCCGGTCTGCTGTGGTTCGGCTGGTTCGGCTTCAACGCCGGCTCCTGGCTCGGCAACGACGACGGCGTGGGCGCGCTGATGTTCGTCAACACGCAGGTCGCCACCGCCGCCGCCGTCCTCGGCTGGCTCGCCTACGAGAAGATCCGCCACGGCGCCTTCACCACGCTCGGCGCCGCCTCCGGCGCGGTCGCGGGCCTGGTCGCCATCACCCCGGCCGGCGGCGCGATCTCCCCGCTCGGCGCCATCGCCGTCGGCGCCATCGCCGGCGTGCTGTGCGCCATGGCCGTCGGGCTGAAGTACAGGTTCGGCTACGACGACTCCCTCGACGTCGTCGGCGTCCACCTGGTCGGCGGCATCCTCGGCTCCCTGCTCATCGGCTTCTTCGCCACCGGCAAGGGCCAGTCCGACGTCGCGGGCCTGTTCTACGGCGGCGGCCTGGACCAGTTCTGGAAGCAGTGCGCCGGCGTCTTCGGTGTCCTCGCCTACTCCCTGGTCGTCTCCGCGGTCCTCGCCTTCCTCCTGGACAAGACGATCGGCATGCGGGTCTCCGAGGACGACGAGGTCGCCGGCATCGACCAGGCCGAGCACGCCGAGACCGCATACGACTTCAGCGGCGCCGGTGGCGGCGCCGCCAAGACCGCCGCCGTCGTGGCCGCCGTGGCCGGGGCCGAGAGCAAGAAGGTGGACGCATGAAGCTCATCACCGCCGTCGTGAAGCCGCACCGGCTCGACGAGATCAAGGAGGCCCTGCAGGCCTTCGGCGTACACGGCCTGACGGTCACCGAGGCCAGTGGCTACGGACGGCAGCGGGGCCACACCGAGGTCTACCGCGGTGCCGAGTACACCGTCGACCTCGTCCCCAAGATCCGCATCGAGGTCCTGGTCGAGGACGACGACGCCGAGCAGCTGATCGACGTCGTGGTCAAGGCGGCCCGCACCGGCAAGATCGGTGACGGCAAGGTCTGGTCCGTCCCGGTCGAGACGGCCGTACGGGTCCGCACCGGCGAGCGCGGCCCCGACGCGCTCTGACGGCCTTCCAGGCAGGCAAACGAACAGGAGTCGCCGGGTGACGGGTACGGACGTGCGGAACGAAGCAGAGGACTCGGGACCCGGCGGCTACGCGGCGGCCCGGCTGCGCCTCCTCACCGAGGAGGCGCGGTCCGGGCCGCCGCGCCGTGCGGCCCTGGCCGAACTGACCGACGACTGGCTCACCGGCCTGTTCACCGCGGGCGCCGGGGACCTGCGCGGCGCCTCCCTGGTCGCCGTCGGCGGCTACGGACGCGGTGAACTGTCCCCGCGCAGCGACCTCGACCTGCTCCTGCTGCACGACGGCGGCGACACCAAGGCGGTCGCCGCCCTCGCCGACCGGCTCTGGTACCCGGTCTGGGACCTCGGTCTCGACCTCGACCACTCGGTGCGCACCCCCGCCGAGGCCCGCAGGACCGCGGGCGAGGACCTCAAGGTGCAGCTCGGCCTGCTGGACGCCCGGCACATCGCCGGCGACCTCGGCCTCACCGCGTCCCTGCGCACCGCCGTCCTCGCGGACTGGCGCAACCAAGCGCCCAAGCGCCTGCCCGAACTTCAGGAACTGTGCGCCGAACGCGCCGAGCGGCAGGGCGAGCTGCAGTACCTGCTGGAACCCGACCTGAAGGAGGCCCGCGGCGGGCTGCGCGACGCCACCGCGCTGCGGGCCGTCGCCGCCTCCTGGCTCGCCGACGCCCCGCGCGAGGGCCTCGCCGACGCCCGCCGCCGCCTCCTCGACGTCCGGGACGCCCTGCACCTGGCCACCGGACGCGCCACCGACCGGCTCGCGCTCCAGGAGCAGGACCAGGTCGCCGCCGAGCTCGGCCTGCTCGACGCGGACACCCTGCTGCGGCAGGTCTACGAAGCCGCGCGGATCGTCTCGTACGCCAGCGACGTCACCTGGCGCGAGGTCGGGCGGGTCCTGCGCTCGCGGGCCGTGCGGCCCCGGCTGCGCGCGATGCTGGGCGGGGGCAAGCCCACCGCCGAGCGCTCGCCGCTGGCCGAGGGCGTGGTCGAGCAGGACGGCGAGGTGGTGCTGGCCCGGGCCGCGCGCCCCGAGCGGGACCCGGTCCTGCCCCTGCGCGCCGCTGCCGCCGCCGCGCAGGCCGGGCTCCCGCTGTCCCTGCACGCCGTACGGCGCCTGGCGGCCACCGTGCGCCCGCTGCCCACGCCCTGGCCCGCCGAGGCCCGCGAGCAGCTCGTCACCCTGCTCGGCTCCGGCCGCCCCACCGTGGAGGTCTGGGAGGCGCTGGAGGCCGAGGGGCTGATCACCCGGCTGCTGCCGGACTGGGAGCGCGTGCGCTGCCGCCCGCAGCGCAACGCCGTGCACCTGTGGACCGTCGACCGGCACCTCATCGAGACCGCCGTGCGCGCCTCCGCGTTCACCCGCCGGGTCAGCCGCCCCGACCTGCTGCTGGTCGCGGCGCTGCTGCACGACATCGGCAAGGGCTGGCCCGGGGACCACTCGGTGGCCGGCGAGATCATCGCCAGGGACGTCGCCGCCCGCATCGGCTTCGACCGGCACGACGTCGCCGTCGTCGCCACCCTCGTACGCCACCACCTGCTCCTGGTCGAGACCGCCACCCGGCGCGACCTGGAGGACCCGGCCACCGTGCGCGCGGTCGCCGACGCCGTCGGCTCCCCGGGCACCCTGGAGCTGCTGCACGCGCTCACCGAGGCCGACGCCCTCGCCACCGGCCCGGCCGCCTGGTCGTCGTGGCGCGGCTCGCTCGTCACCGAGCTGGTCGAACGGGTCGGGGCGGTGCTCGCCGGCGACGTCCCGGACGACCCCGAGGACGCAGCCCCCACCGCAGAGCAGGAGCGTCTCGCCCTGGAGGCGGCCGCGACCGGCGGTCCCGTGCTCTCCCTGCGCGCCCAGACCGAGCCGCCCGCCGGGCAGGAGCCGTCCGGCGACCCCGAGCCGCTCGGCGTGGAGCTGCTCATCGCCGTCCCCGACCAGCCCGGGGTGCTGCCCGCGGTGGCCGGGGTCCTCGCCGTGCACCGGCTGACCGTGCGGACCGCCGAGCTGCGGTCGCTGACCCTGCCCGCCGGGGTCGACGGATCCGTCCTGCTGCTGGACTGGCGCGTCGCCGCCGAGTACGGCTCCCTGCCGCAGGCCGCCCGGCTGCGCGCGGACCTGGTCCGGGCCCTGGACGGCTCCCTGGACATCGCCGCCCGCCTCGCCGAGCGGGACGCGGCCTATCCGCGCCGCCGGGGCGTGGTCGCGCCCCCGGCGAGGGTGTCGGTCCACCCGGCCGCCTCCCGGCTGGCCACGGTCATCGAGGTCCGCTCCCAGGACGCCCCGGGCCTGCTGTTCCGCATCGGCAGCGCCCTGGAGGACGCCGGCGTGCGGGTGCGCAGCGCCCACGTCTCGACGCTCGGCGCCAACGCCGTCGACGCCTTCTACGTGACGGGCCCGGAGGGCGCGCCGCTGCCCGGTGACGAGGCCGAGCCGGTGGCACGGAAGCTGGAGGAGACACTGCGGGGGTGAGGGCGACCCGGCGACTTGTCACGCCGGGATACCCTGGAGGGCGATTCCCCAGTCCGTCTCCGACCCCGAGGACCGCGAGCGCCGTGTTCGATACTCTTTCCGATCGCCTCTCAGCGACCTTCAAGAACCTGCGCGGCAAGGGACGGCTCTCCGAGGCGGACATCGACGCCACGGCGCGCGAGATCCGGATCGCTCTGCTGGAAGCCGACGTCGCCCTGCCGGTCGTCCGGACGTTCATCAAGAACGTCAAGGAGCGTGCCCTCGGCGCGGAGGTCTCCCGCGCGCTGAACCCGGCCCAGCAGGTCCTCAAGATCGTCAACGAGGAACTGGTCACGATCCTCGGCGGCGAGACCCGGCGCCTGCGCTTCGCCAAGCAGCCGCCCACCGTGATCATGCTGGCGGGTCTGCAGGGTGCCGGTAAGACCACCCTGGCGGGCAAGCTCGGCCGCTGGCTGAAGGAGCAGGGCCACTCGCCGCTGCTCGTCGCCTGTGACCTGCAGCGCCCCAACGCCGTGAACCAGCTCAGCGTGGTCGCCGAGCGCGCCGGCGTCGCCGTCTACGCCCCGGAGCCGGGCAACGGCGTGGGCGACCCGGTCAAGGTCGCCAAGGACTCCATCGACTTCGCCAAGTCCAAGGTCCACGACATCGTGATCGTGGACACCGCCGGCCGCCTCGGCATCGACCAGGAGATGATGCAGCAGGCCGCGGACATCCGCGACGCCGTCTCCCCGGACGAGATCCTGTTCGTCGTCGACGCGATGATCGGCCAGGACGCGGTCAACACCGCCGAGGCCTTCCGCGACGGCGTCGGCTTCGACGGCGTGGTGCTCTCCAAGCTCGACGGTGACGCCCGCGGTGGTGCCGCCCTGTCGATCCGGCAGATCACCGGCAAGCCGATCATGTTCGCCTCCAACGGCGAGAAGCTGGACGACTTCGACGCCTTCCACCCGGACCGGATGGCCTCCCGCATCCTCGACATGGGTGACCTGCTCACCCTGATCGAGCAGGCGGAGAAGACGTTCAGCCAGGAAGAGGCCGAGAAGATGGCCTCCAAGCTGGCGTCCAAGAAGGGCCAGGACTTCACCCTGGACGACTTCCTGGCCCAGATGGAGCAGGTCCGCAAGATGGGCTCCATCTCCAAGCTGCTCGGCATGCTGCCGGGCATGGGCCAGATGAAGGACCAGATCCAGAACCTCGACGAGCGGGACGTCGACCGCACGGCGGCCATCATCAAGTCGATGACCCCGGCCGAGCGCCAGGACCCGACGATCATCAACGGCTCGCGCCGCGCCCGTATCGCCCGCGGTTCCGGTGTCGAGGTCAGCGCCGTGAAGAACCTGGTCGAGCGGTTCTTCGAGGCGCGCAAGATGATGTCCCGCATGGCCCAGGGCGGCATGCCCGGGATGCCCGGGATGCCGGGCATGGGCGGTGGCCCCGGCCGGGCGAAGAAGAAGCAGAAGCAGGCCAAGGGCAAGCAGCGCTCCGGCAACCCGATGAAGCGCAAGCAGCAGGAGCAGGAGGCCGCCGCGCGCCGCGCGGCCGCCGCGGAGGGCGGCAACGCCTTCGGGCTGCCCCAGCAGGGCGCCAAGGACTTCGAACTCCCCGACGAGTTCAAGAAGTTCATGGGCTGACGAGCCGGTCCGGTACGACGACGCCGAGGGCGCTCCTTCCGTGAAGGGGCGCCCTCCCGGTCGTGTCAGGCGCCGTGTGTCACGGCGTCCGGGCGATCAGGTACCGGAACACGTTGGGCATCCACACGGTGCCGTCCCGCCGCTGGTGCGGGTGCAGCGCCTCGGTCAGCTCCTTGTCCACCTGCACCTGGTCCGTCGCGCCCATCGCCGCGTCGAAGAGCCCCGTCGATTTCAGGCCGCGTACCGCGCTGTCCACGTCGGCGTAGCCGAAGGGGCAGGCCACCCGGCCCGAGCCGTCCGGCCTGAGCCCGGCGCGCTGGGCGACGTCCTCCAGGTCGTCGCGCGAGGCAGGACGCCAGCTGCCCGAGTGGCGCAGCGGCTCCGCCAGCTTGGTGGCGACCCGCAGCACGGACGCCGTGGCGCACCGCTCCGGCGGGCCCCAGCCGGCCAGCACCACGGCGGCTCCGCGCTCGGCGAGCGGCGTCGCCTCCGCCAGCAGCCCGCCCAGCCCCTCCGAGTCGCCCGCCAGGCATCCGATCGGCTCGAAGGCCGTCACCAGCGTGTAGGCCGGAGCGCCGGACCGCGCGGCGTCCCCGGGCGAGCCGTCCACCAGCCGGGTGTCCGGGCGCGTACCGGTACCGGACGACCCGGGCAGCAGCCGCTCCCGCGCGAGGGCCACTCTTTCGGGGGAAGCGTCGACACCGGTGACCGCCGCTCCCCGGGCGGCGGCCATCAGCAGGGCGAGTCCCGAACCGCAGCCGAGGCCGAGCAGCCGCGTGGCGGGACCCACGTCCAGTCGCTCGTAGACGGCCTCGTAGAGCGGTACGAGCATCCGCTCCTGGATCTCGGACCAGTCACGCGCGCGTGCACGCAGGTCCACGCGGGGTGCGGCCCCCGCGTGAGGCAGGTGCTGCCGCACGAGCGTAGGTGTCATAAGTAAGCGCCCCAATCCGCCGAGAGTTGCCTCTTGCCGCTTCCATGGCCCCCGTGACAGTGCGCTCGCACTCCCCGTATGCCAGGAAACTCCCCCCTCGACCCGTCGTCCAGTGGAATGCGGCAGGGGTTGTGAGATGTCATGTGCCGGTGGCGAGATTTCACATTCCGGCAACCCGGGCCCGTACCATCGCGCCATGGCCAAGGCACCCGTACTCACGCCCCGCGCGGACGATTTCCCGCGCTGGTACCAGGACCTGATCACCAAGGCGGAACTCGCCGACAACGGGCCGGTGCGCGGCACCATGGTCATCCGGCCGTACGGGTACGGGCTGTGGGAGCGGATGCAGGCGGAGATGGACGCCCGCATCAAGGCCACGGGCACGCAGAACGCGTACTTCCCGCTGCTGATCCCGCAGTCGTACCTCACGAAGGAGGCCGACCACGTCGAGGGCTTCGCGCCCGAACTGGCCGTGGTCACCCACGGCGGCGGCAAGCAACTCGAAGAGCCCGCCGTGGTCCGCCCCACCTCGGAGATGATCGTCAACGACTACTTCTCCAAATGGGTGCAGAGCTACCGCGATCTGCCGCTGCTCATCAACCAGTGGGCGAACGTCGTGCGCTGGGAACTGCGGCCCCGCCTCTTCCTGCGCACGACGGAATTCCTCTGGCAGGAGGGCCACACCGCGCACGCCACCTTTGAGGAGGCGCGCGACTTCGCCGCGCACATCCACCGCCGGGTCTACGAGGACTTCATGGTGAACGTCCTCGCGATGGACGTCGTCCCCGGCCGCAAGACCGCCAGGGAGCGCTTCGCGGGTGCCGTCAACACCCTCACCCTCGAAGGCATGATGGGCGACGGCAAGGCCCTGCAGATGGCCACGAGCCACGAACTGGGCCAGAACTTCGCCAAGGCGTTCGACACGCGGTACCTGTCGAAGGACGGCAGGCAGGAACTGGTCTGGCAGACCTCCTGGGGATCCACCACGCGCATGATCGGCGCGCTGGTGATGATGCACGGCGACGACGACGGACTGCGCGTGCCGCCCCGGCTGGCGCAGATCCAGGCCGTGGTGCTGGCGGTCAAGGGCGACGAGGCGGTTCTGGCCAAGGTCCGCGAGGTCGGCGACCGGCTGCGCGCGGCCGGTGTCCGCGTGCACGTCGACGACCGCACCGACATCCCCTTCGGCCGCCGCGCCGTCGACTGGGAACTCAAGGGCGTGCCCGTGCGCATCGAGATCGGCCCGCGCGACCTGGAGCACGGCACCGCGACGCTGGCCCGCCGCATCCCCGGGGGCAAGGCGCCGGTCCGGCTGGACGACCTGGCGGAGCTGCTCCCCAAGGTCCTGGAGGAGGACCAGGAGCTGCTGCTGACGCAGTCGCGCGAGCGCCGCGAGTCCCGCACGGCCGACGTCACGACGATCGGGGAGGCCGTCGAGGCGGCCACGGCCGGCGGCTGGGCGCGCATCCCGTGGGCGCTGCTCGGCGCGGAGGGCGAGGCCGCGCTCGCCGAGCACGCGGTGACCGTACGGTGTCTGGTCGCCGAGGACGGGTCGGTGCCGGCCGACGGTGACGCACCCGGTAACGTCGCCGTCGTGGCACGCGCTTACTGAGGTACGCGCACGCTGGCCGCGCGGGACGCGCGGCGACCGAAACGCCTCTTGCGTCCCCGCGGACCCCTGGCTCCCCGGCGCGCGGGCGCTCGCTACGCGCCGGGGCGTACGCGTGGCTACGCACCACCTTGTGGTGAGCTGCGAGGCTTCTCCACAGATCAGCGCACGCGCCCTCGTCGGGACGCATCAGAGGCAACTGACGGGTACGTGCAAATTATTTGGGATGGCCCGGAATCGGAACACTGGGGCACCCCAGCTCGTTGTCATTACGTGAGCACGACACAGACACCACCTGTTCTCGCCGCAGAGCTGGCACAGGCGTGGGCCGACATTCAGCGGTACCACCCCGAGCTGCCCGACCTTGCCGCGCCAGAGTCCCTGATCGGGGAGTCGTCGTCCGCGTGCGGTCACGAGCTCTCCTTCGAGCGACTGCTCCATGAGGCAGTCCATGGCATCGCCGCCGCGCGCGGCGTCCGCGACACGTCCCGTGCCGGCCGCTACCACAACCGCAGATTCCTCGCCATCGCCGAGGAGCTGGGCCTGGACCACCCCGAGGAACCGCACCCCAGCAGCGGCTTCTCCCTGGTCACGCTCACGCCCGAGGCGAAGCGCCGCTACCGCCCGACGATGGAGCGCCTCCAGCGCGCCCTCAAGGCCCACACCGCAGCGACCTCCTCCGACACCTCCCGCACCTTCCGGGGCCCGGCCGCCCGCCACGGCTCCTCGGGCGGCGGCGTGCGCGTCAAGGCGGTCTGTGACTGCGGACGCAACGTCCGTGTCGTCCCGTCGGTCCTCGCCCAGGCGCCCATCGTCTGCGGCGGCTGCGGCAAGCCGTTCCGCATCCCCGAGGTCGTGGGAGCGGTCGCGAGCTGACGTCCGACCGGCATCTCGTGGCTGCCGGTCGGACGGGCCGCGGAACGGGCCGGCACCCGGCGTACCCCACCTCCACGCCGGGTGCCCCTGCGGCATGCCCGGACGCGGCACACCCCCGGCCTGAGCGGCCCGCGGGGTGTGGCACAATGGCTAGCTGTACTCGACAGCCGCACAGGAACCCTCTCGCCTCCGGCTGACGCGTCCATCGGGCACTCGGGTACCGCAACCCCACGCGGCTCTCTCGCCGTGCCCAACCACGTCAAATCCAGGAGAACCCACTCCCGTGGCAGTCAAGATCAAGCTGAAGCGTCTGGGCAAGATCCGTTCGCCTCACTACCGCATCGTCGTCGCCGACTCCCGCACCCGTCGTGACGGCCGTGCGATCGAGGAGATCGGCAAGTACCACCCGACGTACAACCCGTCGGTGATCGAGGTCGACGCGGACCGTGTCGCGTACTGGCTGGGTGTCGGCGCGCAGCCGACCGAGCCCGTGCTCGCCATCCTCAAGAAGACCGGCGACTGGCAGAAGTTCAAGGGCGAGCCGGCTCCGGCCCCGCTCCTGACCCAGCCCGAGAAGGCCGCGCGCCCGTCGTTCGAGGCTCTCGGCGGCGACGACGAGGGCAAGGGTGAGGCCATCACCCAGAAGAAGAAGGCTGAGAAGAAGGACGACGCCGCCGCTGAGTCCGCTTCGACCGAGGCCTGAGCATGCTCGAGGAGGCTCTCGAGCACCTCGTGAAGGGCATCGTCGACAACCCTGACGATGTGCAGGTCGCCTCGCGCAACCTGCGCCGCGGGCGGGTGCTCGAGGTCCGGGTCCACCCGGACGACCTCGGCAAGGTGATCGGCCGCAACGGCCGCACCGCACGCGCCCTGCGCACCGTCGTGGGCGCCATCGGCGGTCGCGGCGTCCGCGTCGACCTCGTCGACGTGGACCACGTCCGCTGACGCTTATCGCGCAACCGGCTCGGGCCGGGGAGGGCCACAGGGCCGTCCCCGGCCCGCAGTCGTATGACAAGGAGACTTGGACACGTGCAGCTGGTAGTCGCACGGATCGGCCGTGCCCATGGCATCAAGGGCGAGGTCACCGTCGAGGTACGGACCGACGAGCCCGAGCTGCGGCTCGCCCCCGGGGCCGTCCTCGCCACCGACCCCGCCTCCGCGGGACCGCTCACCATCGAGACGGGCCGCGTCCACAGCGGACGCCTCCTGCTGCGCTTCGAGGGCGTCCGCGACCGCACCGCCGCCGAGGCCCTGCGCAACACCCTCCTGATCGCCGAGGTCGACCCGGAGGAACTGCCCGAGGGCGAGGACGAGTACTACGACCACCAGCTCGTCGACCTCGACGTGGTCACCGCCGACGGAACCGAGGTCGGGCGGATCACCGAGATCTCGCACCTGCCCACCCAGGACCTGTTCATCGTCGAGCGGCCCGACGGCAGCGAGGTGATGATCCCCTTCGTCGAGGAGATCGTCGCCGAGATCGACCTGGAGGAGCAGAAGGCCGTCATCACCCCGCCGCCGGGACTGATCGACGACCGCGCCGAGATCGCCTCCAGCCGGGACGAGTCCTGATGCGCCTCGACGTCGTCACGATCTTCCCCGAGTACCTGGAACCGCTGAACGTCTCCCTCGTCGGCAAGGCACGCGCCCGCGGACAGCTCGACGTCCACGTCCACGACCTGCGGTCCTGGACCTACGACTGCCACAACACCGTCGACGACACCCCCTACGGCGGCGGCCCCGGCATGGTCATGAAGACCGAGCCGTGGGGCGACGCCCTGGACTCCGTCCTGGCCGACGGCTACGAGACCGGCTCCCGCGAGCCGGCCCTCGTCGTGCCCACGCCCAGCGGCCGCCCCTTCACCCAGGAACTCGCCGTCCACCTCTCCGAACGCCCCTGGCTGGTCTTCACCCCGGCCCGCTACGAGGGCATCGACCGCCGTGTCGTCGACGAGTACGCCACGCGCATGCCGGTGTACGAGGTCTCCATCGGCGACTACGTCCTGGCCGGGGGCGAGGCGGCCGTCCTCGTCGTCACCGAGGCCGTGGCCCGGCTGCTGCCGGGCGTCCTGGGCAACGCCGAGTCCCACCGGGACGACTCCTTCGCACCCGGCGCCATGGCCAACCTGCTGGAGGGGCCCGTCTACACCAAGCCGCCCGAGTGGCGCGGCCGGGACATCCCCGAGGTGCTGCTCAGCGGGCACCACGGGAAGATCGCCCGCTGGCGCCGGGACGAGGCCATCAGGCGCACCACCGCGTACCGGCCCGATCTCATCGAGCGGTGCGACCCCAAGGCCTTCGACAAGAAGGACCGCGAGATGCTCTCCATCCTGGGCTGGTCGCCGGATCCCGCGGGGGAGCCGTACGGCCGATTTTGGCGCAGGACCGAGGGCGTGGAAGAATAGCCAGCTGTTGTGCGTCCGTCCGGCGTGCGCCCCTGCCACAGGGGGAGACGACGCCCGCCCCGACCCGCGCGACCCTCATTCCGAAACACACCTAGTTTCCGTTGATGACCTGTGGCATCAGCGAGGAAAGCAGACGAAATGTCTCACCTGCTCGACACCGTCGACTCCGCGTCGCTGCGCAGCGACATCCCCGCCTTCCGCCCGGGCGACACGGTCAACGTGCACGTCCGCGTCATCGAGGGCAACCGCTCCCGTGTGCAGCAGTTCAAGGGCGTCGTGATCCGCCGCCAGGGCTCCGGCGTGCGCGAGACCTTCACGGTCCGCAAGGTCTCCTTCTCCGTCGGCGTCGAGCGCACCTTCCCGGTGCACACCCCGATCGTCGAGAAGATCGAGCTCGTCACCAAGGGTGACGTCCGCCGCGCCAAGCTGTACTACCTGCGCGAGCTGCGCGGCAAGGCCGCGAAGATCAAGGAGAAGCGCGAGAACTGAGCGCTCTCCGGGGTTCACCTCGGGGCCGGATAGCATCAGGCTCCGATGGACACCGAAGCGCAGCACACGGAGCGCGACCGCTCCTCCCGCCCTTCCGACTCCGAGGACCCCTCCTCGGAGCCCGGGGGGCCGGAGGAACGGTCGCGCTTCGCGTTGGTGTCGCGGGTCGCCGCCTGGCTCCCGGGCGGCCGGATCACCCTCACGCTGCTGGCCTGCCTGCTGTTCCTGCTGTTCCTCAGTACCTTCGTGCTGCGGCCGTTCCAGATCCCCAGCGGATCGATGGAACGGGGATTGAGGATCGGGGACCGGGTTCTCGTAAACAAGTTGGCATACCGTTTCGGTGCCGCGCCGCAGCGGGGAGACATCGTCGTGTTCGACGGGACCGGGTACTTCGGGCACGCGGACTACATCAAACGCGTTGTCGGCGTGGGGGGAGACCACGTCGTCTGCTGCGACAAGGAGGGGAGGATCCGGGTGAACGGCCGGCCGGTCGACGAGTCGGGCTTCCTCTACCCCGGGGATCGCCCCTCCGCGGTGTCCTTCGACGTCGTCGTGCCCGACGGCAGGCTCTTCCTCCTCGGTGACCACCGCAGCGACTCCAGCGACTCCCGCGACCACCTCGGCTCGCCCGGCGGCGGCATGATCCCCGTCGGGGTCGTGATCGGCCGCGCCGACGCGATCGTCTGGCCCTTCGCACACACCACCCGGCTGCACCGGCCCGACGCCTACGCGCGCGTGCCCGCCCCCGCCGCCGAAGAGGCGGGCGCCCATGGGTAACCGCGGCAAACCGCGCGGGGTGCCCGCCAGCCCCGCGGACAACCTGCTGCCCACCGGCGCCCGGCGCGCCGCCGGTGCCTCAAGCGGCCGCACGCGCGCCGAGCGGCGCAAGCTCCAGAAGAAGGTCAAGCGGCGCCGCAGGCGCAGCGCGGTCAAGGAGATACCGCTCCTCGTCGGTGTCGCCGTCCTGATAGCCCTCGTGCTGAAGACCTTCCTCGTCCAGGCCTTCGTCATCCCGTCGGGCTCCATGGAGCAGACGATCCAGGTCGGCGACCGCGTCCTGGTCGACAAGCTCACCCCGTGGTTCGGCTCCGAGCCGCAGCGCGGGGACGTCGTCGTGTTCAAGGACCCCGGCGGCTGGCTCCAGGACGAGCAGCCGACGGCCCGGAAGGACGACCCCGTCGTCGTCAAGCAGATCAAGGAAGGGCTCACCTTCATCGGCCTGCTGCCGTCCGAGAACGAGAAGGACCTCATCAAGCGGGTCGTCGGCGTCGGCGGCGACCGCGTCCAGTGCTGCGACACACAAGGGCGCGTGACCGTCAACGGCGTCCCGCTGAACGAGGACTACCTGTACCCGGGTGTCGCCCCGTCGGACACGCCGTTCGACATCACCGTCCCGCAGGGGCGCCTGTGGGTGATGGGCGACCACCGCAACAACTCCGCGGACTCCCGCGCCCACCAGGACACCGACTACGGCGGCACCGTCTCCGAGGACGAGGTCGTGGGCCGCGCCATGGTCATCGCCTGGCCGCTGGGCCACTGGACCACCCTGGAGGAGCCGAACACCTACGCCTCGGTGTCCGACTCGGGCACCGGGTCGACCGCGGCTCCCCGGCTGTCGCATAGGGTTGCCCCCTACGATTCGAACGAGACGATCCAGCTCCCGACCCCTGCGGAACTCCCGCTCGTTATGGGAGTGGTGGGCCTGCGCCGTGTGTGGGGCAGGCGGCGGCACAGAGTGAGGAGTTGGCGTGGGGGATGTGGCGGTTGGCGCACGGTCCGGACACGACGGCGAGGAGCACCGCGGACACCCCGCGGAATCCGCCGTCCCGGCCGCGGACAGCGCCGTGACCTCCGGGAGTGACTCCGGGGCAGCCGAGGGCGACAGGGTGACAGACGAGCACAGCACGGCCGAGGGCCAGGGACCGGGCGGAACGGCCCGCACACCGAAGAAACCGCGCTCCTTCTGGAAGGAGCTGCCCATCCTGATCGGCATCGCGCTGGTGCTGGCGCTGCTGATCAAGACGTTCCTGGTGCAGGCGTTCTCCATCCCCTCCGACTCGATGCAGAACACCCTCCAGCAGGGCGACCGCGTGCTCGTCGACAAGCTCACCCCCTGGTTCGGCTCGGAGCCCGAGCGCGGCGAGGTCGTCGTCTTCCACGACCCCGACAACTGGCTGGCGGGCGAGCCGACCACGGACCCGAACGCGCTGCAGACGTTCCTCAGCTGGATCGGCCTCATGCCGTCGGTGGAGGAGAAGGACCTCATCAAGCGCGTCATCGGCGTCGGCGGCGACACGGTCGAGTGCAAGAACACCGGCCCGCTGACGGTGAACGGCAAGGCGCTGAACGAGGCGTCGTACGTCTACCCCGGCAACACCCCGTGCAGCGTCGACGACCAGGGCGGCCAGTTCAAGGTGAAGGTCCCCGAGGGCTACATCTGGGTCATGGGCGACCACCGGCAGAACTCCCGGGACTCCCGGTACAACCAGTCGGACAAGAACCACGGCATGGTTCCCGTCAAGGACGTCGTCGGGCGTGCCATCGTCGTCGCCTGGCCGGTCAACCGCTGGGACAACCTGCCGGTGCCCGACACCTTCGACCAGCCCGGCCTGAACGCCCAGCCGGCCGCCGCCTCCCTCCCCGTGGCACCGCAGGGCCTCGCGCTGGCCGGGGTGGTGCCGGTGGTGTGGTGGCGCCGCCGTAAGCCGTAGCGCGGACGTGGGCGGGTGGCTCCGCCCGGTCCGGCGCGGCCGCGGGCCCCGGACGAATCGGCCAGGCTCTGTGCGGCTCGGCGCTCTGTACGGCTCGCCCAAGCTCTGTACGCCGCTGCCGCGCGGCCTGTGCGGGTCAGCCGGAAGCCGGCGTCCGGCCGCCCTGCCCCCGCCCGGTGGCTGCGGCCGGTACGACCGCGGAGCTCACGGGGCGGCGATCCGGCCCGGGAGGCGTTCCCCCAGCGGAAAGCCGTGATTCCACCCGTCTGCTGACCTCGGCCGGTACCCCCGGGTAGGGTGCGGACCCATGGGTGGCGAGAGCATGACGCACACGGCCCCGCGCGGCGGTGGCCCGGGCACGGGCCCGGTGGGCAGCCGGACCGGACAGCGGTTGTCCGGGCTGGCCGTCGCACTGGGCATGGTGCTCTTCCTCGGCGGGTTCGCCTGGGGCGCCGTGGTCTACCGGCCGTACACCGTGCCGACCAGTTCGATGACGCCGACCATCGACGCCGGCGACCGCATCCTCGCGCAGCGGGTCGACGGCGGTGCGGTGCGCCGCGGGGACGTCGTCGTCTTCAAGGACGCGGCCTGGGCCAACGCGCCCATGGTCAAGCGCGTGGTCGCGGTCGGCGGCGACACGGTCTCCTGCTGCCAGGACGGCAAGCTGCGGGTCAACGGCAAGGAGATCGACGAGACCTACCTGCCCGCGGACACACCCGCCGGGACGAACAACTTCCCGACCGTGACCGTCCCCCAGGGCCGCCTGTTCCTGCTCGGTGACGAGCGCGGCAACTCCGTGGACTCCACCGCCCACCTCACCGACGCCGCCAGTGGCACAGTGGCCCGCTCCGCCGTGGACGCCCGCGTGGACGCCGTCGTCTGGCCCATGAAGGGCATGCTGGAGCGCCCCGCCGGCTTCGAGCCGCTCGGCACCCTCTCCTCGCCCGGCCCGCTGCCGACGATCACCCTCCTCGTGATCGCCGGCGCGGTGCTCGTCCTGGGCGGAGGCGCCTACGGGCCCATCGCCAAGCGGACCGGCGCGGCCCGGGCCCGCCGGACCAGCGCGGAGCCCGCCGGTGTCCGCTGAGGCCGTCCCGGCGGGCCAGGACACCTACGAGGGCGGACTGCGCAGGGTCGCCCGGGTGGTGCTGCTCGACCCGAGGGACCGCATCCTGCTGCTGCACGGGCACGAGCCGGACGATCCGGCCGACGACTGGTGGTTCACCCCGGGCGGCGGTGTGGAGGGCGACGAGACCCGTGAACAGGCCGCCCTGCGGGAACTCGCCGAGGAGACGGGCATCACCGAGGTCGAGCTCGGCCCGGTGCTGTGGCGGCGCAGGTGCTCCTTTCCGTTCGCGGGCCGCCGCTGGGACCAGGACGAGTGGTACTACCTCGCCCGTACGGACCGGACGGAGATCGCCGCCGCGGGGCTGACCGAACTGGAACGGCGCAGTGTCGCCGGAGCGCGCTGGTGGACGTGCCCGGAACTGGGCCGGGCACATGAGACGGTGTATCCGACCAGACTCGCCGGGCTGCTGCGCACGCTGCTCGACGAGGGTCCCCCGGCCAGGCCTGTGATCCTTGACCCGGAAATCGTCTAGGGGCTCACCGGACTGGCGCACAATGGGGGGATCGCACGGCTGAAGGGGAACATGCCATGAGCGCCGAGGACCTCGAGAAGTACGAGACCGAGATGGAGCTGAAGCTCTACCGGGAGTACCGCGATGTCGTCGGTCTGTTCAAATACGTGATCGAGACCGAGCGGCGCTTCTACCTCACCAACGATTACGAAATGCAGGTGCACTCGGTTCAGGGCGAGGTGTTCTTCGAGGTGTCCATGGCCGACGCCTGGGTGTGGGACATGTACCGGCCGGCACGCTTCGTGAAGCAGGTCCGGGTGCTGACGTTCAAGGACGTGAACATCGAGGAGCTGAACAAGAGCGACCTGGAGCTGCCCAGCGGCTGACCCGCGCCGCCCGGTCACCCGGGCGGGTGACGGGGTTGTCCACAACGGCCGAGCCGTCCACCAAGATCCACCCGGTGGGTCCGGCTGCGTGATCGTTGGCGCCGGAGGTGGTGCCGACATGAACGCACGCAGTGCGATGGGCAGGTACGGAGAGACCCTGGCGGCCCGGCGGCTGGCGGAGACCGGACTGACGGTCCTGGAGCGCAACTGGCGCTCCGGCCGCACCGGAGAGATCGACATCGTGGCCCGCGACGGGGACGTCCTGGTCGTCTGCGAGGTCAAGACCCGCCGGGAGGGTCCCTTCGAGCATCCGATGGCCGCCGTGACCCCGCAGAAGGCGGAGCGGCTGCGCGACCTCGCCGAGCGCTGGATCCAGACGCACGGGGGCGCGCCGCCCGGCGGGGTCCGCATCGACGTGGTCGGGGTGCTGCTGCCGGCCCGTGGCGCGGCCGTGGTCGAGCACGTGCGGGGGGTGGCCTGATGGCGTTCGCCCGTACGTGCTCGGTGGCGCTCGTGGGCGTCGAGGGCGTGGTCGTCGAGGTCCAGGCCGACCTCGAACCGGGAGTGGCGGCGTTCACGCTGGTGGGGCTGCCCGACAAGAGCCTCACGGAGAGCCGGGACCGGGTGCGCGCCGCTGTCGTCAACTCGGGCGCGGCCTGGCCGCAGAAGAAGCTCACGGTGGGCTTGAGCCCCGCCTCCGTCCCCAAGTCCGGCAGCGGCTTCGACCTGGCCGTCGCGGCGGCGGTCCTCGGCGCGGCGGAGCGCATCGACCCCCGGGTCCTGGCCGACATCGTGATGATCGGCGAGCTGGGCCTGGACGGGCGGGTGCGGCCCGTCCGGGGGGTGCTGCCGGCGGTACTGGCGGCGGCGGACGCGGGGTACGAGCAGGTGGTGGTGCCCGAGTGCGCCGCAGCCGAGGCGTCGCTGGTGCCCGGGATCTCCGTCCTGGGCGTCCGCAGCCTGCGCCAGCTGATCGCCATCCTGGCCGACGAACCCGTACCCGACGAGGAACCCGACGCCCTCGGACGCCCCGACCCGCTCCTCGCCGGTCTGCGGGTGCCGGGCACCGGTGCCGCGACCGGCATGCACAGCGCCGGGGCCGCCCAGCACGACCACGGGCACGACCTCGCGGACGTCGTCGGCCAGACCTCGGCGCGCACGGCCGTGGAGGTGGCCGCGGCCGGCGGGCACCACCTGTTCCTGGAGGGGCCGCCCGGAGCCGGCAAGACGATGCTCGCCGAGCGGCTGCCGGCCATCCTGCCCCGGCTCGGCCGGCAGGAGTCGCTGGAGGTCACGGCGGTCCACTCGGTGGCGGGTCTGCTGCCCCCGGGCAAGCCGCTGATCGACATCGCCCCCTACTGTGCCCCGCACCACTCGGCCACGATGCAGGCGCTCGTCGGCGGTGGCCCGGGCATCGCGCGGCCCGGCGCGGTGTCCCTGTCCCACCGGGGCGTGCTGTTCCTGGACGAGACGCCCGAGTTCAGCAGCCAGGCGCTGGACGCGCTGCGCCAGCCACTGGAGGCCGGGCACGTCGTGATCGCGCGCAGCGCGGGCGTCGTGCGCTTCCCGGCCAAGTTCCTCATGGTGCTCGCGGCCAACCCCTGCCCGTGCGGCCGGTTCTCCCAGCGGGACGACCTGTGCGAGTGTCCGCCCTCGGCCATCCGCCGCTACCAGGCCAGGCTGTCGGGCCCGCTGCTCGACCGGGTCGACCTGCGCGTCGAGGTGGACCGCGTCACGCGTACCGAGCTGACCGCCCGCGCCGCCCGCGGCGAGTCCACGGCGACGGTCGCCGACCGGGTCCGTGCCGCCCGGGACCGGGCCGCGGAGCGCCTCGCGGGCACTCCCTGGCGCACCAACGGCGAAGTGCCCGGAAGGGAGCTGCGCAGCCGCTGGTACGCCGTGCCCGGCGCGATGGACGAGGCCGAGCGGAACCTGGAGCGGGGCGTGCTGACCGCCCGCGGCCTCGACCGCGTCCTGCGGGTCGCCTGGACCGTCGCCGACCTCGTGGGTCACGACCGGCCCGACGCGACGGACGTCGCCCTGGCGCTCCAGCTGCGCACCGGAGTTCCCCGGGGTGTGCCCATGGCCCTCGGGGCGCTGACGTGAGCACGGCCGGCGAACCGGACGACGAACTGCTCGCCCGCGTCTTCCTCACCCGCGTCCTCGAACCCGGCGACGAAGCCGGTGGGCGGTGGGTGCGGGAGCACGGGGCCGGGGGCGTGGCGCGGCGGCTCCGGGAGGGCGGGGCGGCTCTGCCCGGTGTCAGCGGCAAACGGTGGACCGGACTCCTGGCCAGGGCCGCGGCGGCCCGGCCGCGCCGGGACCTCGACGTCGCTCGTGACGCCGGGGTCCGGTTCGTGTGCCCCGGCGACACCGAGTGGCCGGCGCAGCTCGACGACCTCGGGGACGCCCGGCCCCTCGGGCTCTGGGTCCGGGGCCGGGCCGACCTGCGGATGTGGGCGCTGAAGTCCGTGGCCGTCGTCGGCGCCCGGGCCTGCACCGAGTACGGGGCCCACATGGCGGCCACCCTCGCCGCCGGCCTCGCCGAGCAGGGGTGGGTCGTGGTCTCCGGCGGCGCCTACGGTGTCGACGGCGCCGCCCACCGCGGAGCGCTCGGCGCGGGCGGCGCCACCGTCGCCGTCCTCGCCTGCGGGCTCGACCGGCCCTACCCGCGCGGACACACCCGGCTGATCGGCAGAATCGCCGAACAGGGGCTGGTCGTAGGGGAGTTGCCGCCCGGCGACCACCCGACCCCGAGCCGGTTCATCCTGCGCAACCGCGTGATCGCGGCCCTCACCCGCGGCACCGTGGTCGTCGAGGCCGCCCACCGCAGCGGCTCCCTGGTCACGGCCCGGGCGGCCCAGCGGCTCGGGCGGCACACCATGGGTGTCCCGGGCCCCGCCACCAGCGCCCTGTCCGCCGGAGTGCACGAGCTGCTGCGCGGCGAGTCCGCCCTGGTCACCGACGCCGCGGACGTCGTGGAACTGGTCGGCGCCATCGGACAGCTGGCACCGGAGCGGCGCGGCCCCGTCCTGCCCCGGGACCTGCTGGAACCGGCCGCCCGGCAGGTGCTTGCCGCGCTGCCGGGACGCGGGGCCGCCCGCCCGGACGAGATCGCCCGTCGCGCGCAGACCGCACAGGACGACGCGGTCGCGAGACTGTACGAACTCCGAGCACTCGGTTACGTCGAACGACACGGCGACGGATGGAAGTTGACACGCGAGGCGGTGATGTCGGTCCGCGGTGCTCCCGGGCCGTGCTGACCGTCCGTGTTCGGCCGTCCGGGGGAACCCCGACACCCCTTGGATATGCGCCCAGTTGGGCTTCTGTGGTGATCACACCGAGCGATCGGGGCGACCCGGCGGAGGGTCTCGCGGAACGTATCTGCGCCCGCTTCGACCTCCCTCCTTCGCGCACCGCGACGCCGCAGTCACGCTACGCTCACGAGGATCCCGACACGGACAGGCAACTCGACATCAGACAGACAGCTCCCCTCGGCAGCACCACTCCGCAGCAGAACGGCACAAGGCGACGAATGCCCCAGCACACCTCCGGGTCCGACCGGGCGGCGATCCCCCCAGCCGCCCGTGACGGTGGCAACGTGCGGCCGCCCGCTCCCTCGTCGCTCGACGAGTTGTGGCGGTCGTACAAGGCGACGGGGGACGAGCGGCTGCGGGAGCAGCTGATCCTGCACTACTCGCCGCTGGTGAAGTACGTCGCGGGACGGGTCAGCGTGGGCCTGCCGTCCAACGTGGAGCAGGCGGACTTCGTCTCCTCGGGGGTGTTCGGGCTGATCGACGCGATCGAGAAGTTCGACATCGACCGGGAGATCAAGTTCGAGACGTACGCGATCACGCGCATCCGCGGGGCCATGATCGACGAGCTGCGGGCGCTGGACTGGATCCCCCGGTCGGTGCGGCAGAAGGCGCGCAACGTGGAGCGGGCCTACACCACGCTGGAGGCGCGGCTGCGGCGGACGCCGACCGAGGGCGAGGTGGCCGCCGAGATGGGCATCGCGGTGGAGGACCTCCACGCGGTGTTCAGCCAGTTGTCGCTGGCCAACGTCGTGGCCCTGGAGGAGCTGCTGCACGGCGGGGGCGAGGGCGGTGACGGGCTGAGCGTCATGGACACGCTGGAGGACACCGCCGCCGACAATCCCGTGGAGGTCGCCGAGGACCGGGAGCTGCGGAGGTTCCTGGCGCGGGCGATCAACACGCTGCCCGAACGGGAGAAGACCGTGGTCACGCTCTACTACTACGAGGGCCTCACCCTGGCCGAGATCGGGAACGTGCTGGGCGTGACCGAGAGCCGGGTCAGCCAGATCCACACCAAGTCCGTCCTCCAGCTCAGAGCGAAACTGGCCGGTTTCGGTCGCTGATCCGGCGGGCCGGCGCCGACTGGGCGGGAGCCACTCCCGTCGGGCCCGGCGCGTCCGTACAGTGGTTGACGTGCCAAGGATTCGAGCGGCCTCCGTGGCCGAGCACCGGTCGATGCAGCGAGCCGCCCTGCTGGACGCGGCTCGTTCCTTGTTGTCCGAGGGCGGGACGGAGGCGTTGACCTTCCCGGCCCTCGCCGAGCGGACGGGCCTCGCGCGGTCGAGCGTCTACGAGTACTTCCGGTCACGGGCGGCCGTCGTCGAGGAGCTGTGCGAGGCCGACTTCCCCGTCTGGGCGGCGGAGGTGTCGGCCGCCATGGAGCGGGCGCAGACGCCCGAGGCCAAGGTCGAGGCGTACGTGCGGCAGCAGCTGGAGCTGGTCGGGGACCGGCGGCACCGGGCCGTGGTCGCGATCTCGGCGAGCGAGCTCGACGCGGGTGCCCGGGAGAAGATCCGGGCGGCGCACGGCGGGCTGGTCGCGATGATCGTCGAGGCGCTCGCGGAGATGGGGCACGAGCAGCCCCGGCTGGCGGCGATGCTGGTGCAGGGCGTGGTGGACGCGGCGGTGCGCAGGATCGAGCTGGGCGCGGCGGAGGACCCCGCGGCGATCACGGAGGCCGCCGTCTCCATGGCGCTGCGGGGTGTGCGGGGCTGATCCCCGCCCCGGCCGGGATCACGGGGGCGCTCGCCGTCACCTGAAGACCGGCAGCAGCCTCGACGGCCCCCCGTGCAGGAGCCAGGGCGGCAGCAGACCCAGCGGGTTCACGTAGGTCCCGCCTCTGCGCAGCCCCCAGTGCACGCACGGTGACGCGCAGTGCGAGCCGTGGGCGTCCACCGTGCCGATCACCTCGCCCGGCTGCACCCGTGTGCCCTCCTCGACCGACGCCGTGACCGGTTCGTACGTGGTGCGCAGCGGAGGGTCGCCGGTGCCGGTGAGGTCCACCGAGACCACGCCCTTGCCCGCCACGCGGCCCGCGAAGGCCACCCGTCCCGCCGCCACCGCCCGCACCGGAGTCCCGGGTGCCGCCGCCAGGTCCACGCCCCGGTGGCCCGGCCCGTACACCGTCGCCGGCGGCTCCCAGCCGCGCAGCACCCGGGGGCGCAGGCCGACCGGCCAGGCGCGCCCCACCGCCGGCACACTGACGTCCGCGGTCGGCGCCTTGACGTCCTCGGCAGGCACATCGGCACCCGCGGTCGGCACGGTCACGTCCTCGGCAGGCGTATCGGCACCCGCGGTCGGCACGGTCACGTCCGCGGTCGGCACGTCGGCACCCGCGGCGAACAGGCGCGGTGGCGGTGCCAGCAAAAGGCCCGCCGTCAGGGCCGGCAACAGCACCAGGCGCGTGATCACGCGCACACATCGCTTCGCTCGCATGGGCAGAAGCGTGCCGAACCACCGCGGTCGCCACCCGCGCCTGTGGAGCGGCGCCCGCTTGTGGACAACGGCGTCACCCGGGGCCTCGCGGGTCCCGTACACTTCTGGTGGCGACCCGGGCCACCGGGTCGACTTCGCACGCCCCGATACGAGGTCCGGCAACGGCCCGTATCAGCGCCCCTCGGTCCCTCGTGGCACGGCGCGCAGTGGGCGTCAGGCGCGGGAGCCGTCCGGCATCCGCGGCACAACCGAGAACATTCAAGGAGATACGGCCATGGCCGTCGTCACGATGCGGGAGCTGCTGGAGAGCGGCGTCCACTTCGGTCACCAGACCCGTCGTTGGAACCCGAAGATGAAGCGCTTCATCTTCACGGAGCGCAACGGCATCTACATCATCGACCTGCTCCAGTCGCTGTCGTACATCGACCGCGCCTACGAGTTCGTCAAGGAGACCGTCGCCCACGGCGGCACGGTCATGTTCGTCGGCACCAAGAAGCAGGCGCAGGAGGCCATCGCCGAGCAGGCCACCCGCGTCGGCATGCCCTACGTCAACCAGCGCTGGCTGGGCGGCATGCTCACCAACTTCTCGACCGTCTACAAGCGCCTGCAGCGCCTGAAGGAGCTCGAGCAGATCGACTTCGAGGACGTCGCGTCCTCCGGTCTGACCAAGAAGGAGCTGCTGGTCCTCTCCCGCGAGAAGGCCAAGCTGGAGAAGACCCTCGGCGGTATCCGCGAGATGCAGAAGGTGCCCAGCGCCGTCTGGATCGTGGACACCAAGAAGGAGCACATCGCCGTTGGTGAGGCCCGGAAGCTGAACATCCCGGTCGTCGCGATCCTCGACACCAACTGCGACCCCGACGAGGTCGACTACAAGATCCCGGGCAACGACGACGCGATCCGCTCCGTCACCCTGCTCACCCGCGTCATCGCCGACGCCGTCGCCGAGGGCCTCATCGCCCGCAGCGGTGTCGCCACCGAGGGCAAGGGCGAGAAGGCCGCCGGCGAGCCGCTGGCCGAGTGGGAGCGCGACCTGCTCGAGGGCGAGAAGAAGGCCGACGAGGCCGCCCCCGCCGCCGAGGCCGCCCCCGCCGAGGCCGCCCCGGCCGCCGAGGCCGAGCAGCCGGCCGAGGGCGAGAAGCCGGCCGAGGCCGAGCAGGCCTGACCCGTCAGTCCGCGTTGACGGCGGGAGCGGCACTCCATCACCAGGCGCCCTGGGCGCGATGAAGTCCGCTCCCGCCGTTCACCCGTAGGTCAGCGGAAGGACAGCACTCCCGGGCTCCATGGGGGTGCATCCCGCAGATCTTCGATCTTCCAGACTTCGAGAAAGATTCACAGACTCATGGCGAACTACACCGCCGCCGACGTCAAGAAGCTCCGCGAGCTCACGGGCGCCGGCATGATGGACTGCAAGAAGGCGCTGGACGAGGCCGACGGCAACGTCGAGAAGGCCGTCGAGGCGCTCCGCATCAAGGGCCAGAAGGGCGTCGCCAAGCGCGAGGGCCGCTCCGCCGAGAACGGCGCCGTGGTCTCGATCATCGCCGACGACAACTCCTCCGGCGTCCTCGTCGAGCTGAAGTGCGAGACGGACTTCGTCGCCAAGGGCGAGAAGTTCCAGGCCGTGGCCACCGCCATCGCCGAGCACGTCGCCAAGACCTCCCCGGCCGACCTGGAGGCCCTGCTCGCCTCCGAGATCGAGGCCGGCAAGACCGTCCAGGCGTTCGTGGACGAGGCCAACGCCAACCTGGGCGAGAAGATCGTCCTGGACCGCTTCGCGCAGTTCGCCGACGGCTACGTCACCGCGTACATGCACCGCACGATGCCCGACCTGCCCCCGCAGATCGGTGTCCTCGTCGAGCTGGACAAGCCGAACGCGGAGATCGCCAAGGGCGTCGCCCAGCACATCGCCGCCTTCGCGCCGAAGTACCTCTCCAAGGAGGACGTGCCGGCCGAGGTCGTCGAGTCCGAGCGCCGCGTCGCCGAGGAGACCACCCGCGCCGAGGGCAAGCCCGAGGCCGCCCTGCCGAAGATCGTCGAGGGCCGCCTCAACGGCTTCTTCAAGGACGCCACGCTGCTCGGCCAGCCGTACGCGCTCGACAACAAGAAGTCCGTCCAGAAGGTCCTGGACGAGGCCGGTGTCACCCTGAAGCGCTTCACGCGCATCAAGGTCGGCATCTGAGTCCGTACCGCGATCGACGCGCGACCCCGATAGGGTCGACAGCAGTCGTCCGCGTACGCCGTCACAGGGGTGGCGGACGACAGCAGATCTGACGAGGAGGCCATTGCCGTATGGGATGCGAAACACACCCCACCGGCAATGGCCTTCCTCGCATGTGCACCACGTGAAAGAGGCGGGATCCCCCATGACCACCAAGGCCCAGAAGAGCGACGACGGCAAAGTACGCGGCCGGTTTCTGCTGAAGCTGTCCGGAGAGGCCTTCTCCGGCGGTGGGGGCCTGGGCGTCGACCCCGACGTGGTGCACAAGATCGCCCGCGAGATCGCGGCCGTCGTGCGCGACGGAGCGCAGATCGCGGTCGTCATCGGCGGCGGCAACTTCTTCCGCGGCGCCGAACTGCAGCAGCGCGGCATGGACCGGGCCCGATCCGACTACATGGGCATGCTCGGCACGGTCATGAACTGCCTCGCCCTGCAGGACTTCCTGGAGAAGGTCGGCGTGGACTGCCGCGTGCAGACCGCCATCACCATGGGCCAGGTCGCCGAGCCGTACATCCCGCTGCGCGCCGTGCGGCACCTGGAGAAGGGCCGCGTGGTGATCTTCGGCGCCGGTATGGGCATGCCCTACTTCTCCACCGACACCACCGCCGCCCAGCGCGCCCTGGAGATCGACGCCGAGGCGCTGCTGATGGGCAAGAACGGCGTGGACGGGGTCTACGACTCCGACCCGAAGACCAACCCGGACGCCGTGAAGTTCGACCACCTCGGCTACGGCGAGGTCATCACCCGCGACCTGAAGGTCGCCGACGCCACGGCCGTGACGCTGTGCCGCGACAACAAGCTCCCGATCGTGGTCTTCGAGCTGCTCGCGGAGGGCAACATCGCGCGCGCCGTCAAGGGTGAGAAGATCGGCACGCTGGTGGGGGAACCCGGCAGCCGGGACTGAGACACCGCACCAACCCCGTCCGGGGGACGGACGGGACGGAGCCGGGCCGGGGGATGGACAATGTCCTGCCGGTCGGGAACCGTGCAGGAAGAAGACGCGACGCAGCCGGCCGCCGCCCCACATGGAACCGCAGCCGGGCCTACTCAAGACACGCAGGAGCAAGTGGTGATCGAAGAGACCCTCCTCGAGGCCGAGGAGAAGATGGAGAAGGCCGTCGTGGTCGCCAAGGAGGACTTCGCCGCGATCCGCACCGGCCGTGCGCACCCGGCGATGTTCAACAAGATCGTGGCCGACTACTACGGCGCGCCGACGCCGATCAACCAGCTGGCCTCGTTCTCCGTGCCCGAGCCGCGCATGGCCGTGGTCACGCCGTTCGACAAGAGCGCGCTGCGCAACATCGAGCAGGCCATCCGCGACTCCGACCTGGGCGTCAACCCCAGCAACGACGGCAACATCATCCGGGTGGTGTTCCCCGAGCTGACCGAGGAGCGCCGCCGCGAGTACATCAAGGTCGCCAAGGGCAAGGGCGAGGACGCGAAGATCTCGATCCGCTCCGTGCGCCGCAAGGCCAAGGAAGCCATCGACAAGCTGATCAAGGACGGCGAGGTCGGCGAGGACGAGGGCCGCCGTGCGGAGAAGGAGCTCGACGACACCACCGCGAAGTACGTCGCGCAGGTGGACGAGCTCCTGAAGCACAAGGAAGCGGAGCTGCTCGAGGTCTGATGAACGACTCTTCCTGGGGGGCGCCGCCACCGGCCGGGTACTGGGGTCCCACCGACCAAGGGCACGGCCACGGACCCGCGCAGGGTCACGGCCGGGGGCCCGTGCAGGGGTACGGCCACGGGCACGTCCGGGGGCCCGTCCCGGCGGGTCCCGCATACGATGCGCACCAAGCGCCTCACACTCGCCCCATGCCCATCGTGCCCGACGTAGCCGCACACGGCGGAAACCAGGACGACGACCGGGGGGCCGCTCCGCCGAGCGGCCCCCCGGTCCGCAACGAGACGAACCCGGAGCACATGCCCGACGCCGCACAGCCGGCTCCCAAGCCGCAGAAGAAGAACGCGGGTCGCGACCTCAGTGCCGCGATAGGGGTCGGCGTCGGGCTCGGCGCGGTGATCGTCGCCTCGCTGTTCATCGTCAAGGCCGTGTTCGTCGGGGTCGTCGCGGTCGCCGTGGTGGTGGGCCTGTGGGAGCTGACCAAGCGGCTCGACGAGCGCAAGGGCATCCGGGCACCGCTCGTGCCGCTCGCGCTCGGCGGCGCCGCGATGGTCGTCGCCGGGTACGTCCGGGGCGCGGAGGGCGCCTGGGTGGCGATGGCGCTCACGGCCCTGGCCGTACTCGTCTGGCGCATGACGGAACCGCCCGAGAACTACCTCCGGGACGTCACGGCCGGTGTCTTCGCGGCGTTCTACGTGCCGTTCCTCGCGACCTTCGTCGCGATGATGCTGACCGCCGACGACGGGCCGCAGCGGGTGCTCACCTTCCTGCTGCTCACCGTCGTCAGCGACACCGGGGCCTACGCCGTCGGCTGGCGCTTCGGCCGGACCAAGCTCGCGCCGCGCATCAGCCCCGGCAAGACCCGCGAGGGCCTGGCCGGGGCGGTCTCCTTCGCCATGGTCGTCGGCGCGCTGTGCATGCAGTTCCTCATCGACGACGGCGCCTGGTGGCAGGGGCTGGTCCTCGGCCTGGCGGTCGCGGTCAGCGCCACGCTCGGCGACCTAGGCGAGTCCATGATCAAGCGGGACCTCGGCATCAAGGACATGGGCACGCTGCTGCCGGGCCACGGCGGCATCATGGACCGGCTCGACTCGCTGCTGCCGACCGCTCCGGTCGTGTGGCTGCTGCTGGTCCTCTTCGTCGGCTCCGGCTGAGCGGAACCGGTCTTCCTGGGGCGAGCCCCCGTCCGGCACCGGACGGGGGCTCGCCGCAGTCCCGGAGCCGCCGGGAACCCCGGTGGGACGATGCAGGTGTACCTCCCCGAGGGGGCCATCATGACCGCCATCACACCAACCGTCGATGTCGACTGCCGTGCCGAGGACGTCTACGACTACGTCACGGACGCGGAGAAGATGCCGGAGTGGCAGTTGAGCGCCGTGTCCGCGGAGCGCCTCGACGAAGGGCCCGTCGGCGTCGGCACCCGGGTCCGCGTCACGCGCCACGTCGGCCGCCGCGTCATGCCGATGACCATGGAGGTCACCGAGTACGACCCGCCGCACAGCTGGGGCATGCGCGGGGTCGACGGCCCGGTCCGGGCCCGGGTGCACGGCGAGGTCGAGCCGTTCGACGAGGGGCGCCCCTCCCACGTCACGATCGCCGTCGACTTCGAGGGCCACGGCGTCGGCAAGGTCCTGGTCCCGCTCGTCGTCCGCCCCCAGGTCCGCAAGGAGCTCCCGCGCAACGAGCAGCTCCTGAAGGACCGGCTGGAGCACACGGGCGGATAGGGCCGGCGCTCCCGGTGCCGCGGGTCACCCGATTCGATCTGCGACACTGGTACAGCCATGCCTAAGCCCGGAGAACTCACTTTCGTCGCCCCCCGCGGAGCCAAGAAGCCGCCGCGGCATCTCGCCGACCTCACTCCTGCCGAGCGCAGGGAGGCCGTCGCCGCTGTCGGGGAGAAGCCGTTTCGCGCCAAGCAGCTCTCGCAGCACTACTTCGCGCGGTACGCGCACGATCCGGAGCAGTGGACCGACATCCCGGCCGGGTCCCGCGGACGGTTGCGGGAGGCGCTGCTGCCCGAGCTGATGACCGTCGTGCGGCACCTGTCGACCGACCAGGGCACCACGCGCAAGACGCTGTGGCGGCTGTTCGACGGGACGCTCGTCGAGTCCGTGCTGATGCGCTACCCGGACCGGGTGACCATGTGCATCAGCTCGCAGGCCGGGTGCGGGATGAACTGCCCGTTCTGTGCGACGGGGCAGGCGGGTCTGGACCGGAACCTGTCCACCGCCGAGATCGTGCACCAGATCGTGGACGGGATGCGCGCCCTGCGGGACGGCGAGGTCCCCGGCGGTCCGGCGCGGCTCAGCAACATCGTGTTCATGGGCATGGGCGAGCCCCTCGCGAACTACAACCGGGTCGTCGGCGCCATCCGGCGGCTCACCGACCCCGAGCCCGACGGTTTGGGGCTCTCCCAGCGCGGGATCACCGTCTCGACGGTCGGGCTCGTCCCGGCCATCCACCGGTTCTCCGACGAGGGCTTCAAGTGCCGCCTCGCCATCTCGCTGCACGCCCCGGACGACGAGCTGCGCGACACCCTCGTGCCCGTGAACACGCGCTGGAAGGTGCGCGAGGTGCTGGACGCCGGTTTCGAGTACAGCGCCAGGTCCGGGCGCCGGCTGTCCATCGAGTACGCGCTGATCCGGGACATCAACGACCAGGCCTGGCGCGGTGACCGGCTCGGCCGGATGCTCAAGGGCAGGCCCGTGCACGTCAACCTCATCCCGCTGAACCCGACGCCCGGGTCGAAGTGGACGGCCTCCCGGCCGGAGGACGAGAAGGCGTTCGTCGAGGCCATCGCCGCGCACGGTGTGCCGGTGACGATCCGGGACACCCGTGGTCAGGAGATCGACGGGGCGTGTGGTCAGCTCGCGGCCACCGAACGGTAGTCTGACCGTCGTAAGAACATCTGCATATTCCGACAGGGGAGCGCCACAGCGCTGAGAGTGCGGCACCGGCCGCAGACCCTCCGAACCTGGCCCAGGTCATTCTGGGTAGGGAGATCGGTCATCACTCGAGCTGTTGCGCCCTGCCCGGGACCTCGGAAGTCCCGGGCGGGGCCGCGTCTTCTCCTGGTCACCCCAGGAGGAATCCAGTGGACATCAACCGAAAGCGGCTGACGGCGGTGGCCGTCGCGCTCGGCATGGCCGGCACGCTCGTCGCGTGCGGCTCGTCCGGCGGCGACGAGGAGTCCGGCGGCTCCAAGACCGTGACGCTCGTCAGCCACGACTCGTGGGCCGCGTCCAAGGACGTCATCGCGGCCTTCGAGAAGCAGTCCGGCTACAAGGTCCGCGTCCTGGAGGACGGCGACGCCGGGCAGGCCGTCAACAAGGCCATCCTGACCAAGGACAACCCGCAGGGCGACGTCTTCTTCGGCGTCGACAACACCCTGCTGTCCCGCGCCCTCGACAACGGTCTGTTCCAGCCGTACCAGGCCAAGGGATCCGAGCGGATCAAGGCCGAGTACCGGGTCGACCGGGACAAGCACCGGGTCACACCCGTCGACACCGGCGACATCTGCGTCAACTACGACAAGAAGTACTTCGCCGACCGCGGTCTGCGGCCGCCGCGGAGCTTCGACGACCTGGTCAAGCCCGCGTACAAGAACCTGCTGGTCACCGAGAACGCCTCCTCGTCCTCGCCCGGCCTCGGCTTCCTGCTCGGCACCGCCGCGCGCTACGGGGAGGACGGGTGGGAGGGCTACTGGCTGAAGCTCAAGGCCAACGGCGTGAAGGTCGTCGACGGCTGGGAGCAGGCCTACAACGAGGAGTTCTCCGGTTCGGCCGGCGGGAAGAAGGCCAAGGGCGACCGGCCGCTCGTCGTGTCGTACGCCTCCTCGCCGCCCGCCGAGGTGGTCTTCGCCGACCCGAGGCCGGGCACCGCCCCGACCGGGGTGGCCGAGGGCACCTGCTTCCGGCAGGTCGAGTACGCCGGACTGCTGAGCAACGCGAAGAACGCCGAGGGCGGAAAGGCCCTCCTCGACTTCCTCATCAGCAAGAGGTTCCAGGAGGACATGCCGCTCAACATGTTCGTCTACCCGGTGACCGAGGACGCCCAGGTGCCACCCGAGTTCGTCACGTACGGTCCCCAGGCGAAGGCCCCGGAGACCATGGACCCGGCGCGGATCGCCGACCACCGTGACCAGTGGGTCAAGTCGTGGACCTCGCTCGTCCTGAAGTGACCGGCCGGACGCGGGGCGCGGCGGCGCGGCTCGGGCTGCTGGCCGTGCCCGTCGCGTTCTTCGCGGTCTTCTTCGCCTACCCCGTCGCCGCGATCGTCGCGCGCGGTCTGAAGGCCGACGGGGCCTGGCACCCCGGGCGGATCGGGGAGGTGCTGGCGCAGTCCGACGTCCGGCACGTCCTGTGGTTCACCACCTGGCAGGCGATCGTCTCCACCGCCCTCACGCTGCTGCTGGCGCTCCCCGGCGCGTACGTCTTCGCGCGCCTGGCGTTCCCGGGCAAGCAGGTGCTGCGGGCGGTCGTGACCGTGCCGTTCGTGCTGCCCACGGTCGTCGTCGGTACGGCGTTCCTGGCGCTGGTCGGGCGCGGGGGACTGCTCGACGAGCTGTGGGGCGTACGGCTGGACACCACCGTGTGGGCGATCCTGCTGGCGCACGTGTTCTTCAACTACGCGGTCGTCGTACGGACGGTCGGGGGGCTGTGGGCGCAGCTCGATCCGCGGCAGGAGGAGGCCGCGCGGATGCTCGGCGCGTCCCGCGCGCGGGCCTGGCGGCAGGTCACCCTGCCGGCCCTCGCCCCGGCCGTGGCCGCCGCCGCGCTCATGGTCTTCCTGTTCACCTTCACCTCCTTCGGTGTCGTCCAGATCCTCGGCGGGCCCACCTTCGCCACCCTGGAGGTGGAGATCTACCGGCAGACCTCCGAGATCTTCGACCTGTCCACGGCGGCCGTGCTGACGCTGATCCAGTTCGCCGCGGTGGGCGCCATCCTCGTCCTGCACGCCTGGACCGTACGGCGGCGCGAGAGCGCGCTGCGCCTGGTGGACCCGTCCGCGACCGCGCGCCGGCCGCGCGGCGCCGCGCAGTGGGCGCTGCTGGGCGGGGTCCTCGCCACCGTCGTCCTGCTGCTCCTGCTGCCGCTCGCCGTGCTGGTGCAGCGGTCGCTGGACGCGCCGGGCCTCGGCTACTACCGGGCGCTGACCCGCGAGGACGGGGGCGTGTTCCTGGTCCCGCCGATCGAGGCGATCGGCAACTCCCTGTCGTACGCCGTGGCCGCCACGCTCATCGCCGTGGTGATCGGCGGCCTGGCCGCCGTGGCGCTCACCCGCCGGGACGCCGGGCGGTTCGTGCGCGGCTTCGACGCGCTGCTGATGCTGCCGCTCGGGGTGTCGGCGGTGACCGTCGGGTTCGGCTTCCTGATCGCCCTGGACGAGCCGCCGCTGGATCTGCGGTCGGCATGGATCCTGGTGCCGCTCGCGCAGGCGCTGGTCGGGGTGCCGTTCGTGGTGCGGACCATGCTGCCGGTGCTGCGGGCCGTGGACACCCGGCTGCGGGAGGCGGCCGCGGTGCTCGGGGCCTCGCCCTGGCGGGTGTGGCGGGAGGTGGACCTGCCGCTCGTACGGCGGGCGCTGCTGATCGCGGCCGGGTTCGCCTTCGCGGTCTCGCTCGGGGAGTTCGGGGCGACCGTGTTCATCGCGCGGCCCGACAACCCGACGCTGCCGGTGGCCGTGGCCCGGCTGCTGGGACGGCCCGGCGACCTCAACTACGGGCAGGCGATGGCCCTGTCGACGATTCTGATGGTGGTGTGCGCGGTGGCCCTGCTGGTGCTGGAGAGACTGCGGACGGACCGGACCGGGGAGTTCTGAATGCTGCTGAGGCTGGAGGGCGCGACGGTCCGTTTCGGCGGGCGGGCCGTGCTGGACGCCGTCGACCTGGACGTCGCCGAGCACGAGGTCGTGTGCGTGCTGGGGCCGAGCGGCAGCGGCAAGTCGACGCTGCTGCGGGTGGTCGCGGGGCTGCAGCCGCTCGACTCCGGGCGGGTCTCGCTCGACGGGCGCGACCAGGCGGGCGTGCCCGCGCACCGGCGGGGCGTCGGGCTGATGTTCCAGGACCACCAGCTCTTCCCGCAGCGGGACGTGGCCGGCAACGTCGCCTTCGGCCTGCGCATGCACGGGACGTCCAAGCGCCACCAGGCCGAGCGCGTACGGGAGTTGCTGGACCTCGTGGGGCTGCCGGACGCCGGGCGGCGGTCCGTCGCCGCGCTGTCCGGCGGGGAGCAGCAGCGGGTCGCGCTGGCCCGGGCCCTGGCGCCGAGTCCGCGGCTGCTGATGCTGGACGAGCCCCTCGGCCAGCTGGACCGGTCGCTGCGGGAGCGGCTGGTCGTCGAACTGAAGGAGCTCTTCGGGCGGTTGGGCACCACCGTGCTCGCCGTCACGCACGACCAGGGGGAGGCCTTCGCGCTCGCCGACCGGGTCGTGGTGATGCGGGACGGGCGGATCGCCCAGTCCGGCACGCCCCTTGAGGTGTGGCAGCGGCCCGCCGACGCGTTCGTGGCCCGCTTCCTCGGCTTCGACAACGTCGTCGGGGCGACGGTCGGCGCGGGGGCGGCGGACACGCCGTGGGGCAAGGTGCCGGTGCCCGAGGGCGCGCCGCAGGGCACGCGGACGCTGCTCGTGCGGCCCGCCGGGGTGCGCCTGGTGCCCGCCGAAGCCGGACTGCGCTGCACGGTGGCCGCACGCACCTTCCGCGGCACCCACGTCGCCGTCCACCTGAAGCCCGGGGACGCCCCGCGCCTGGAGGCGGCGTGCGCGCTGCGGGCGGCGCCCGAGGTGGGGGACGAGGTCGGGGTGGAGTTCGACGCGGCCGAAATCGTGGTGCTCGACTGATCGGCGGCGGCCTAGGGTGCGGGCATGACTCAGCTCGCGCATGACCGCTACTGTGACGAGATCGCCCACCAGGTACGCCTGTTGAGGGCGGTGGTGGTCTCCGGCGCGGATCTGTCGGGCACCGTGCCGACCTGTCCGGACTGGTCGCTGGAGGACCTGGTCCGGCATCTGGGCGGTGCCCTGCGCTGGGTGGAGGTCATCGTACGGACCCGGGCGGCGGAAGAGGTGCCCGAGGAGCGGGTGCCCGGGATCGCCGGACCGGAGGCCCGCGGCGACGCCGCGGCGCTGGACGCATGGCTGGCCCTGAGCGGTGAGCGGGTCGTCGCGGCCCTGCGGGAGGCCGGGCCGGACGCCGTCGTGTGGGGCTGGGCGGGGGTCCTGAACTCCGGGTTCTGGGCCCGCCGGGTGACCCACGAGATCACCGTGCACCGCGCGGACGCCGCACTCGCCGCCGGAGTGCCCTACGCGGTCGCGCCCGACGTGGCCGCCGACGCGATCGACGAGTGGCTGCAGATCGTGCGGTACGTGCAGCGGACCGCGCCGGACGACGTGGTGGGCGAACTGCGCGGACCGGGCCGCAGCATCCATCTGCACGCCACGGACGCCGGTCCCGGACTGGACGCGGAGTGGTTCATCGAGCTGACCGAGGACGGTATCTCCTGGCGCCGGGGCCACGAGAAGGCCGGCGTCGCCCTGCGCGGACCGCTCACCTCCGTGCTGCTCGCCTTCTACCGCCGACTGCCCCTGGACGCACCGGAGCTGGAGGTGCTGGGAGACCGGGAGGTGCTGGAGTTCTGGCTGGAGCGGGCCACGTTCGGCTGAGAAGGGGCGTGGCCCGCCCTCTGGTCCAGGGGACGGGCCACGTCGCGTGGTGCGCGGGCGTCAGCTGTCGCTCTTCGCCCCGCGGCGGCGCATGCCGAAGAACACGGCACCGCCACCGGCGACGACCAGGGCCGCCGCGATGCCGGCGATGACGCCGGTGTTGGAGTCGGCACCGGTCTCGGCGAGGTTCGAGTCACCGGCCGCCGGGGCGGGCGCGTTGCCCGCCGGCGTGGTGCTCTCGCTCTGCGACGGCTCCGGAGCGGGCGTGCCGGTCTCCTCGGCCGGCTTCGACGGGGAGGCCGACGGGGTCGACGGGGCCGACGGGGTCGGCGTGGCCGGCGGGGTCGAGGCCGGGGGCTCCTCCCCCTTCGTGCAGGCCGTGGCGGGGGTGACGAGGTTCGGCTTGATGTCCTCGTCGACGTACGGGGTCGCCTTCACGTGGATGCGGTACTCCGCGTTCGGCTTCCAGTCCTCGGCGAAGGTGATGGTGGTGCCCTCGCGCGAGCCCTTGACGACCTGCTCGCCGACCTTCCTGGCGTCGGCGCCGTTGTTCTGCAGGTAGACGGTGACCGTGGCCGGGACACCGGCGGGGTCCACGTCGGTGACGGTGATGACGCCCTTGTCGCCGTCGCACTTCGCCTCGGCGGAGAACTCGTTGATGTTGCAGGCGAGCGCGTTGCCGGAGGCACCGAGCGCGAGCGCGGCCGAGGCCGAGACGACACCGAGGACGCGCAGGGAGCGAGCGACGGTACGGCGCGAGGCCGTACGGCGGGATACGGACAGAACTGCCACGTTTGTCCTTTACAGGATGCGTAATGCGGGGGGTTGGCGGCGGTGTTGACGGAACATCAGCACCACCTGGAGGCTCACAGGTCTATAAGCGCCGCATAAGTAGTGTCAACGCATATGCAGCTTGCAAGCACTTGCTTTGCCAGCTTATTAATCGCCGAGACGTTTCAACGCCTCGGGCACCTCTTCGATCCGGTCGACGAGCGCGATCCGCGTCGCCATCGGCCGCTGTCCGGCGAGCGATGTGAGCAGCGGCCACGCCGGCAGCCGCTCCGTCCAGTGGGAGCGGTTCACGAGCACCATGGGCGTCGGCTCGCCACGGGACTCGTAGTAGTTGGGCGTCGCGTTGTCGAAGATCTCCTGTACCGTCCCGGCGGCGCCCGGCAGGAACACCACACCCGCGTTGCACCGGGCCAGCAGGCCGTCCTCGCGGGTGGCGTTGGCGAAGTACTTGGCGATGTGCGAGGCGAAGGCGTTCGGCGGCTCGTGGCCGTAGAACCACGTGGGGATGCCGACCGAGCGCCCGCCCCGGGGCCAGCGGGTGCGCACCTCGAAGGCGGCCGTCGCCCACTGGGTGATCGACGGGGTGAAGTGCGGTGCCTTGCCCAGCAGTTCGAGGGACTCGGCGAGCATCTCCGCGCCGAACGGGGCGGCGTAGGCCCCGAGGTTCGCCGCCTCCATCGCGCCGGGGCCACCGCCCGTGGCGACCGTGAAGCCGGCCCGGGCCAGCTCCCGGCCGAGGCGGGCGGCGCCCGCGTACTCCTCGGTGCCGCGGGCCATCGCGTGGCCGCCCATCACGCCCACCACCCGGGCGCCGGTGAGCAGTTCGTCCAGGGCGTCCGAGACGGAGTCGTCGTGGACCGCGCGCAGCATGGACGCGTAGATGTCGCCGTCCGCCTTCGTGCGCTGGAACCAGGCGTAGGCGCGGGCGTCGGGCGTGGCCTCGTAGCCGTCCGGCAGCGACGCGAACAACTCGTCCGGCGAGTAGAGCAGACCGCGGTACGGGTCGAAGGGCAGGCCGGGGACGGGCG
Organism: Streptomyces sp. NPDC044921; assembly: GCF_056432865.1. NCBI lineage: Bacteria > Bacillati > Actinomycetota > Actinomycetes > Kitasatosporales > Streptomycetaceae > Streptomyces > Streptomyces sp. NPDC044921. The sequence goes on from NZ_JBWKIF010000003.1 coordinate 421,918, forward strand.
GGAAGACCAGGGCGCCGTCGGCGCGGATCTTCACGGCCGCGTCCTCCCGCATCGCGCAGCCGAGGAAGATCGCGCCGGCCGTGTCCGTGGTGAGCAGCTCGCGCGTGCGGTCCGTCAGGTCGACGGCCTGGACGCGATAGCCGGCGAGCGTGCCGCGTGCCGAGACGGTCGCGTCGAACTCGGCGAGGGTCTCTATCTCACGGTCGTCATGGTGGGCCGCATGGGCGGGCATCGTCTGCACCCGCCCATGCTGGCACAGCGGCCCTCAGCCCTGGACGGCCGACGGGTCCATCCACACGACCTCGAAGGTGTGGCCGTCCGGGTCGTCGAAGGCTCGGCCGTACATGAAGCCGTGGTCCTGGGTCTCGCCGCTGACGGAACCGCCCGCGGCGACCGCCTTGTCCACGAGCTCGTCGACCTTCTCGCGGCTCTCGGCGCTCAGCGCGATCAGCACCTCGCTGGTCTGCGTCGCGTCCGCGATCTGCTTCTTCGTGAACTGCGCGTACTTGTCCTTCGTGTGCACCATCACGACGATGGTGTCGCTGATCACGACGGAGGCGGTCGAGTCGTCGCTGAACTGCTCGTTGATCGAGTAGCCCAGCTCCGTGAAGAACTTCTTCGAGGCGCCGAGGTCGTTGACGCACAGGTTCACGAAGATCATCTGCTGGTACATGGGGTCTCTCCCAACGGGTCCGTGTCGTTACGCGGGATTAGACCGGGCACAGGCGCCGGACTCATCGCTGTCCGGAGATTTTTTTCGTACGGGTTTTCTCGACGGCGCCGGGGGAGGGCCGGGCGGGTCAGCGTGCCAGGGGCAGGGCCGCCAGCTCGGCGACCGTCAGGGTGAGCGGACCGAACAGGGCGAGCAGTGCGCCCGCGCGCAGGGCGGCGGCGCCGCGCAGCATCCTCGCCGGGGCCCCCAGGCGCAGCAGCGCGTTGGTCGTGTCGGCGCGTACCTGCCGTGCCTCGACGGCGGCCGTGAGCAGCGTCCCCACCGTGCAGCCGGTCACCAGGAGCACGCCGAGCAGGGTGAGCGGGCCGAGGGACAGACCGTCGGGGGCGTGCAGCAGCACCATGGCCCACGCGGCCGACAGCACCGCGCTGACGACGCCCAGGGGGCGGCCGATGCGGCCGGCCTCCGCCATGAGGACGCGACCGGCCAGCAACCGCAGGGCACCGGGCCGGGCCGACTGGAGGAGGAGTCCGCACAGGTGCGTCAGGCCCGGTCCGGCCAGGGCCAGCCCGACGGCGGCCAGGGCCCAGCCCGCCAGGACGCCGGGGGAGGCGCCGGAGAAGGTGAGGTCGGGGGCGGCCGGGGCGGTGCGGCTCGTGTAGGTCTCCACGGCGAGACCCGCGGCCAGCAGGGTGATGCCCCAGGGGAGACCGGTGGGAGCGGCGGTGGGGGAGACACCGGGCACGGGCGTCTCCGGCAGGGCCGCCGCGAGGGCGGCGGGGTCGTCGGCGCCGCGCGCCGCGGCCGGGTACGGGGCGGACCGCTGGGCGGGAGTCCCCTCGGCTCGGGCCGCGCTCACCGAGTGCGGCCCGTCCGGGCGCCCTGCGGCGTGGGCGGCGGTCCGCGGGTCGGGTGTCGCCGGGTGCCGGGCCGGGGCGGCAGCGGCGGCCGGGGCACGGCCCGCGGACGGGCCGTCGGAGTGGTCGCTGCCCGGGCCGGGCTCCCCCGTGTGCGGGGCCGGGTCACCGGCCGGCCGGGCGGCGCCCCCGCGTTCCGGCTGCGCCGGGTGCCGCGCCGGGTCGCCGTACGGGATCACCGCGCTCACCGCGTCGCGTGCCGGGGGGTCCGCGAGCGCGCTCACCGGGCCGCCGGAGCCGGGCCCTGCACCGGAGCCGGAGGCCGCCCCGGAGCCGGAGCGTGCAGCGGAGCCGGAGCCTGTTCCCGCACCGGAGCCGGACCCTGCGCCGGAGCCGGACCCTGTGTCGGACCCGGGCTCCGCGTCGGAGGTGTCGGAGGTGGGCCCTGAAGCGGATCCAGTGGCGGTGCCGGTGCCCGCGGCGGTCGCCGTCGTGGCCGATTCGCCCGTGCGTGCCTGCGGAGGTGCGCCCTGCGGCGCCGCGTCGGCGGAGGGGCCGGGCGCGGGCCGGACGATCTGCCGTCCGAACCGGCCGTACGCCCCGAAGGTCTCGCGCCTGCTCTCGCGGCGGTACGCGCCGAAGCGGCCGTACGTCCGGGACGCCCGGGGCGCGGCCGGTCCCGCCTCCCTCGGCCGGAGCACCGTCACCACGGCCGCCGACGCGCCGACGGGCACGATCCCCAGCAGGGTCAGCGTGCCCGCCAGGGGCAGGGGCCGGCCCGAGGCCAGGGGCCCGGCGGCCGCCCCGTCGAAGGGCAGGCCGGACAGATCGCCCCGCAGGTGCAGGAACACGAGCAGGGCCAGCATGGAGCCGAGCGTGCAGGACAGGGCCGTCGTGGCCGCCGAGAGGGCCATCAGCCGCACCGGGCCGAGGCCGATCGCGGCGAGGCCGGGGCGGGGTTTCGTGGCCGGGTCGGTGCGTGCCACCGCGACGGCGAAGTAGATCGTGGCGGCCAGCGGGGCCGCGCACCACGCCAGCCGCGTCACGGACTCGCCGGTGGCGCCGGGGTGGCCGAGGGCGTGCGCCAGGGCGCACAGCAACAGGAAGCTCGTGCCCGCCGCGGCCGCCGTGACCAGGAGGCGGCGCACCTGGACGGCGGGGTGGGCGCCGCGGGTCAGACGGAGAGCGAGCACGCGGCCCGGCCTTCCGGCTCGGCGGTCTCGGCGACCGGCGGCAGGTGCACCGTCTGCACGCGCCGCCCGTCGAGCAGCGACACCGTGCGGTCGGCGAGCGCCGCGGTCTCCGGGTCGTGGGTGGCCAGCACCACGGTGATGCCGTGGGAGCGGGCCGCCGTGGTGAGGGTGCGCAGCACGTGGGAGCGGTCGGCGCGGTGCAGGGGAGCCGTCGGCTCGTCGGCGAACAGCACCGACGGGGCGGTGGCGAGCGCGCGGGCGATGCAGACCCGCTGCCGCTCGGCCTGCACCAGCTGGTGCGGGCGCTTGCGGGCGCCGTCGCCGATGTCGAGGCGCTCCAGCCACTCCAGGGCCGTGGTCTTGGCGCGACGGCGTCCGGTGCCGCGCAGCATCAGCGGCAGGGCGGTGTTCTCCCAGGCGTTGAGCTCCGGGACCAGGGAGGGGGCCGGGTCGATCCAGCCGAAGCGGTCCCGGCGCAGCCGTTCCCGGGTGAGCGGGCCCATGGTGTGCACGGGCACGCTGTTGAACCAGACCTCGCCGCGCCGCACGGGCACCAGGCCGGACAGGCACCGCAGCAGGGTCGTCTTCCCGCTGCCGCGCGGGCCGCTGACGGCGAGGATCTCGCCCTCGCGGACGCCGAGCGAGACACCGCAGAGCGCGGGCGAGCCGTCGTCGTGCTGGAAGTGCAGGGCACGTGCCCAGAGCACGTCGTTGTCCGGCGGGGCCTCCATGGGCGTACACCTCGGTTCAGATCCGTAGTTCCCGTGCCATCCCCCGTGCGGGGGAACGAAGGCAGGGCCGATCGGTCACTGGGCACGCTAGGCAGAAAAGCGGCCCGGCTCCGGACAGCACGCGGCCCCGGGCCGCCGTTTCTCACTCGAACGGGCGTCACCGGGGCCGGTGTTGATCATCCAGGCAGACGATCGGAGCGACGCGGGAGCCCGGGATGGTCAGAGCTTGGTCCACGCCTCCGTGAGGGTGGCCCGCAGGATCTGCTCGATCTCGTCGAACGTCGACTGGTCCGAGATCAGCGGCGGGGCGAGCTGCACGACCGGGTCGCCGCGGTCGTCGGCCCGGCAGTACAGGCCGTTCTCGTACAGCTTCTTGGACAGGAAGCCGTACAGGACGCGCTCGGTCTCGTCCGCGTCGAAGGACTCCTTGGTGGCCTTGTCCTTGACGAGTTCGATGCCGTAGAAGAAGCCGTTGCCGCGGACGTCGCCGACGATGGGCAGGTCGTGGAGCTTCTCCAGGGTGGCGCGGAAGTTGCCCTCGTTGTCCAGGACGTGCTGGTTGAGGTTCTCGCGCTCGAACAGGTCGAGGTTGGCCAGGCCCACGGCCGCGGAGACCGGGTGGCCGCCGAAGGTGTAGCCGTGCAGGAAGGTGTTGTCGCCCTTGTAGAACGGCTCGGCCAGGCGGTCGGAGATGATGCAGGCGCCGATCGGGGAGTAGCCCGAGGTCATGCCCTTGGCGCAGGTGATCATGTCCGGCACGTAGTCGAACTTGTCGCAGGCGAAGTACGTGCCCAGGCGGCCGAAGGCGCAGATGACCTCGTCGGAGACGAGCAGCACGTCGTGCCGGTCGCAGATCTCGCGCACGCGCTGGAAGTAGCCGGGCGGGGGCGGGAAGCAGCCGCCCGCGTTCTGCACGGGCTCCAGGAACACCGCGGCGACCGTGTCCGGGCCCTCGAAGAGGATCTGCTGCTCGATCTGGTCGGCGGCCCAGCGGCCGAAGGCCTCCGGGTCGTCACCGAAGAGCGGCGCGCGGTAGATGTTGGTGTTCGGGACCTTGTGCGCGCCCGGCACCAGCGGCTCGAACGGGGCCTTCAGGCCCGGCAGGCCGGTGATGGACAGGGCGCCCTGCGGGGTGCCGTGGTAGGCGACCGCCCGGGATATGACCTTGTGCTTGGTGGGCTTGCCGACCAGCTTGAAGTACTGCTTGGCGAGCTTCCAGGCGGTCTCGACGGCCTCGCCGCCACCGGTGGTGAAGAAGACCTTGTTCAGGTCGCCCGGCGCGTGGTGGGCCAGGCGCTCGGCCAGCTCGATCGCCTTGGGGTGGGCGTAGGACCAGACGGGGAAGAACGCGAGCTCCTGCGCCTGCTTGAAGGCGGTCTCGGCGAGCTCCACGCGGCCGTGCCCGGCCTGCACCACGAACAGCCCGGCGAGGCCGTCCAGGTAGCGCTTGCCCTGGTCGTCGTAGATGTACGTGCCCTCGCCCCGGACGATGGTGGGGACGGGGGCCTTCTCGTACGACGACATGCGCGTGAAGTGCATCCACAGGTGGTCGTACGCGGACTGGGAGAGGTCCTTGCTCACGGCTATCGGGTCCTCACGGTTATCGGGTTCCCCACATGTAGGTCTGCTTCTTGAGCTTGAGGTAGACGAAGCTCTCGGTGGAGCGCACTCCGGGGACGGCCCGGATGCGTCTGTTGATGACGTCCAGGAGGTGGTCGTCGTCCTCGCAGACGATCTCCACCATCAGGTCGAAGGAGCCTGCGGTCATCACCACGTACTCGCACTCGGACATGGCCGTCAGCGCGTCCGCCACCGCCTCCACGTCGCCTTCGACGTTGACGCCGACCATCGCCTGTCTGCGGAAGCCCACGGTGAGCGGGTCCGTGACGGCGACGATCTGCATCACGCCCTGGTCGAGCAGCTTCTGGACGCGCTGGCGCACGGCCGCCTCGGACAGGCCCACGGCCTTGCCGATGGCGGCGTACGGCCGGCGGCCGTCCTCCTGCAGCTGCTCGATGATGGCGAGGGAGACGGCGTCCAGCTGGGGCGAGCTGCCGTTCCTGGACTCGCGGGAGGGCTCGCGGTGCTCCCGCGAGCCCTTCTGGTCTGCGCTTCGACTGGCCACGGGGTCACTGTGCACGAGGTCTCGACACTTCCGCAAGCCTCGATCGATGAAATCCGTTGTTTCGATAGTCCAGTCCTGCGGATTCCGCACCAGCGGACGGAGCGGGGGTGTTGAAAACGTGGGTCGGCCGACTAGGGTGGGTGTCTCAAGTGATGGACATCCGAACTGGAGGGCCGGCAGTGAGCACCGAGCTGCGTCGTCTGCGCAACTACATCGGCGGTGAGTTCCGGGACGCCGCCGACGGACGGACCACCGAGGTGGTCAATCCCGCGACGGGCGAGGCGTACGCGACCGCTCCGCTGTCGGGGCAGGCGGACGTGGACGCCGCCATGGCGGCGGCCGCCGAGGCCTTCCCCGGCTGGCGCGACACCACGCCCGCCGAGCGCCAGAAGGCCCTGCTGAAGATCGCGGACGCCTTCGAGGAGCGCGCCGAGGAGCTGATCGCGGCCGAGGTGGAGAACACGGGCAAGCCGGTCGGGCTGACCCGCTCCGAGGAGATCCCGCCGATGGTCGACCAGATCCGCTTCTTCGCGGGTGCCGCGCGGATGCTGGAGGGCCGCTCGGCCGGCGAGTACATGGAGGGCCTGACCTCCATCGTGCGCCGCGAGCCGGTCGGCGTCTGCGCGCAGGTCGCGCCGTGGAACTACCCGATGATGATGGCCGTGTGGAAGTTCGCCCCGGCGATCGCGGCGGGCAACACGGTCGTGCTGAAGCCGTCGGACACCACCCCGGCCTCCACGGTCCTGATCGCGGAGATCCTCGGCGGGATCCTGCCCAAGGGCGTCTTCAACGTCATCTGCGGCGACCGCGAGACCGGCCGCATGATGGTCGAGCACCCCGTCCCGGCCATGGCCTCCATCACCGGCTCGGTGCGCGCCGGCATCCAGGTCGCCGAGTCCGCCTCCAAGGACGTCAAGCGCGTCCACCTGGAGCTGGGCGGCAAGGCGCCGGTCGTGGTCTTCGAGGACACCGACATCGCCAAGGCCGTCGAGGACATCTCGGTCGCGGGCTACTTCAACGCCGGCCAGGACTGCACGGCCGCCACGCGCGTCCTCGTCCACGAGTCCATCCACGACGAGTTCGTCTCCGCGCTGGCGAAGGCCGCCGCCGACACCAAGACGGGGCAGCCGGACGACGAGGACGTGCTGTACGGGCCGCTGAACAACCCCAACCAGCTCAAGCAGGTCGAGGGCTTCATCGAGCGCCTGCCCGCGCACGCGCGCGTGGAGGCCGGGGGCAAGCGGGTCGGCGACCAGGGCTACTTCTACGCGCCGACCGTCGTCTCGGGCCTGAAGCAGGACGACGAGATCATCCAGAACGAGGTCTTCGGCCCGGTCATCACCGTGCAGTCCTTCCGCGACGAGGACCAGGCCGTGGAGTGGGCCAACGGCGTGGAGTACGCGCTCGCGTCCTCGGTGTGGACCAAGGACCACGGCCGCGCCATGCGGATGAGCAAGAAGCTCGACTTCGGCTGCGTGTGGATCAACACGCACATCCCGCTGGTCGCGGAGATGCCGCACGGCGGCTTCAAGAAGTCCGGCTACGGCAAGGACCTGTCGGCGTACGGCTTCGACGACTACACGCGCATCAAGCACGTGATGACGTCCCTGGACGCGTAGTCACGCCGTGTGGAGCGGCCCCGGGCGCCATCTTCCGTTCTAGTGGTCGTCGCAACACCCCAGCTCAGGGGATGCGATGGACTTCGAGATCCGGGAGGACCGGGGGCAGGCGCCAGGCCGTAAGGCCCTGGTCCGTGAGCGGGAGGAAGAATTCCGGCGCACCGCCGCCCTCACCCGGAACGCACGGGGCTGCGACGGCGGCCCGACCGTCGTCCCCGTCCAGCCGGCCGGCGGACGTCGTCAGGGACGTCGACGAGGGGCAGGGCAGGGGCAGGGCGCGATCCGCCGCGGCACCGGCACGGACGGTGCGCCGGTGCCGCGGTGCCTCACCCGCGTGGCCCCGGCCGATCCGGCGACGGCGCCGCAGCGCTCGCGCGCGCGGCGCACAGCACGTCGACGCGGTTGGTCGTGATCGAGTCCACGCCCGCGGCCAGCAGCCGGCGCATGGAGCGGCGGGTGTCGGGGGTCCAGACGGACAGCAGGTAGCCGTCGCGGTGCACACGGTCGGCCAGCGGGCGGTCCACCAGCGGGAAACGGTAGTTGAGCCAGCGCGGGCGGATCGCCTCCAGCAGCACCGGCCGCGGCGGGGCCAGGGTCGTCCAGGTGAGGGCGATCTCGGCGGCCGGGTCGGCCGCGCGCACCGCCAGCATGGCGTCGGCGCCCGCGCAGTAGTACACGCGGTCCGCCGCCCCGGCCTCCCCGACGGCGTCCATGACCCGGCGCACCGCCCGCACGCCGGGCGAACCGGGCAGGTCGATCATCACCCGGTGCCCGTCGGTCGCGGCCAGCGCCTCCGTCAGGGTCGGCACCCCGCCGCCCGTCAGCCCGCGCACCTCGTCGCAGGAGAGCGCGAGCACCGGCCGCTCGTGCTCCCAGAGCCGCTTGAGCGTGTCGTCGTGCAGCAGTACCGGCACACCGTCCCGGGTGAGCCGTACGTCGACCTCCACCGCGTCCGCGCCCCGGGCCAGCGCGGACCTCAGCGAGGCCACGGTGTTCTCGCGGACGCGGTAGGGGTCGCCCCGGTGGGCCACGGCGGTCACCGGCCGCCCGGGGCGCTGTGCGGAGGACGTCACCGGCCGAGCCACCCGGCGGTGTACGTGTCGATCTCGCCCTTGATCCGGGCCTTGCCGGCGTCGTCCAGGAAGGACACCTCGACGGCGTTCTTCGCGAGGTCCGCCAGGCCCCGCTCGTCGAGGCCGAGGAGCCGGGCGGCGACCGCGTACTCGTTGTTCAGGTCGGTGCCGAACATCGGCGGGTCGTCGGAGTTGATCGTGACGACCACCCCGGCCCGCACGAACTCCTTGACCGGGTGCTCGTCGAGGGTGCGGACCGCGCGCGTGGCGATGTTCGAGGTCGGGCACACCTCCAGCGCGATCCGGTGCTCGGCGAGGTGCGCGAGCAGCTTCGGGTCCCGCGCGGAGCTGGTGCCGTGCCCGATGCGCTCCGCCCGCAGGTGCGTCAGCGCGTCCCACACCGTCTCCGGGCCGGTGGTCTCGCCGGCGTGCGGCACGGAGTGCAGCCCGGCCGCGATCGCGCGGTCGAAGTAGGGCTTGAACTGCGGCCGGGGCACACCGACCTCCGGACCGCCGAGCCCGAAGGAGACCAGTCCCTCCGGGCGCAGCCGGTCGTCGGTGGCGAGCCGGGTCGTCTCCTCGGCGGCTTCCAGACCCGCCTCGCCGGGGATGTCGAAGCACCAGCGCAGCACGGTCCCGAACTCGGCCTCGGCGGCCTTGCGGGCGTCCTCGATCGCGTCCATGAAGGCCCGCTCGTCGATGCCGCGCCGGGTGGACGAGAACGGCGTGATGGTCAGCTCGGCGTACCGCACCTGCTGCCGGGCGAGTTCCCGGGCCACCTCGTAGGTCAGCAGCCGGACGTCCTCCGGGGTGCGGATCAGGTCGACGACCGACAGGTACACCTCGATGAAGTGCGCGAAGTCGGTGAAGGTGAAGTAGTCGGCCAGGGCCTCGGGGTCGGTCGGCACCTTCGAGTCGGGGTGCCGGGCGGCCAGCTCGGAGACGATCCGGGGGGAGGCGGAACCCACGTGGTGCACGTGCAGTTCGGCCTTGGGCAGTCCGGCGATGAAGGCCCGCAGATCGCGCGGGGCCTGGGGGTCGACGAGGTGCTCGGTCAAGGGTTCCTCCCCGGAACGGCGCCGGGCCGGCACGAGGGCGGCGGGCGCGGGTGATCGGCTGATCGGTGACTCGGGACTCATCCTAGGCGGGGGAGCGGCGCCGCGAGGGGCGCGGGGCCGGGCGCCGGCCCTCGGCCCCGTCGGGGCGCGCACACCCCGCGCACCCGCCCTGTGGCCCGTGCCGCACGGCCCGTAGCATGGCGGCACGATCGACCCAGGGGGGATGCACAGATGACGGACCCGACGCAGCCCGGCGCGGGCGGCGGCCACGACCCGTGGGCGCCCCCGGAGCACAAACCGTCGCTCGACAAGGACCAGCCGCCCGCCCAGGGGCCGCCCTCCGTGCACGACCAGGCCACGGTCACCTCGATGCCGAGCGCCGGTCTCACCCCGCCCGCCGGCACCCCCCGGTACGACACCCCCGGCTCCGGCGCGGTCCCGCCCCCGCCCGTCGCCCCCACCGGCCCGGCCCCCGGCGGCTACGGCTACCCCGGCTACCCGCAGTCCGGTTACGGCTGGCCCGGCATGCCCGCGGCCCCGCAGAACGGCATGGGCATCGCCGCGATGGTGCTCGGCATCGTCTCCTGCACGCTCTTCTGCCTGTACGGCGTGGTCTCCCTGGTCACCGGCATCCTCGCCGTCGTCTTCGGCATCAAGGGCCGCAGGCGCGCCGAGGCGGGTGTGGCCACCAACCACGGCCAGGCCCAGGCGGGTCTGATCATGGGCATCATCGGGATCATCCTCGGCATCACCGTGATCGTCCTGATCGCGGTCGGCATCACGGCCGCCATCAACAGCGACCAGAACGACGACCCGTACTACGGCGCCCCGCGCCCCGCCGTCACCGCACCCGTCCTGCGCTGAACTCCCGTACTCCCCGGCCGGGCCGGCCACTACGATTCCCGGGTCTGACAACGGAGGGGAGCACGTCCATGTCCAACGCCCATCCCACACCCGGTGGCTTCGGCCCGCCGTCGCAGCCCCCGCAGCAGCCGGCCCCCGGCTACGGCTACCCGCAGCAGTCCGGACCGGGCTACGGCTACCCCCAGAGCGGCCCCGGCTACCCGGCCGCACCGCCGGTGGGCTACCCGCAGGCCGCCGGTTACGCGATGCCCGTGCAGCCGAGCAACGGCATGGGAACCGCGGGTCTGGTGCTGGGCATCATCGGCGTGGTGTGCAGCATGACCGTCGTGCTGTGGTTCTTGGGCGTGATCCTCGGCATCCTGGCGATCATCTTCGGTGCCGTGGGCCGGGGCAAGGCCACCCGTGGTGAGGCCACCAACAAGGGCGCGGCGACCGCCGGGCTGGTCTGCGGCATCGTCGCCACGGTGATCCTGCCGCTGCTGGGGTTCCTGCTGTTCGCGAGCGTCATGGGCGGGCTCGGCGCGGCTTCCTGAGCCGAGCCGTCTCAAGGCACCCGGGGGCCGCGCTCACCGGGTGCCGCGGTCGCCGAGGGGCCGGTCCCGGACCGGCCTTCTCCTCATGCCCCGGCCGTCCGCAGCCGCTCCCGCGCCGCCATCAGCGCGAAGCCCAGCAGGTTCGGCCCCCGCCACCGCTCCGGGTCCGCCGCCGCCTCGTCATCCGCGGCCAGCCCGATGCCCCACACCCGGTCCACGGGGCTCGCCTCGACCAGGACCCGCTCGCCCGTGCCCAGCAGGAAGCCCTGGAGGTCCGGGTGGGCCGCGAACTTGTGGACGCCGCCCTCCACCACGATCCCGAACCGCTCTCTGGCCCAGGTCGCCTCGTCGAACCCGCGCACCAGCCGCCCGGCCTTCTTCGCCTCGGCGGGATGCGCGGCGGCCAGCACGGCACGCTCGGCCGCCGCGTCCCCGAAGAGCCGGGCCTTGCCCGCCATCATCCAGTGCTCGGCGGTCGCGTACTCCACGCCGTCCACCGTGAACGGCGACGGCCACCACTGGCTCAGGCAGCTCACGCCGATCCGGCCGTCCGGCCGTGGCCGGTGCCCCCAGAAGTGCAGATACTTGACCCTGGCCCCCGCGCGGACCGCCCTGATCAGCGCGTCCCGTGAGTCCACCGCCCCCGTGATCTCCTCCATGCACGCGAGTCTGGCACGCACCACTGACACAGCGTCCCGCCTTTTCGCGGCGGACTCGACACCTGGTCGACAGATTCCGTCGCGTAACCAAAAATCAACAACGGAATCACTTGTTGGAGTCCCATCCCTCTGTCAGGATCGGCACTCAAATCGAGCCTGAGCCACGCCGGCCCCGCGACGGGGACACGGAGGAGAGCGACATGCACAACCCGGGCAACGCCACCCCCGGCCGATTCCCGGCCGAGGAGCGCTTCCAGCAGGGCGCGCAGTACATCGCGGGCCGCCTGACCAGGGGCACCTCCGGCCGTACGCACGCGGTCGTCGACCCGGCGTCGGGCGAGGAGGTGCTGCGCTACGAGCTGGCGGGCGCCGCCGACGTCGACCGGGCCGTCGCCGCCGCGCGCGAGGCCTTCCCCGGCTGGGCGGGCGCCACCCCCGGCGAGCGGTCCGACGCCCTGCACCGGTTCGCCGCGGTCCTGGCCGACCGGGCCGAGGACTTCGCCCGCGCCGAGTCGCTCCAGTGCGGCAAGCCGCTGAAGCTGACCCGCGAGTTCGACGTCCCCGGGACCATCGACAACACGGCCTTCTTCGCCGGGGCCGCCCGGCACCTGCAGGGGCAGTCCGCCGGTGAGTACTCCGGCGACCACACCTCCTACGTCCGGCGCGAGCCCATCGGGGTGGTCGGGTCCATCGCCCCCTGGAACTACCCGTTGCAGATGGCCGCCTGGAAGATCCTCCCGGCCATCGCCGCGGGCAACACCATCGTGCTGAAGCCCGCCGAGCTCACCCCGCTGACCTCGCTGCTCTTCGCGCAGGCGGCCACCGACGCCGGGATCCCGGACGGGGTGATCAACATCGTCACCGGCACCGGGAAGGAGGCCGGGGAGCACCTCGTCGGCCACCCCGACGTGGCCATGACCTCCTTCACCGGCTCCACCGCCGTCGGCAAGCGCGTCGCCGAGGTCGCCACCGCCACGGTCAAGCGCCTGCACCTGGAGCTCGGCGGCAAGGCACCCTTCGTGGTCTTCGACGACGCCGACCCGGAGGCCGCCGCCCACGGGGCCGTCGCCGGTGCGCTCATCAACACCGGGCAGGACTGCACGGCCGCCACGCGCGCGTACGTGCAGCGGCCGCTGTACGAGGCCTTCGTGGAACGGACGGCCGCGCTCATGGAGACGGTCCGGCTCGGCGACCCCTTCGCCGCCGGCACCGACCTCGGCCCGCTCATCTCGCACGTCCAGCGCGACCGGGTCGCGGGCTTCGTCGACCGGGCGCGCGGCTACGCGCGCGTGGTCACCGGCGGCGAGGCGCCCGGGGGCGAGCTCGCCAAGGGCGCCTACTACCGGCCCACCCTGATCGCCGACGCGGCCCAGGACAGCGAGGTCGTCCAGTCGGAGATCTTCGGACCGGTCCTGGTCGTGCTGCCGTTCGACACCGACGACGAGGGCATCGCCCTCGCCAACGACACCCCCTACGGCCTGGCCGCCTCCGCCTGGAGCCGGGACGTGTACCGGGCCAACCGGGCCACGCGCGAGATCAAGGCCGGCTGCGTGTGGGTCAACGACCACATCCCGATCATCAGCGAGATGCCGCACGGCGGCTACAAGTCCTCCGGCTACGGCAAGGACATGTCCGCGTACTCGTTCGAGGAGTACACCCAGATCAAGCACGTCATGTTCGACAACACCGCGGTCGCCGCGAAGGACTGGCACCGCACCGTCTTCGGGGACCGCTAGCCGTACCAGGCCGCCCGACCAGCGGCCGCCCACCCTCCGAAAGGGCACCACGCGCATGGAGCAGTACGAGCCCGACCGCCTGTCCGCGGCCCAAGTGGCCGCGATGCGGCGCAGCCTCACCAACGGCAGGGCCGCCCTCACCCGGCGGTCCCTGCTGCGCGCCTCCGCGGGCGGCGCGCTCGCCGTCGGCGGTCTCGGGACACTGAGCGCCTGCGGCATCCCGGCGGCCGGTCAGTCGCAGGGCGGCGTCCCGGCCGAGGACCGCTCGGCCAAGGAGAAGACCGTGAACTTCTCCAACTGGACCGAGTACATGGACGTCGACGACAGCGGCAAGCACCACCCCACGCTGGAGCAGTTCACCAAGCGCACCGGCATCAAGGTCAAGTACACCGAGGACATCAACGACAACAACGAGTTCTTCGGCAAGATCAAGCCGCAGCTCGCCGCGGGCCAGGACACCGGCCGCGACCTGATCGTCCTCACCGACTGGCTGGCCGACCGCCTCATCCGCCTGGGCTGGGTGCAAAAGCTCGACCCGTCCAACCTGCCGCACGCCTACGCCAACCTGTCGGCCCAGTTCCGCAGCCCCGACTGGGACCCGGGCCGCGCCTACTCGTACGTCTGGCAGGGCATCTCGACCGTCATCGCGTACAACAAGAAGGCCCTCGACGGCGTCGAGGTGACGTCGGTCTCCGACCTGCTCGACAACCCGAAGCTCAAGGGGCGCGTCGGCTTCCTGTCGGAGATGCGCGACAGCGTCGGCATGACGCTGCTCGACATGGGCAAGGACCCGGCGGACTTCACCGCCGACGACTACGACGCGGCCATCGCCCGGCTGCAGAAGGCCGTCGACAAGGGCCAGATCCGCCGCTTCACCGGCAACGACTACACCTCGGACCTGACCAGCGGCGACTTCGCCGCCTGCGTCGCCTGGGCCGGGGACGTCGTCCAGCTCAAGGCGGACAGCCCCGACATCGACTTCCTCATCCCGGACAGCGGCTACATGACGTCCACGGACAACCTGCTCGTCCCCAACAAGGCCCGGCACAAGACGAACGCCGAGCGGCTCATCGACTACTACTACGAGCCGAAGGCGGCCGCCGAACTGGCCGCGTACATCAACTACGTGTGTCCCGTCGACGGCGTGAAGGCCGAACTGGCCAAGATCGACGAGGACGCGGCGAACAACCCGCTGATCATCCCCGACAAGGCCATGGCCGCCAAGTCGCACGCCTTCCGCTCGCTGAGCTCGAAGGAAGAGACCGAGTTCGAAGAGAAGTTCGCGAAGCTGACGGGGGCGTGACCACCATGACGAACACGACGGGCCCCGGCGGCGACGTCCGCCTCACGGGCATAGCCAAGACCTACGGCTCCTTCACCGCCGTCCACCCGCTCGACCTGACCGTCCCGCAGGGCTCCTTCTTCGCCCTGCTCGGCGCCTCCGGCTGCGGCAAGACCACCACCCTGCGCATGATCGCCGGCCTGGAGGAACCCTCCGCCGGCACGGTCCTCCTCGGCGACCAGGACGTGACGGCCCTGCCGCCGTACAAGCGGCCGGTGAACACGGTCTTCCAGTCCTACGCCCTCTTCCCGCACCTGGACATCTTCGAGAACGTCGCCTTCGGCCTGCGCCGGCGCGGTCTGAAGTCGGTGAAGAAGCAGGTCGAGGAGATGCTGGAGCTGGTCCAGCTCGGCGAGCAGGCCCGCAAGAAGCCGCACCAGCTCTCCGGCGGCCAGCAGCAGCGCGTCGCCGTGGCCCGCGCGCTGATCAACCACCCCAAGGTGCTCCTGCTCGACGAGCCGCTCGGCGCCCTCGACCTCAAGCTGCGCCGCCAGATGCAGCTGGAGCTCAAGCGCATCCAGACCGAGGTCGGCATCACCTTCGTCCACGTCACGCACGACCAGGAGGAGGCCATGACCATGGCCGACACGGTCGCCGTGATGAACGCGGGCCGCGTCGAGCAGCTCGGCTCGCCCGCCGACCTGTACGAGAATCCGCGCACCACCTTCGTCGCCAACTTCCTCGGCACCTCGAACTTCATCGAGGCCGAGGTCGACTCCAGGAGCGGCGAGGAGATCGTGCTGAAGGCGGGCGGCGGCAAGCTCGTCCTGCCCGAGGCGCGCTGTTCCGCCCCCACGTCCACCGGCGGCAAGGTCCTGGTCGGCGTCCGCCCGGAGAAGATCGCCCTCACCCACGCGGACGACGCCGGCGAGATCCCCGAGGGCCGCAACCGCATCACCGGCCGGATCACGGACTCCAGCTTCATCGGCGTCTCGACGCAGTACGTCGTCGACAGCCCGGTCTGCTCCGACTTCGAGGTCTACGCCCAGAACATCGACCGCGACCCGCGCCTGGTGCCCGGCGCCGAGGTCGTCCTGCACTGGAACCCGGCCCACACCTTCGGCCTGGACGCCGCCCAGTCCGTGTTCGACGGGACAGCGGGCTCGGCCGGAGTGGAAGAGGCGGCCTGATGTCGACACTCACCGAGGCGCCACCACCCCTCGCGCCGGACGCACCCGGGCCGAAGCCGCCGAAACGCCGGGGCCGCCTGACCCCGTACTGGCTGCTGCTGCCCGGCATCCTCTGGCTGCTGGTGTTCTTCGCGCTGCCGATGGTCTACCAGGCCTCCACGTCCGTGCAGACGGGCTCGCTGGAGACGGGCTACGAGGTCACCTGGCACTTCGCCACCTACTGGGACGCGCTGTCCGCGTACTGGCCGCAGTTCGTCCGCTCGGTGCTCTACGCCGGCACCGCCACGGTCCTGTGCCTGCTGCTGGGCTACCCGCTGGCCTACCTGATCGCCTTCCGGGCGGGCCGCTGGCGGAACCTGATCATGATCCTGGTGATCGCGCCGTTCTTCACCAGCTTCCTGATCCGCACCCTGGCCTGGAAGACGATCCTCGCGGACGGCGGCCCGCTCGTCGGCGCGCTCAACTCGCTGCACGTCCTGGACGTGACCAGCTGGCTGGGCCTGACCGCGGGCGACCGCGTGCTGGCCACCCCGCTGGCGGTCATCTGCGGTCTGACGTACAACTTCCTGCCGTTCATGATCCTGCCGCTCTACACCTCGCTGGAGCGCATCGACGGCCGGCTCCACGAGGCCGCCGGCGACCTGTACGCCCGGCCCTGGACGACCTTCCGCAAGGTGACCTTCCCGCTGTCCATGCCGGGTGTCGTCTCCGGCACGCTGCTGACCTTCATCCCGGCGGCCGGCGACTACGTCAACGCCGACCTGCTCGGCTCCACGGACACCCGCATGGTCGGAAACGTCATCCAGACGCAGTTCCTCAGAGTGCTCGACTACCCGACGGCCGCGGCGCTCTCCTTCATCCTCATGGCGGCCATCCTCCTCATGGTCACCTTCTACATCCGCAGGTCCGGGACGGAGGATCTGGTCTAAATGCCCTTCGTCAACTGGCTCAAGAGGAATCTCGTCGTCATCGCGGGACTTCTGACCCTCGCCTATCTGCTGCTGCCGAACGTCATCGTGACGGTGTTCTCCTTCAACCAACCGAAGGGGCGCTTCAACTACGAGTGGCAGCGGTTCTCGCTCGACGCCTGGAAGGATCCGTGCGGGGTCTCGGACCTGTGCGGCTCCCTGTCGGTCAGCCTCCAGATCGCCTTCTGGGCGACCCTCGGCGCCACGCTCCTCGGCACGCTCATCGCCTTCGCCCTGGTCCGCTACCGGTTCCGCGCCCGCGGCGCCGTGAACTCGCTGATCTTCCTGCCGATGGCGATGCCCGAGGTCGTCATGGCCGCCTCGCTGCTCACCCTGTTCCTCAACATGGGCGCCCAGCTGGGCTTCTGGACGATCCTCATCGCGCACATCATGTTCTGCCTGAGTTTCGTGGTCACGGCCGTGAAAGCACGTGTGATGTCGATGGACCCGAAACTGGAGGAGGCGGCGCGCGACCTGTACGCGGGCCCGTTCCAGACCTTCGTCCGGGTCACCCTGCCGATCGCCGCGCCGGGTATCGCGGCCGGTGCGCTGCTCGCCTTCGCGCTCTCCTTCGACGATTTCATCATCACCAACTTCAACGCCGGCTCGACCGTCACCTTCCCCATGTTCGTCTGGGGCTCGGCGCAGCGCGGAACACCCGTCCAGATCAATGTCATCGGTACGGCCATGTTCGTCGTCGCCGTCCTGCTCGTCCTGATCTCGATGGTCATCGGAAATCGCCGCAACAGACAAAAGGCATAACCGTAGGGAGTTGAAATCATGGCCGCTGGCGCCATGAATCAGTGGACCCGTTCGCTCTCCGACGCCCAGCCGGTCCCGTACTGGCTGGACGACCCCGGCCGGCCCCGCCCCGAACCCGCCCTCACCACCTCCGAGACCTGTGACCTGCTGGTCGTCGGCGGCGGCTACAGCGGACTGTGGACGGCGCTGATCGCCAAGGAACGCGACCCGCGGCGGGACGTGGTGCTGGTGGAGGGCCGCGAGGCGGGCTGGGCCGCCTCCGGCCGCAACGGCGGGTTCTGCGCCGCCTCCCTCACCCACGGCCTGCCCAACGGCCTCGCCCGCTGGCCCGGCGAGATCCACACGCTCCAGCGGCTGGGCGCCCGCAACCTCGACGCCATCGAGGCGGCGGTCGCCCGGCACTCCATCGACTGCGACTTCGAGCGCACCGGCGAGATCGACGTGGCCACCGAGCCCTACCAGGCGCGCGAACTGCGCGAGTGGCACGAGGAGACGGTCCGCCGCGGCCTGGCCGAGGGCGTCGAGTACCTGGACGCCGACGCCGTACGGGAGCAGGTGAACTCACCGACCTTCCGGGCGGGCCTGTGGGACCGCACGGGCGTCGCCATGCTGAACCCGGCGAAACTCGCCTGGGGCCTGAAGCGGGCGTGCGTCGCCCTGGGCGTCCGCGTCTACGAGCACACGCCCGCCCTGGACCTGAAGCCCTACGGCGCGGGCATGGCCGTCCGCACCCCCTACGGCCGGGTCCGCGCCCGCCGGGTCGCCCTCGGCACCAACGTCTTCCCGAACCTCGTCCGCCGCGTGCGCTCCTACACCGTCCCGGTCTACGACTACGTCCTCATGACCGAGCCGCTCACCGACGACCAGCTCGCCTCCATCGGCTGGAAGAACCGCCAGGGCCTCGGCGACAGCGCCAACCAGTTCCACTACTTCCGGCTGTCCGCCGACAACCGGATCCTGTGGGGCGGCTACGACGCGATCTACCCCTACGGCGGCCGCGTCCGCGCCGAGTACGACGACCGCCCCGAGACCTACGCCAAGCTCGCCGGGCACTTCTTCACCTGCTTCCCGCAGCTGGAGGGCGTCCGCTTCTCCCACGCCTGGGGCGGCGCCATCGACACCTGCTCCCGCTTCTCGGCGTTCTTCGGCACCGCCCACCAGGGCAGGGTGGCCTACGCGGCCGGGTACACGGGACTCGGCGTCGGGGCCACCCGGTTCGGCGCCGAGGTGATGCTGGACCTGCTGGCGGGGGAGCGCACCGAGCGGACCGAACTGGAGATGGTCCGCAGGAAGCCGCTGCCGTTCCCGCCCGAGCCGTTCGCCTGGACGGGCATCGCGCTCACCAAGTGGTCCCTGGCCCGCGCGGACGCGCGGGGCGGCCGGCGCAACCTGTGGCTGCGGACGATGGACCGGCTGGGCCTGGGCTTCGACAGCTGAACGAGCCGGCCGATCCGGCCGGGCGGGTGTGATCCGGTTCACTCCAACGAGACCACGGAACCCGCGTAATGACCCCGGGGAGACCTCCTTCTCCCTCGTGGCGCCCTCGTGGACGCAGCGCGCGTCCGCGGGATCACGAGCATCACGAGTGAAGAAGGGGGTCCTCCTCATGACAGGGGCCAAGTCGGCGGTCGAGTGGCTCGCATCCGTCGCACCCGATCCCGAGGCCTGCCGCTGGGAGTGGGAGCGCAACCCGCTCGGGGTCGCGCTGCTGCCGGCCGGCAGCGCCTGGGACGTGCTCATCCTGCCCGGGGAACTCGGCTACGCCACGCTCGACGTGCTCAGCCGCGTCCTCGACCAACCCGGCCCCGTGCTCGTCGACTTCGGTGACGCGCGCATGGGTTTCTTCGTGCCGCCCGGCACCGCGGCCCGCTGGCTCGGCACGGGCATCCGCACGGCGGGCGCCGGCACCTGGATCGTCGTGCCGTACCCGGGCCGTTCCTCGCCCGGCGGCGTCCGCTGGCTGGTCCCGCCGGACGGCTCGGGGCTGCTGACGGACCCGGCCCTGCTGGAACTGGCGATGCACGAGGCGGCGGCGGGGCTGGCCACGGAGAACGGTGACTAGGTCTCACCGGGGCGAACCGGACGGCGGCGTCCGCCGCAGCAACAGCCACAGCGACGCCAGCAGCACCGCGCCCAGGCACCAACTGCCCGCCACGTCCAGCGGCCAGTGGTAGCCGCGGCGGACCAGGCCGTAGCTCGCGCCGAACACGAGGGCGGCGCACCCGGCGACCAGGACGCGGCGGGCGAGGGCGGCGCGGAGCCCGGGGAGCAGGAGCAGGGCCGCGCTGCCGTAGGCGACGACGGCCGTGGCGGTGTGGCCGGAGGGGTAGTAGCCGGTACCCGGGGGAACGACCGGCGGGCCGGGGCGGTCGGTGAGCTCCTTCAGCGGGACGACCAGCGCCGGGACCAGCGCCATGAGCAGGGCGGCGGCGGCCACCGGCAGCCACCAGCGGCCGGTGCCGTCGCGGTGGCCGCGCACCGCGGCGTACCCGAGGGCGGCGGCGAGGACCGGGACCGCCACCCCGACGTTGCCCAGGTCCGACAGCAGTTCGGAGAACCGGTCCGGGTTGACCAGCACACGGCTGAGCCGCTCGTCGAGGCGCAGCAGCGGGCCGTCGGCCACGACCTGCCAGGTGATCAGGGCGAAGAGCAGGACGGGCAGGCCGAACAGCGGGACGAGAGCGCCGGGGCGCTCACGGGAGGGGGCGCGTTCCTGGGGTGCAGAGACCGGCATGGGGCACAGCCTGGCACGAGCGCGGACGTCCGCGAGCGGGCCCTGTCAGTGCCGGGTGCGACACTGCCCGGCATGACCGCACCGAACCCGAAGGCGGACCTGCTCCGCTACCTGCAGGACGCCCGGGACGCGCTGCTCTGGAAGCTCGAAGGGCTCTCCGAGTACGACGCCCGCCGCCCGCTCACCCCGACCGGGACCAACCTGCTCGGGCTGGTCAAGCACGTCGCGGGGGTGGAGCTGGGGTACCTCGGGGACACGTTCGGACGGCCGTACTTCGACGCGGAACCGCCGCCGCCCTGGTGGTACACGCGGGACGCCGAACCCCACGCGGACATGTGGGCCACGCCGGACGAGTCGCGCGAGCGGATCGTGGGCCTCTACCGGCAGGCGTGGCGGCACTCGGACCGGACGGTGGAGGCGCTCGCCCTGGACGCGACCGGGCACGTGCCGTGGTGGCCCGAGGAGCGGCGGGAGGTGACGCTGCACCACGTGCTGGTGCGGGTGATCGCCGACACGCAGCGGCACGCCGGACACGCGGACATCGTGCGCGAGCTCATCGACGGGAGCACCGGCCTGACGCCGGCCGCGGACAACGCGCCGGAAGGCGACCAGACGTGGTGGCAGAGGCACCGGGCCAGGCTGGAACGGGCCGCGCGGGAGGCGTCGGCCGACTGAGCGCAAGGAAGAGGGGGGCGAGAAGGAGGTTCGGCCGCCCCGGAACAGGGGGGGGTGGTTCCGGGGCGGCCGTCCGGACCGGAACGTCGCGCGCCCCGGGGGGTTTGGGGCGGGCGACCGTCCGATCGGTGAGGAGATCCAGAGCCTCGGGCTCCGGTTGTGTGCGCGAGGGCACGACCAGGTCGAAGCTGGGGAGGCCCCGGCCTGATGCCGTCCACAGTCCCCTGTGGGCGGGGTGTATCTCTCATCTGGGTAGAACCTACGACAGGGGCAGGGCGGAGGACAGGCCGTACGGCGCCATGTCATCCACCTCGCACACCTTCTTCACACGCTCTGCCGCTCGCCGCCCCGGAAGCGGAACCGGGGCGGCTCACCTGCCCCGACGGCGGCTCAGATGCGCGCCGCGGGGGTTCAGACGCGGGCGAAGCCCTGCTCGATGATGTCGAGGCCCTCGTTGAGCAGGTCCTCGCCGATCACCAGGGGCGGCAGGAAGCGGAGGACGTTGCCGTAGGTGCCACAGGTCAGGACCAGCAGGCCCTCCTGGTGGCAGGCCTTGGCGAGCGCGGCGGTCGCCTCCGGGTTCGGCTCCTTCGTGGCGCGGTCCTTGACCAGCTCGATGGCGATCATCGCGCCCCGGCCGCGCACGTCGCCGATGATGTCGAACTTCTCCTGCATGGCCGAAAGACGCGCCTTCATCACGGCCTCGATGCTCTTGGCCCTGGCGTTGAGGTCGAGCTCCTTCATCGTCTCGATCGCGCCGAGCGCGCCCGCGCAGGCCACGGGGTTGCCGCCGTACGTGCCGCCCAGGCCGCCCGCGTGGGCGGCGTCCATGATCTCGGCGCGCCCGGTCACCGCCGCGAGCGGCAGTCCGCCGGCGATGCCCTTGGCGGTCGTGATCAGGTCCGGGACGATCCCCTCGTCCTCGCAGGCGAACCACTGGCCCGTGCGGCAGAAGCCGGACTGGATCTCGTCGGCGACGAAGACGATGCCGTTGTCCTCGGCGAACTTGCGGATCGCCGGCAGGAAGCCCTTGGCCGGCTCGATGAAGCCGCCCTCGCCGAGCACCGGCTCGATGATGATCGCGGCGACGTTCTCGGCGCCGACCTGCTTGCTGATCTGGTCGACCGCCTGGGCGGCGGCCTCGGGACCGGCGTTCCCGGGCCCGGTCGGCCAGCGGTAGCCGTAGGCCACGGGGACCCGGTACACCTCGGGCGCGAACGGCCCGAAGCCGTGCTTGTACGGCATGTTCTTCGCGGTGAGCGCCATCGTCAGGTTGGTGCGGCCGTGGTAGCCGTGGTCGAACACGACGACGGCCTGCCGCTTGGTGTACGCACGGGCGATCTTCACGGCGTTCTCGACGGCCTCGGCGCCGGAGTTGAACAGCGCGCTCTTCTTGGCGTGGTCACCCGGGGTGAGCTCGGCGAGCGCCTCGGCGACCTCGACGTAGCCCTCGTACGGCGTGACCATGAAACAGGTGTGGGTGAAGTCGGCGAGCTGCGCCGACGCCCGCCGTACGACGGCCTCGGCGGAGGCGCCGACGGACGTCACGGCGATGCCGGAGCCGAAGTCGATCAGCCGGTTGCCGTCGACGTCCTCGATGATCCCGCCGCCCGCGCGCGCGGTGAAAACCGGCAGCACGGAACCCACGCCCTGCGCGACCGCGGCGGTGCGGCGGGCCTGCAGCTCCTGCGACTTCGGGCCGGGAATGGCGGTGACGACACGACGCTCCTGCGGCAGTGCGCTCATGCGGGGCTCCTGGGGGTGGTGCGGACGGGCCTGTACAGACACTCTGACTTCTTTTCCCGCAGGCTAGGGCGGGGGGAGGGGGGTGGGCATGCTCCATGTGGGCGTTGTCGGCGCTGCGGCTTGTCCGGGGTGGACATGGCACTCTCGGCCACCGGTGCCCACGACGCGGGCGCGTAAGCGGTGAACTCCCCAGGGGAGGGCGTTAGATTGACTCGCTGATGGTGGACGGAGCGGCTGGTCAGGGGGCAAGGGCGATGGACAGCGACGGGACGCAGGAGGCCCGGGGCACACATGCGAACCCGGTGCCGCGTCCGGGGGGGCCGCCGGAGGGGCTATCGATGCCTCCCCGGCCGCTCCGGCCGCCGGCGACACCGCCGCTCCCGGACGGGTCGGCCTTCCTCGCCTGGCTGCGCGCGCCCCGGCCCGAGGCGGCGCCGGGCGTGTGGCGGTTCGGCCACCGGCCGCGTCCCGCGGAGGAACTCGACGTCATCCCCACCCGGCAGCTGCTCAGCGGGGCGGTGATCGCCTTCCTGGTGGGGTGGCTGGTCTGGTCGCTGCTGCAGAACGGCTACCTCGGCAACTGGTGGTGGGTGCCGTTCGACCTGATCGTCCCCGACGCCTGGCGCGGCGCCGACAGCGACCTCGGGGAGACCGGCACGTTCATGGTGTACCGGGGGTACGAGCTTCTCGTCGCCCTGGCGATCATGGTCGGCGTGGCCCGGCTCGGCCGCTGGGGCGAGGTCTGGCGCCGGTTCGTCACCGAGCGACTCCGCCGACCCGAGGTCCAGACGGCCCACCCGTCAGCCCACGAGGACCTGGCTCAATGGAACGAGCTCCGCGCCGCCGGTGCCGCGGACGCGGCCGAGAGGCTCGCCGCCGACGCCCGATCGGGACTCATGCGGGACGTCGACCACGCACGGATCATGCGGGCCTGGCAGGGGGTGCGCACCGGACGGCACAGCCTCTCCACCTTCAGCGGCGCGGTGCTGAAGGACGGTGCCGCCGCCTGCCTGCACCCCTCCGGAGAGCGCGATCTGCCCACCCGGGTGGCCAGACACGACCTGCTCACCGGACAAGTGCGGCTGGGCGCCACCGTGGACGACCCACGCAACCCGTACGCCTACCGCGGCACCGGACTCGCCCTGGGGCCCGAGTTGCTCGGTACCTCCCTGCTCGCCGTCGGTCCCGCCGGTTCCGGGAAGACCGGGACCGTCGTGCGGCCGCTCGCCGAGTCGTTGTGTCTGCACGCCCTGGCCGGGCGGGCCGCCGTCGTGGTGGTCGGCGGGGCCGGGGCGGGGCTCGGGCCCGCCGACGCGTACGACGTCGTCGTGCGCATCGGGAACCAGGAGTCCGAGTACGACCTCGACCTGTACGGCGGCACCAGCGACCCGGACGAGGCCGCGGCCGTCCTCGCCGAGGGGCTGGTCGGGGACCTCGCCGATCCCCACCCCGGCAGCGACAGCCGGCGCTCCACCACCGTGCTCGCGCAGCTGCTCGGGCCGTTCCGCGCCGTCCACGGGCGTTTCCCCTCCGTACCGGAGCTGCGGCAGCTCCTGGACGGGGCGCCGGGGCCGTTCGCCGCGCTGCGGCAGGGGCTGCAGGAGTCCGGGCAGGAGTCGCTGCTGCGCGAGCTCGACGCCCGGGAGCGGCAGATGGGGCAGCCCGGGGACGTCGGCGGGGTGCTCGCCGACCGGGTCGCGCTGCTCGACCGGCCGGCCTTCGCCGGTTTCTTCGACACCTCCGGCCAGTCGCGGCCCTTCACGCTGAAGGCCCTCGACCACCCCGTGCGCGTCCGCATCGACCTGCCCGAGCGCGGGCACGCCGACGCCTCCCGGATGCTCGCGCGGCTGGTGCTCGCCCAGTTCACGGCCAGTGTCGCCGTACGCGAGGACCGGTCGCTGTTCGCCTGTCTGGTGCTGGACGACGCGACCGGGGTGGTGACGCCCGAGGCCGTGCGGAGCATCCAGCGGCTGCGGTCCGGGAACGCCGGTGTCGTGCTGACCCTGCGGACGCTGGACGACGTGGCCCGGCCCCTGCGCGGGCCGCTGCTCGGCGCCACCGGCTGCCGGATGGCGCTGGCGGGGCTCACGCCCTGGGACGGCCAGGACTTCGCCGAGGTGTGGGGCAAGGAGTGGACCGAGGCCCGTGACGTCACCGACCGGCAGATCATCGCCGAGACCCCGGCCGGCAAGGCGCTGCACGCGGTCCGGCGGGTGATCACCGGCAAGGCGCCGACCGCCCGGGCGGTGACCGTCCGGCAGGTCGAGCGCGAGCGCTGGTCGGCCTCCGAGCTGGCCCACGGGGTGCCGGCCGGGCACGCGGTGCTGTCGCTGACCACGGTGCAGGGCGAGCACGCGCCGCCCCTGCTGGTGAACCTCCGGGGCTGAGATCCGCCGCCCGCCGCGCACGGGCGCGGTACGCGGGGATCGTACGGTGAGGCAGAATCGTCACAGGTCGTTCATACGCGGCGGCCAAAAGAGCACAATGCCCCCACAGCCCTGACGCAGACCTGAAGGCCTCATGCCCCCGACGCTCGCCTCGCTCGTCCACCACTCCGCGCTGAAGCTGACCGTGCGGGCGGGCGGGGACCGCCTCGACGTGCCGGTCCGCTGGGCGCACGTCAGCGAGCTCGCCGACCCCGTGCCCTACATGGAGGGCGGGGAGCTGCTGCTGATCACCGCGCTCAAGCTGGACGCCGAGGACCCGGAGGCGATGCGCCGCTACGTGCGGCGGCTGTCCGAAGCCGGTGTGGTCGGACTCGGCTTCGCCGTCGGCGTGAATTACGAGGAGATCCCCAAGGCACTCGTCGACGCGGCCGAGGAGGAGGGCCTGCCGCTGCTGGAGGTGCCCCGCCGGACGCCCTTCCTCGCCATCAGCAAGGCCGTGTCGGCCGCGATCGCCGCCGACCAGTACAAGGCCGTCACCGCCGGGTTCGCCGCCCAGCGCGAACTGACCCGGCAGGCGCAGACCGGCGGGCCGGAGGGGCTGCTGGCGGCGCTGGCCGCGCAGGTCGACGGGTGGGCGGCGCTGTACGACGCCTCGGGCGCGGTCGTCGCCGCGGCGCCCGAGTGGGCAGGCCGCCGGGCCGCGCGGCTCACCGGCGACGTGCAGCGGCTGCGGGACCGCCCGGCGCCGGCCTCGTCGGTGGCCGGCGGGCCGGAGAACGAGGACCGGGTCGAACTGCACACCGTGGGGACCGGCCGGCGGCCCCGCGCGGCGCTCGCCGTCGGCACGGCCGCCGCCCTGGGCACCGCCGAGCGGTACGCCGTCCACTCGGCCGTCGCCCTGCTGACCCTGACCACGGAACGCTCCCGGTCCCTCCAGGCGGCCGAGCAGCGGATCGGCGCGGCGGTGCTGCGCATGCTGCTGGCCGGGGAGCCGGACCACGCGCGGGCGGTCGCCGGGGACCTGTACGGCGGGCTGCTGGACGCGCCGTTCCGGATGCTGGTCGCCGAGCGCGTGCCGGTGTCGGCCGCGACGGCACTGGCCCGTGCGGAGGCGCGGACGGGCGCTCCGGCCCCCGACCGGCCCTCCGCCGCCGCGCTCGCCGCCGCGGACACCGGAGGCGACCCCCTCGCGGCGCTCGGCGACGTCGTGGAGTCCGCGGCGGCCCGGGCCGGGGAGGCCGTGCTGGTCGTTCCGGAGGGGGAGCGGCTGGTGGTGCTGGCCGCGGACGGCGGTGCCGCGGCGGCGGCCTGCGCGGCGTACGCGGCGGCCCTGGAGACCGCCCGGACCGGGGTGCGCGAGAAGGTGCCCGGGGGCGAGGAGGACGAGCTGGTCGTGGGCCTGTCGGCACCGGCCGGGCCCATCGCCGCGTCGGCCGCGTACAAGCAGGCCGAGCAGGCCCTGTCGGTGGCCCGCCGGCGCGGGCGCGTCCTGGTGGAGCACGAGCAGATGGCGGCCGGATCCGTACTGCCGCTGCTCGCGGACGACGCCGTGCGGGCGTTCGCCGACGGCATGCTGCGTCCGCTGTACGAGCACGACGCCACGGGCCGCGGCGACCTGGTCGCCTCCCTGCGCGCCTGGCTGTCCCGGCACGGCCAGTGGGACGCGGCGGCGGCCGACCTGGGCGTGCACCGCCACACCCTGCGCTACCGGATGCGCCGCGTCGAGGAGATCCTCGGCCGCTCCCTGGACGACCCGGACGTGCGCATGGAGCTCTGGCTGGCCCTGAAGACGACCAGCAGCGACTAGCCAAACCGTAGTGTCCCCGGCCGCCACTGCTACGCCCCGGACAAGCGCCCTTCGGCCACGGCGCCCCTACGGTTGGTCCCGTACCTCTGGATCACCCCCAACGCCGAAGGGCCGGAACGAACATGACCTCCACCCACGCCTTCTGGCTCGCCGGCCGCCAGGCCACCGGCGAGGACACCTTCGACGTCACCTCCCCGTGGGACGGGCGGCTCGTGGGCAAGGTGAGCGTGCCGACGGACGCGCAGGTCGAGGAGGCCGTGGCCGCCGCGTACGCCGTGCGCGACGCGTTCGCCGCCACCCCGGCGCACGTGCGCGCCGCCGCCCTGGACCACGTCAGCAAGCGCCTCGCCGAGCGCACCGAGGAGATCGCGCGGCTGATCTCGGCCGAGAACGGCAAGCCCATGAAGTGGGCGCGCGGCGAGGTCGGCCGTGCCGTGTCGGTGTTCCGGTTCGCGGCCGAGGAGGCCCGGCGGTTCAACGGCGGCGAGGCCCAGCGTCTCGAC
This sequence comes from Streptomyces sp. NPDC044921, assembly GCF_056432865.1. Classification (NCBI taxonomy): domain Bacteria; kingdom Bacillati; phylum Actinomycetota; class Actinomycetes; order Kitasatosporales; family Streptomycetaceae; genus Streptomyces; species Streptomyces sp. NPDC044921. The sequence continues at coordinate 449,093 of NZ_JBWKIF010000003.1, forward strand.
ACCGACCTCGGCGGGCAGGGCCGGCTCGCCCTCACGCGCCGCTTCCCGAAGGGCGTCGTGCTCGGCATCGCGCCCTTCAACTTCCCGCTGAACCTCTGCGCCCACAAGGTCGCCCCGGCCATCGCCGCCGGCGCCCCGATCATCCTCAAGCCGGCCCCGGCCACCCCGCTGTCCGGCCTGATCATCGGCGAGCTGCTGGCCGAGACCGAGCTGCCCGAGGGCTCGTGGAGCATCCTGCCGGTCGCCAACGACAAGATGCCCGCCCTGGTGCAGGACGAGCGCCTGCCCGTCATCTCCTTCACCGGCTCCGAGAAGGTCGGCTACGCGATCATGGACTCGGTGCCCCGCAAGCACTGCACCCTGGAGCTGGGCGGCAACGGCGCGGCCGTCGTCCTCGCCGACTGGGCGAGCGACGAGGACCTGGACTGGGCGGCGAACCGCATCGCCACCTTCTCCAACTACCAGGGCGGTCAGTCCTGCATCTCCGTCCAGCGCGTCATCGCCGACGCCTCGGTGTACGACCGGCTGCTGCCGCGCATCGTCGCCGCCGTGGAGGCCCAGGTGACGGGCGACCCGAGCGACGACGCCACCGACGTCGGCCCGCTGGTCAGCGAGGAGGCCGCCCAGCGGGTCGAGAAGTGGGTGCAGGAGGCCGTGGACGCCGGTGCCCGGCTGCTCACCGGCGGCGAGCGCGACGGCGCCTCCTACGCGCCGACCGTCCTGGCCGAGGTCCCGGCCGACGTGACGATCTCCTGCGAGGAGGTCTTCGGACCGGTCCTCACCGTGCAGAAGGTGGACGGCGAGGCCGCGGCCTTCGCCGCCGTCAACGACTCCAAGTACGGCCTCCAGGCGGGCGTGTTCACGCACGACCTGCAGACCGCCTTCCGCGCCCACCGGGCCCTGGAGGTCGGCGGCGTGGTCATCGGCGACGTCCCGTCCTACCGTGCCGACCAGATGCCGTACGGCGGCGTCAAGCAGTCCGGCGTGGGCCGTGAGGGCGTGCGGTTCGCCATGGAGGACTACACCTACGAGCGCGTGATGGTCCTCACCGGCATCGCCCTCTGACCCTCTGGCTCATGAGAACCGTTTTCATATAGTCTGCGAAGGGGCCCGGCACCGATGCCTTCCGGTGCCGGGCCCCTTCTTGGTGCCGGCCTGTTCCGGACCCTCAACCGGAGAAGCCGGCGTGCGCGAGCCGCAGCGGGCCGCGCAGCCCGAGGTGCACGTCGTGGACACCGGCGGCGGCGACGGACGCGCTCAGCCGGACGTAGTCGTACGGGCCCGCGGTGGGCGCGGGGGTGGACAGCACCGCGAGCACCGGGCCGCCGTCCAGGGACAGCTCGACCGTGCCGGAGCCGGCCACCTCCACCGTCACCCCGAAGACGCCACGCCCGAAGTCGCAAGAACGGTAGACCAGTTCGCCCCCGGCGGGGTCCGCCGGCGTCACCGCGTCGCCGGACACCTTGGTGCGGTCGACGATCTCGATGCCGCGCTGCTCGTCGAAGGAGGCCGCGGCCAGGCCGTCCGTGAGGACCGCGCGCGGCGGGGCCGGGTCGCCGTCGAGCGTGAGCACCGTCCGCAGCCGGACGTCCTCGCTGGACGCCCCCGCCAGCAGCTCGTGGGCGCCCGGCTCCACCCGCCACCGGTCGTGGGCCGCGTCCCAGAACGCGAAGGCGGACAGCGCGACGTCGAAGTGCAGCCGAGCCGTCGCGCCCGGGGCGAGCGTGATCCGCCGGTGGTCCAGCAGCTCGCGGCGCGGGCGGGGGACGGCGGGGTCGAGGGCCCGGGCGTAGAGCTGGGCGACCTCGTCGGCGGTGACCTCTCCGGTGTTGGTGACGGAGAAGGAGACGCGCACCGACCCGTCCTCGACCCGGGCCGTCAGGCCGTCGTAGGCGAACGAGGCGTAGGACAGGCCGTGGCCGAAGGGGAACAGGGGCGTGCCCTCGAAGTAGAGGTAGGTCTGGCGGCTGCCGATCACGTCGTAGTCGAGCAGGCCGGGCAGGTCGGCGTCGGAGGCGTACCAGGTCTGCGGCAGGCGGCCGGCCGGGGAGACGTCGCCGGCCAGGACCCGGGCCAGGGCGGTGCCGGCCGCCTGGCCGCCGTGCGCGGTCCACAGCACGGCCGGCAGGTCCGCCGGGTCGACGGCGTAGGGGTAGGCGGAGACCAGGGCCAGCACGGTGGCCGGGTTCGCCGCCCGGGCCGCCCGCAGCAGCCGCTCCTGGTGGTCCGGCAGGCGCAGCGTCGTACGGTCCTCGGTCTCGCGGCCGCCCAGGTGCGGGTCGTTGCCCGCGACCACCACGACGACGTCCGCCCGCGCGGCGGCACGCGCCACCGCCTCCTCGCCGCGCTCGGCGACGACCAGCCCGAAGACCTCGGCATCCTCGTCGGCAACCTTCACGCCGTCGGCGGAGACACAGACGTGGCGACCCGTTCCCAGGTGTCTGAGGAGGTGCCCGTCCCCGTGCGGTTCCAGGCTGAACGTCTCCTGCACGACCCAGCCGCCCGGCTGGTCGGCGGCGGCGCGTACGTACCCGTCCTCGGCGACCGAGAGGTAGCGGCCGTCGGGCGCCCGCAGGGTCAGTACGCCCCCGCCCCAGTCGACCAGGGCCAGTTCGGTGCCGGCCGCGTCGGTGGTGAGCGGGGGCAGGTCGGTGCGGCCCGCGAGCAGCGCCGGGTCGAGCGCGCCCTCCGCGCCGCGCACCTCGTCGGCCGCGTCCTGCGCCACCGGCACGTGCAGGAAAGCGCCCGCGGCCGTCCGCAGCCGGACCCGGTCCACGCCCTCGGCGAACTCCACCCGCTCCGCCCCGAACCGCTCGTACAGGCCCTCCAGCGGGGTCGAACGGTGGATGAGGGTGCCGCTGTACCAGTCGAGCTTGCACTCGTCGGCGAGCAGCCCCACCACGGCCACCCGGGTGCCGGCGGCCAGCGGCAGCAGCCCGTCGTTCTTCAGCAGCACGATCGCCTGCTCGGCGGCCTCCCGCGCGAGGGCGCGGTGCCCGGGGGTGTCGAACGCGGCCGTCGCCGGGTGCGGGTCGTCCTGCGGGTCGAACTCGCCGAGCCGGAAGCGGACCGAGAGCTGGCGCCGGACGGCCGTGTCGAGATCCGCCTCCGTCAGCAGGCCGCGCTCCAGGGCGCCGCGCAGCCGCCCGGTCATCTGCGAGGAGTCCGTGCCGTGGTCGGTGAAGCTGTCGACGCCCGCGACGAGCGCGGCGGCCGTCGCCTCCTCGTGCGTGTCGAAGTAGTGCTCGGAGTCGACCAGGTTGCTCGGCGCGCCCGCGTCCGAGCAGACGAGCAGCTCCTGGCCGGTCCAGGTGCGCAGGTGCTCGCGCAGGTACGGGGAGACGTGGTTGGGGCGGCCGTTGACCAGGTTGTACGCCGGCATGACGCCGGCCACCGCGCCCGCCTCGACGGTGTCGCGGAAGGCGCGCAGGTCGTACTCGTGCAGCACCCGCGGGCGCACCGAGCTCGACGTCGTGGAGCGGTCCGTCTCGTTGTTGTGGGCGAGCCAGTGCTTCAGCACGGGCGCGGTGCGCCAGTACACCGGGTGGTCGCCGCGCAGGCCGTGCGTGTAGGCGGTGGCGATCGCCGAGGTCAGCTTCGGGTCCTCCGAGTAGCCCTCCTCGTTGCGGCCCCACAGGGGGTTGCGCAGCAGGTTGACCGTCGGGGCCCACACGTTGAGGCCGACCCGGTCGTCCTTGGCGCGCATCGCGCGGACCTCCCGGGACACGGCGTCACCGACCCGCCGTACCAGGTCGGGGTTCCAGGTCGCGCCGAGCCCGACGGCCTGCGGGAACACCGTCGCGGGTCCCATCCAGGCGACGCCGTGCAGCGCCTCCTGGCCGGTGCGGAACGCGGCGATGCCGAGCCGTTCGACGGCGGGCGCGAACTGGTGCAGGAAGGAGATCTTTTCGTCGAGGGTGAGCCGCCCCAGCAGGTCGTCGACGCGTTCGGCGAAGGGCAGCCGCGGATCGCGGAACGGTGCGGTGGGTGGCGTGTGTGCGGTCACGTGGGATCCCTTGCGCTGAATCGGCGAGGCGCTTTCGAAGCGCTTCGATGCTCATTCGACGACGGGCCGGGTGTCAAGAGACCGACGTCATCCTTCAAGTCGTGCATGAGGAAAGGTCCCTTATCAAGGTCAGGAGGAAGTTTGGGGACGACCCTTGTGCACCCTGGGGCGTTCACTTAACCTCGCAGCAACATCGAAGCGCTTCGACTGCGGAACCGGTGATGCCCCGGGTCGACGGTGCGCTTCAGCTCAGCCAGTTCCACTCGAGACACCGCAGCCGACGGCCTCCGCCGGGTGTCCTGGTGTGCCATGAAGGGTTGACGCAATGACGCCGAACGCCGCCTCCGCCTCCTCGGGACCGAGCCGGAGAAGTTTCCTCGCCTCCACGGCGGTCGCCACCGCAGCGGTGGCCGGTGGGGTGCCGCTGCTCTCCGCGTGCGGCGGGTCGGACAGCGGCTCGCGGGAGGGCACCACGTCGGGCAAGGACGCCGAGAAGATCCTGCCCGCCTACGTGGCCAGCAACGTGGTGAAGCCGGACATCCCGTCCAGGAACGGCTCGGCCATCGGCTTCACCCGCAAGCTGGACCTCTCCACCCTGAAGACCTCGGTCGCCGAGAAGCTCGGCAAGGGCGGCAAGGTCACCGTCATGTCGCCGTTCTGGGGCTCGCCGCCGAAGCAGAACAACGCCTACTACACGGCGATGAACGACCTGATCGGCGTCGACGTCGTCTGGCAGAACCAGGACGGCAACACCTACGACCAGAAGCTCGGCGCGGTCCTCGCCTCCAGCGACGTCCCGGACGTGGTGGTCGTCCCCGGGTGGAACATGGGCGGCAAGATACCCAGCGCCATCATCAGCAAGTTCGCCGACCTCGGCCCCTACCTGTCCGGGGACGAGGTCAAGAAGTACCCGAACCTCGCGGCGATCCCGACCGACGCGTGGCGGCGCTCCATCTTCGGCGGCAAGCTGCGCGGCCTGCCCATGCCGGCGCCGTCCGCCCCCTCCATGGTGCCCCTGTACCGGCAGGACATCTTCGAGAAGGAGGGCTATCAAGTCCCGAAGTCCTGCGACGAGTTCATGGAGCTGGCCAAGGACATCACCAACGCCAGGGCCAGGCGGTGGGCCTGCCTGGACATGAAGTGGACCGCGTTCCAGGCCTTCGGTGTGCTCTCCGGCAGCGAGAAGCCCCTCGGCTGGCACCTCGTCGACGGCAAGCTCGTCAACCGCATCGAGACCGAGGAGTTCCTCGAGGCGCTGGAGTGGTCCCGCAAGCTCTTCGCCGCCGGGGTCGTCCACCCCGACTCCAAGATGGGCAAGAACGCCCCCGACCCGGGCCCGAAGTTCGCGGCGGGCGAGTTCCTGATCTACCCCAACAACATCTCCCAGTGGTGGGGCCGCACCGCCGAACAGGCCACTCAGAACCCGGAGTTCAAGATCTGGGGCATGGACGTCTGGGGCCATGACGGCGGCGACCCCGTGCTGTGGGCCGACCAGCCCGCCGGCATCTTCGCCTTCGTCAACAAGAAGGCCTCCGAGTCGGTCATCCGCGACGTGCTGGCCGTCGCCAACGTCACCGCGGCGCCGTACGGCACCAAGGAGTACATGATGACCAACTACGGCGTCGAAGGCACCCACTACACCGTCAAGGACGGCGTCCCCGTCAAGACCGACAAGGGCAACATCGAGGTGATGAACGCCTACGTCATGGTCGCGAGCCCCGCCGCGACCCTCGCGCACCCCGACTTCCCCGAGGTCGCCAAGGGCCAGGTCGAGTGGCAGCAGCGGATGGGCGCGTTCGCCAGGAAGTCCTCCTTCTGGGGCATGCAGATCACCGAGCCCGCCCGCTACACCAACCTCACCAACGACGTCGAGCAGCTCGAGGACGACATCGTCCGCGGCCGGAAGAAGATCGGCGACATGCAGCAGTTCGTCTCCGACTGGAAGAGCAAGGGCGGCGACAAGCTGCGCGACTGGTACCAGAAGCTTCTCGACGAGAACGGCCCGGCGGCGAGCTGACCCGGCTCTGAGGCAAGGAGAACAGCCGTGTCCCACAGCACGGTGCCTCGGAGCAGCACCGAGGCCGGAACGTCCGGGAAGAAACCGGTGGCGTCACCGGAGGCGACCGGTTCCCGGGAGAAGCCACCTGCGGGCAAGCTGAGCCTCCGGCACAGGTTCCGGCGCGACCGCGTCCTGGTCCTGATGACGCTGCCGGCCGTCCTGCTGGTGCTGGTCTTCAACTACCTGCCCATCCTCGGCAACGTCGTCGCCTTCCAGGACTACGACCCCTACATCAGCGACAACGGCGTCGTCTCCATCCTGAACAGCCCGTTCGTGGGCCTGGAGAACTTCCAGCGGATCTTCGCGGACTCGGCCTTCTGGAACGCCGTCGAGAACACGCTGGTGCTGTTCTTCGTCCAGCTCGTGCTGTTCTTCCCGATCCCGATCCTGCTCGCGCTGCTCATCAACAGCGTGGTCCGGCCCCGGGTGCGGGCCGTCGCGCAGGCGGTGCTCTACCTGCCGCACTTCTTCTCGTGGGTGCTGGTCATCGCCGTCTTCCAGCAGATGTTCGGCGGTGCGGGGATGCTCTCCCAGCTGCTGCGGCAGAACGGGTACGACGGCATCGACATCATGACCAACCCGGACACCTTCGCCTTCCTGCTCACCGCGCAGAGCGTGTGGAAGGACGCGGGGTGGGGGATCATCGTCTTCCTCGCCGCCCTGGCCTCGGTGTCCCAGGACCACTACGAGGCGGCCGCGATGGACGGGGCCGGACGCTGGCGCCGCATGTGGCACGTCACGCTGCCCGCCCTGCGCCCGGTGATCGCGCTGCTGCTGGTGCTGCGCGTCGGCGACGCCCTGACCGTCGGGTTCGAGCAGATCCTGCTGCAACGCGACGCCGTCGGACCCGGAGCGGGAGAGGTCCTCGACACCTTCGTGTGGTGGAACGGCGTGCGCAACCAGGACTTCAGCTACGCGGCCGCCGCCGGTCTGATCAAGGGCGTGGTCAGCATCGGCCTGGTCCTCGCCGCGAACAAGGTGGCCCATCTCATGGGCGAGCAGGGGGTGTACAAGAAGTGACCGCCGTCGTCGGGAAACCGGTGGACAAGCCGCGCCCGTGGGCCGCCCCGCCCCGCCCCGCGTGGGAGGAGGCGCCCTCCAGGGCCGGCCTCGCGGGCAAGGGCATCGCCCTGTCGTTCGCCTGCCTGGCCATCCTCTTCCCGCTGTGGATCGTCATCGTCACCAGCCTCTCCTCGCGCAGGACCATCGACGAGGCGGGCGGCCTGGTGCTGGTGCCCAAGGGCATCACCTTCATCGCGTACCGGGAACTGCTCAGCGGCGGCCAGGTCACCCGCGCCGCGGTCATCAGCGTCCTCGTCACCCTGGTCGGCACGCTGTTCTCCATGGCGGTGTCCGTCCTGTGCGCCTACGGCCTCTCCCGCAGCGGGTCCCTCGGCCACCGCTGGATCCTGATGACGCTGCTGGCGACCATGTTCTTCAGCGCCGGCCTCATCCCCACCTACCTGCTCGTGCAGTCCCTGGGCCTGACCGACAGCTATCTCGCGCTGATCCTGCCGAGCGCGGTGAGCGTCTTCAACATCCTCGTGCTGCGCGGCTTCTTCATGGGGATCTCGCAGGAACTCGTCGACAGCGCGCGCATCGACGGCGCCGGGGACTTCCGCATCCTCTGGCAGATCGTGATGCCGCTGTCACGGGCCGTCCTCGCGGTGATCACGCTGTTCTACGCCGTCGGGTACTGGAGCGCCTGGTTCAACGCGTCGCTCTACCTGAACGACCAGGACATGATGCCGTTGCAGAACGTGATGATCCAGCTCGTGCAGAAGCAGGAAGCGCCGGTCGGTCTCGGACAGGCCATCAAGACGGGCCAGTTGTCGGGGCTCGCGGTGCAGATGGCGGTCATGGTGATGGCCCTGCTGCCGGTCGCCGTGCTGTCGCCCTTCGTCCAGCGGCACTTCAAGAAGGGCATGCTCACCGGCGCGGTCAAGGGCTGACGGCTCGCGCCGCGGGGCTGTCCCTCGCCTCCCGTGCGCGGCCTCGCCGCGGCCGCTCGCGCGGTTCCCCGCGCCCCCAGGTTGCGTCCCCCCTCCCCCTTCACGAAGACGAGGTATGTCATGCACGCGTCCCGCCCCAGCAGAAGAGCCGTCCTGGCCGGGACCGCGGCCGCCGCCGCGCTCACCACCGTCCCGACCCTGCCCGGGCGCGCGCACGCCGCCGTCCCCGCCGCAGGCGGTGCCTACCGCTGGCGCAACGTCGTCCAGGGCGGCACCGGATTCATCACGGGCGTGCTGTTCCACCCCGCCGTCCGCGGTCTCGCCTACGCCCGTACCGACATCGGCGGTGCCTACCGCTGGGAGGACCGGACCGGCCGGTGGGTGCCGCTCGTCGACCACATCGGCTGGGACGACTGGAACCTGCTGGGCGTGGAGGCCATGGCCGTCGACCCGGCCCGTCCCAACCGGCTGTACCTGGCCCTCGGCACGTACACCCAGCCGTGGGCCGGCAACGGGGCCGTGCTGCGCTCCGACGACCGCGGAGCGACCTGGCGGCGCACCGACCTCTCCGTGAAGCTCGGGGCCAACGAGGACGGACGCGGGTGCGGTGAGCGGCTGCTCGTCGACCCGCGCGACAGCGACACGCTGTGGCTCGGGACCCGGCACGACGGGCTGCTCAGGTCGGCCGACCGGGGGGCCACCTGGCAGCCGGTGAGCTTCCCGGCCGCCCCGAGCGCCACCGGGCAGGGCATCACGCTCCTGGTCGCGGCCGGCCGCACCGTCTACGCCGGATGGGGCGACTCCGACGGCACCACCGCGAACCTGTACCGCACCGCCGACGGCACCACCTGGGAGGCCGTCCCCGGGCAGCCCGCGGGCAAGGCCGCCAAGGTGCCGGTCCGCGCCGCGTACGACCGGCACACGCGCGAGCTGTACGTCACCTACGCCGACGGCCCGGGCCCCAACGGCCAGTCCGACGGCAGCGTGCACAAGCTGCGCACCACCAACGGCAAGTGGACCGAGGTCACGCCCGTGAAACCCGGCGGCACCACGAGCGACGGCGGGACCGACTCCTTCGGCTACGGCGGGGTCGCCGTCGACGCCCGCCGCCCCGGCACGCTCGTCGTCTCCACCAACAACCGCTGGACCGAGATCGACACCGTGTTCCGCTCCACCGACGGCGGCCGCACCTGGACCTCCCTGAAGGACACGGCCGTCCTCGACGTCTCCGAGACGCCGTACCTCAAGTGGGGCGGCGACAAGCCCAAGTTCGGCTGGTGGATCCAGGCCCTCGCCCTCGACCCGTACGACTCGAAACACGTCGTCTACGGCACCGGCGCCACCCTGTACGGCACCCGCGACCTCACGCACTGGGCCCCGCAGATCCGCGGCCTGGAGGAGGCCTCCGTCCGCCAGCTCCTCTCGCCCCCGGCCGGCGAGGCGCACCTGCTCAGCGGGTCCGGGGATATCGGCGTCATGTACCACGAGCGCCTGACGGCGTCGCCCTCGCGCGGCATGGCGTCGAACCCGGTGTTCGGCACGTCGACCGGCCTGTCGCTGGCCGCGGCCAAGCCGTCGTACGTGGTCCGGGCGGGCTGGGGCGACCACGGCAACGGGGCCTGGTCGACCGACGGGGGCAAAACCTGGGCCCCGTTCGCGTCCCAGCCCGCCCCGGCCAGGAGCGCGCCCGGGCCGATCGCCGCCAACGCCGACGGCAGCGTGCTGCTGTGGTCCTTCGGCGCGGACAACCCCGGCTTCCGCTCGGCGGACAACGGCGCCACCTGGTCCGAGGTGGCCTCCTTCCCCCGGGGCGCCGCCCCGGTCGCCGGCCCCGCCGACCCGCGGCGCTTCTACGCCTTCGACATCACCACCGGCACGCTGTTCGCCAGCACCGACGGCGGCCGCACCTTCACCGCCCGGGCCGACGGCCTGAGCTCCGGCGACAGCGAGTTCCAGCTCGTCGCAGCCCCGGGCCGCTCCGGCGACCTCTGGCTCAGCCTGAAGTGGAACGGGCTGTACCGCTCCACCGACGGGGGCGCGAGCTTCCGCAAGGTCACCAGCTGCTGGGCGTCGTACACCCTCGGCTTCGGCAAGGCCGCCGAGGGCGCCTCCTACCCGGCGCTCTACATGGTGGGCGCCACCGAGAGCGTCACGGCCGTGTACCGCTCGGACGACGAGGCGAGCACCTGGGTCCGCGTCAACGACGACCGGCACCAGTGGGGCTGGATCGGCGCCGCCATCACCGGCGACCCGCGGGTGTACGGCCGGGTCTACGTCGCCACCAACGGGCGCGGCGTCCAGTACGGGGAGCCCGCCTGATGCCCGACCTCGGTGACGCGACCAGGGGCCGGTTGCTCTTCGGCGGCGACTACAACCCGGAGCAGTGGCCGCGGGAGACCTGGCACGAGGACGTCCGGCTGATGAAGGCCGCCGGCGTCAACTCCGTCACCCTCGGGGTGTTCTCCTGGTCGACGCTGGAACCGGAGCCCGGCGCACGGGAGTTCGGCCCGTTGGACACCCTGATGGACCTGATGCACGACCACGGCGTCGGCGTCGTGCTCGCCACCCCCACGGCCTCGCCCCCGCCCTGGATGGGCCGGCTGCACCCCGACACCCTGCCCGTCACCGAGGACGGCCGCACCGAGTGGTGGGGCGGACGGCAGCACTTCTCGCACTCCAGCGCCACCTACCGGCGCTACGCCGCCGCCATCACCGAGGACCTGGCCGCCCGCTACGCGGGCCACCCGGCCCTGACCATGTGGCACATCAACAACGAGTACTGCACCTACGACTACGGCGACGAGGCCGCGGCTGCCTTCCGGCGCTGGCTGCGTGAGAAGTACCGCACGCTGGACGCCCTCAACGAGGCCTGGGGCACCGCCTTCTGGAGCCAGGGCTACGACACCTGGGACGGCATCCTGCCGCCCCGCCAGCCGCACTACCTGCGCAACCCCGGCCAGGTCCTGGACTTCCGGCGGTTCACCTCCGACATGCTCCTGGAGTGCTTCACCGCCGAGCGGGACATCGTCCGCCGCCACACCCCGCACATCCCGGTCACCACCAACTTCATGCCGCTGTGGTCCGGGCAGGACGGCTGGCGCTGGGCCGCGGAGGAGGACGTCGTCTCCGTCGACCTCTACCCCGACCCGCGCGACCCGCTCGGCGCGCAGAGCGGCGCCCTCGTCCAGGACCTGACCCGCTCCCAGGCACGCGGGCCCTGGATGCTCATGGAGCAGGCGGCCGGGCCGGTCAACTGGCGGGGCGTGAACCACCCCAAGCCCCGGGGCCTGAACCGGCTGTGGTCCCTGCAGGCCGTGGCCCGGGGCGCCGACGCCGTCTGCTACTTCCAGTGGCGGCAGTCCCGGCAGGGCGCCGAGAAGTTCCACTCCGGCATGGTCAGCCACGCGGGGGAGGACGGCCGGACCTACCAGGAGGTCAAGCGGCTCGGCGCCGACCTCGCGCGGATCGCCCCCGAGGTGACCGGCCGGCCCGTCACCGCGCCCATCGCCGTCCTGCACGACTGGGACGCCTGGTGGGCCGGGGCCCACGACGGCCGCCTGTCGAGCCGGGTGGAGTACCCGGACGTGCTGCGCGCCTGGCACCGGGCCCTGTGGCAGGCGCACCTGGCCACCGACTTCGCCCATCCCGGGCACGACCTGACGCCGTACGCGATGGTCGTCGTGCCGCAGCTGTACGCGCTCACCGACACCTCGATCGGCAACCTCCTCGCCTACGTGCGCCGGGGCGGCACCCTGGTGTGCGGGTTCCACACCGGCGTCGCCGACGAGGACGACCGGGTCCGCCCCGGCGGCATGGACGCCCGGCTGCGGGAGCTGTTCGGCATCCGCACGCTGCACGAGTGGTGGCCGCTGGACGAGGGGGAGACCGTCGCCTGCCAGGGCTTCCACGGCACCCTGTGGTCCGAGGAGCTGGAAGGCGACGGCACCGCCGACGAGACCGTGCCCTACCAGGGCGGTGAACTCGACGGACTGCCCGCCGTCCTGCGCAAGGGCCGGGCCTGGTACCTTTCCACGCTCCCGGAGCCCGGGGCGCTGCGCGACCTGCTGGCCCGGGTCGCAGAGGGCGCGGGCATCCGGCCGGTGCTCGACGGACTGCCCGGGCAGGTGGAAGCCGTGCGCCGGGGAGAGGTGCTGTTCGTGCTCAACCACAGCCGCGAACCGGTCACCGTGGAGGTGCCCGGAACCCACCGTGACCTGCTGACCGGCACCGACGTGACCGGCCGTGTCACGCTCGGCCGCTACGGGGCGGCGGTGCTGAGGCCATGACCGACTCCGCCCCCGTCCACGGCACCTGGGAGCCACGGCCGGCCGGCCGCTGGGAGGACGCCTTCCTCAGCGGCAACGGCCACCACGGTGCTCTTGTGTTCGGCGACCCGAACGCCGAGCGGGTCGTCGTCACGCATCACACCCTGGTGCGGCCCAACGGCCGGGATCCCCGGCCGCCGCGGCTCGCCGCCGCCCTCGCCGCCGTGCAGGACCGCCTCCTGGCGGGCGACACCGCCGCCGCCGAGAGCTTCACGGACGGACGCCCGCTGCAATGGGTGCAGCCGTTCCACCCCGCGTTCCAGGTCCGGCTGAACCGGCCGGCCGGCGACCGCCCCGGCTACCGCCGGGACGTCGACTTCACCACCGGCGTGGTGAGCGCGACCTGCGACGGCTGGACCGGGCGGGTGTTCGTCTCCCGGGCGGACGACGTGATCGTCCAGCACGTCACCGGTCCCGACCTGACCCTCGGCATCGACCTGGACCACCGGCTGCCCGGCGCCCCCGCCGGACTGGGCGTCGGCCACGGAGCCGTCCTCACCCCCGAGGGCGCCCTGCTCAGCCTGCGCGCCCGCTACCCGGACAGCGACCTGGCCTGCACCGGCGTCAGCCGGATCACCGTCACCGGCGGAACCACGACCCTGGTGCCCCCGGGCGTGCGCATCGAGGGCGCCCGCTGCGTGCTGATCCTCACCCGGGTGTTCCGGCACACCGACGAACTCGACGTGGTCGCCGAGGGCCGTGCCCTGCGCGACCTGCCCGCCGACCACGGCGAACTCCTCGACCGCCACGTCGCCCTGCACCGCACCGCCTACCAGCGCGTCACGCTCGACCTGCGCGCCGACCCCGCCGAACGCGCCCTGCCGGGCTCCGAGCTGCTCAAGCGGCCGCGCAGCACCGCCCTGCTGGAACGCCTCTTCGCCGCCGGCCGCTACCACCTGCTGAGCGCCAGCGGCCTGTTCCCGCCCCGCCTGACCGGTCTGTGGACCGGCGACTGGAACACCGCCTGGTCGGGCGCCTTCACCCAGGACGCCAACCTCAACCTGCAGACCGCCTCGGCCGCGGCCGCCGCCCTCCCCGAGGTCACCGAGGCCCACGCCCGCCTGGTCCACCGCCACCTGCCCGACTGGCGCGACAACGCCGGCGCGGTCTTCGGCACCCGGGGAGCCGTCGCCCCCGCCCACACCGACGGCGAGTCCGGCCACTCCTACCACTTCGACCGCGAGTACCCGCTGCACCTGTGGACCGCCGGCGCCGACTGGCTGCTCAAGCCGCTCGTCGACCACGACGAGACCCGGGGCGCCCGCGACCCGCGCACCGCCGCCGCCCTCGCCGAAGTCGCCCTCTTCTACGAGGACTTCCTCACCCGCACCGACGAGGAAGGCCACCTCGTCGTCGTCCCGTCCTACTCACCCGAGAACCGCCCCGCCAACGCGAGCTGGGGCACGATCAACGCGGCCATGGACCTCTCCGCGGCCCGCCACGCCCTGCGCACCGCCGCCGCCTACCACCCGGGCACCCCGGACGCGGAGCGCTGGCGCGCCCTCGCCGACCGGCTCCCGCCGCACCGCGTGAACGAGGACGGGGCGCTGGCCGAATGGGCCTGGCCGGGCCTGGCGGACTCCTACGACCACCGTCACCTCAGCCACCTCTACGGGGTCTGGCCGCTGGACGAGATCACCCCCTACGACACCCCCGGCCTCGCGGCAGCCGCCCACCGCGCCCTGGAACTGCGCGGCGCCGAGAACGACTCCGCGCACGGCCACCTGCACCACGCCCTGGTCGCCGCCCGGCTCCGCGACGGCGCCCGCGTCGCCGACGCCCTCGGCCGGGTCCTGGACGGCGACTTCTTCCACGCCTCCCTGATGAGCGCCCACTACCCGGGCCGTGACGTCTACAACGCCGACGCCGCGCACACCCTGCCCGCCGTGCTGATCGAGATGCTCGTGCAGTCCACCCCCGACCGGCTGGTACTGCTCCCCGCGCTCCCGCCGGACCTCCCCGGCGGCGCGCTGCGCGGTGTGCGCACCCGGTTCGGTGCCGGACTGGACCTCACCTGGAGCCGGGACGGCAGCGCCACCGCCGTGCTCCGGCCGAGCCGCAGCACCCGTGTCGAACTCAGGACTTCCTCCGGCGGCGAGCCCCTCGACCTCGTCGCCGGAGAGGACCGCGTCCTCACCGTGAGAGCGCGGTGATCCCCCCGCAGTTCCCCCCACCCATGGAAGGGACACCATGGCACCAACACACACCCTGAGCAGGCTCACCAAGGCCCTGCTGGCGCCGGCCCTCGCGCTCGGCGCCACGGTCGGCCTCGCCTCCGCCCCCGCCTCCGCCGCCGTGTGGAACTCCTGCGACCAGTGGGGCAACACGAGCCTGAACGGCTACACCCTCTACAACAACATCTGGGGCTCCGGCGCCGGCAGCCAATGCGTCTGGGCCAACTCCGGCACCAACTGGGGCGTCTGGGCCAACCACCCCAACACCGGCGGCATCAAGTCCTACCCCAACTCCAAGAAGGTGATCAACAAGTCGATCACCGCCCTGTCCTCGCTCACCAGCAGCTACAACGTCACGGTGCCGTCGTCCGGCGCGTACAACACGTCGTACGACATCTGGGACACCGACTACGACTACGAGATCATGCTCTGGGTCAACTACAACGGTGCCGTCGGACCGCTCGGCACCTCCCAGGGCAGCGTCACCCTCGGCGGCCACACCTGGAACGTCTACAAGGGCAACAACGGGGCCAACGAGGTCTTCTCGTTCCTGCGCACGTCCGACTCCAACTCCGGCAGCGTGAACATCCTGCCGATCCTGAAGTGGATCAAGGACACCAAGAAGTGGATGGGCAACGAGACCATAGGTGACGTGCAGTTCGGCTACGAGATCACCTCCTCGTCCGGCGGCCTGAACTTCACCACCAACAACCTGACGGTCAGCGGCGGCTGACCCGCGGGGCCGGGGCCGACCGTGCCGTCGGGCGCGATCGGTCCCGGTCCGGGGCGGACCGTGCGGCTACTCCGCCACGGGCAGCCGCGCCCCGTCCCGCAGGAACAGCGGGAGCCTGTCCAGCGGGGCGTCGACCGTCACGGTCCGGCCGCCCTCGTACGCCGCGCCCGTCCAGGCGTCCGTCCACACGGCACCGGCCGGCAGGTACGCCGTCCGGGCGGTGGCACCGGCCGTCAGCACCGGGGCGACCAGCAGGTCCGGTCCGAAGAGGTAGGAGTCGTCGACCGACCAGGCGGCCTGGTCGCCCGGGAACTCCAGGAACAGCGGCCGCATCACCGGCAGGCCCTCCTCGTGGGCCGCGCGCATCACGTCCAGCACGTACGGCTTGAGCCGCTCGCGCAGCCGCAGGTACTTCTCGAGAACGGCCCCGGCCTCCTCGCCGTAGGACCACACCTCGTTCGGACCGCCGGTCATCTCCGGGCCCAGCGGCATGCCCGGCTCGCGGAAGCCGTGCAGGCGCATCAGCGGGGACAGCGCGCCGAACTGGAACCAGCGCACCATCACCTCCCGGTAGGCCGGGTCGTCCGGGTCGCCGCCGTGGAAGCCGCCGATGTCGGTGTTCCACCACGGGATGCCCGACAGGGCCGTGTTGAGGCCGGCCGCGATCTGGCGGCGCAGGGTCGGGAAGTCGGTGCCGATGTCGCCGGACCACAGGGCGGCGCCGTAGCGCTGGCTGCCCGCCCACGCCGAGCGGTTCAACGTCACCACCTCGGTCTCGCCGGCGGCGTGCAGGCCTTCGTGGAAGGTGCGGGCGTTCTCGGCCGGGTACATGTTGCCGACCTCCAGGCCCGGCCCCGCCCAGTAGCGCAGGTTCTCCTGGAACCCCGGCTTCAGCTCCGGCTCGCAGGCGTCCAGCCAGAACGCCGTGATCCCGTACGGGTCCAGGTAGTTCTCCTTCACCTTCGACCACACGAACTCCCGCGCCTCGGGATGCCTGGCGTCGTAGAAGGCGACCTGGACCGTGGAGGCGACCTCCTTGTCCGGCCAGTCGGCGTGCGCCATCGGGCCGTACTGGGTGCCGATGAAGTACCCGCGCTGCTCCATCACCGGGTGGTTCTCGCTCAGCGGCGACACCGACGGCCACACGCTCACCACCAGCTGGACGCCGAGCTCCGCCAGCTCCCGCACCATCGCCGCCGGGTCCGGCCACTCCTTCGGGTCGAACTTCCACTCGCCGAGGTGCGTCCAGTGGAAGAAGTCGCAGACGATCGCCGAGAGGGGCAGGCCCCGCCGCTTGTACTCGCGGGCCACCGCCATGAGTTCGTCCTGTGTGCGGTAGCGCAGCTTGCACTGCCAGAATCCGGCCGCCCACTCGGGCAGCATCGGCGTCCGGCCGGTCACCGCGCTGTAGCGGCGCTGCCCGTCGGCCGGGGTGCCCGCGGTGATCCAGTAGTCGATCTGCCGGGCCGAGTCGGCGACCCACCGGGTGCCGTTGTGCGCGAGCTCGACCCGGCCGATCGCCGGGTTGTTCCACAGCAGCGTGTAGCCCCGGCTGGAGGTCAGCACCGGGATTGCGACCTCGGCGTTGCGCTGGACCAGGTCCAGCACCAGGCCCTTCTGGTCGAGACGGCCGTGCTGGTGCTGGCCGAGCCCGTAGAGCTTCTCACCGTCGTACGCGGCGAAGCGCTGCTCCAGACGGTGGTGGCCGTTGCCGACGGCCGTGTAGAGCCGGGGGCCGGGCCACCAGAAGTGGGCGCGGTCCTCGGCGAGGAGCTCGCCGCCGTCCTCGGTGCGCAGGAAGCGGATCAGGCCCTCGGCGTCCACCTCGACGGTGAGCGCGCCGACGGTCAGCCGGCCGCCGCCGTCCTCGATCGTCACCGTCGACGCGGCCGCGGGGGCCGCGTCGAGCAGGGCGCCCGGAAGCCCTTCGAGGACCGGGCCGCCGAGCCGGGCCCGCACCCGGACCGCGTCGGGGCCCCACGGCTCGATCCGGACGGTCTCCTGGCGGCCGCTCCACTCCAGCGCGCCGTCCCGCTCGCGGAACGTGCCGACGGTGGGGGAGGACTGCGCCAGGCTCACCTGGGGCCGGGCTTCAGCAGGCAGATTCACGCGTGCTCCTGTGCTCCTGGAGGAGTGCGGACAGGGGGATGCCCCGGCGGAGGCCGGATGGGAAGAAGGCCGGGGGAAGAGGCGGGGGCCGGGACCGGGGGCCTACGGGTGGCTCGGCGCCGGTCCGCTGCTCGCCCGGACCGTCAGCTCGGGCGCGAGCAGCACCACGTCGTCGCTGCCGCGCCCCTCCAGCTTGGCGACCAGGTGCTCCACGGCGTGCCGGCCCATCTCCTGCGCGGGGATGGCGACCGACGTGAGCCGCACCGAGGCCTGCGTGGCCACCTGGTCGGGGCAGATCGCGACCACCGACACGTCCTCCGGCACGGCCCGGCCCTGCTGCCGCAGCAGGGCGAGCAGCGGCTCGACCGCCGACTCGTTCTGCACGATGAGCCCCGAGGTGCCGGGGCGTTCGTCGAGGATCCGGGCGAGCGTCACCGCCATGGCGTCGTACCCGCCCTCGCAGGGCCGGTGCAGCAGGCGCACGCCCAGCTCCCGCGCGCGGGAACGGAGCCCGTCGAGGGTGCGTTCGGCGAAGCCCGTGTGCCGCTCGTAGACCGCCGGGGCCTCGCCGATGACAGCGATGTCGTGGTGCCCCTGCTTGGCCAGGTGCTCCACGCACAGCGCGCCCGTCGCCCGGAAGTCCAGGTCGACGCAGGTCAGCCCGGCGGTGTCGGCGGGCAGGCCGATCAGCACCGACGGCTGGTCCGTCGCGCGCAGCAACGGCAGCCGCTCGTCGTCGAGTTCGACGTCCATCAGGATCATCCCGTCGGCGAGCCCGCTGCCCGCGACGCGGCGCACCGCGTCGGGCCCCTCCTCGCCGGTGAGCAGCAGCACGTCGTAGCCGTGCGTCCGCGCGGTGGTCGCCACGGCGATGGCGATCTCCATCATCACGGGCACGTACATGTCCGTGCGCAGCGGGATCATCAGCGCGATGATGTTCGACCTGCTGCTCGCCAGGGCGCGCGCCCCGGCGTTCGGGTGGTACCCGAGTTCGCGGATGCTCCGCTCGACCCGCTGCCGGGTGGTCGAGGAGATCGACCGCTTGCCGCTGAGGACATAGCTCACCGTGCTCGCCGAGACTCCGGCGTGCTGGGCGACCTCGGCGAGGGTGACCATCCAGCTCTCCAAGCTTTTCTGTGAAGCGCTTCGACAACGCGCTGTGCTGATGTGAACGGGTGGGGGTGGTCCGACAGTAGCTCCAGCGCGAGTGGGTGTCCATAGGCTGTCGAAGCGCTTCGATACCGATTTCCCGGGCGGGCGCCGGGCTCCGGGAGGCACCTCGATGCAACACCGTCGTCAGGCGCCCGGCAAGGGCCGCGCGCACCGTGTCCCCTTCGGCTGAACGGACGCGCGAGGACTGGTGGGAGCATCCCGTTTCGGGTACCAACGATCCAGTAGCACTGGTCGGTAACGTACAGTCATCACTATTCCTAGATGCGGCGAGGTGACCCTCATGTCCGCTTCCACCACCCCCTCATCCCGTCCCGCCGTCACCGAGCGGGAGGCCCGTGAGGTGGCGGAGGCCGCCCGGGAACAGCACTGGCGCAAGCCCAGCTTCGCCAAGGAGCTGTTCCTCGGCCGCTTCCGGCTCGACCTCATCCATCCCCACCCCGTCCCCGAGGACGAGGCGGCCCAGCGCGGCGAGGAGTTCCTCGCCAAGCTGCGCGACTTCGTCGAGACCAAGGTCGATCCGGCCCTCATCGAACGCGAGGCCCGGATCCCCGACGAGGTGATCGACGGCCTGAAGGAGCTCGGCGCCTTCGGGATGAAGATCGCCACCAGGTACGGCGGCCTCGGTCTCACCCAGGTGTACTACAACAAGGCACTCGCCCTGGCCGGCTCCGCCAGCCCCGCGATCGGCGTGCTGCTCTCCGCGCACCAGTCGATCGGCGTGCCCCAGCCGCTGAAGCTGTTCGGCACCGAGGAGCAGCGCGAGCGCTTCCTGCCGCGCTGCGCCCGCACGGACATCAGCGCCTTCCTGCTCACCGAGCCCGACGTCGGCTCCGACCCGGCCCGCCTGGCCACCACGGCCGTGCCGGACGGGGACGACTACGTCCTGGACGGCGTGAAGCTGTGGACCACCAACGGCGTCGTCGCCGACCTGCTGGTCGTCATGGCCCGGGTGCCGAAGTCCGACGGACACAAGGGCGGCATCACCGCCTTCGTCGTGGAGACCAACTCGCCGGGCGTCACCGTCGAGAACCGCAACGCTTTCATGGGCCTGCGCGGCATCGAGAACGGCGTCACCCGCTTCCACCAGGTCCGCGTCCCGGCCGCCAACCGCGTCGGCGAGGAGGGGCAGGGCCTGAAGATCGCCCTGACCACGCTCAACACCGGACGGCTGTCCCTGCCCGCCTCCTGCGTGGCGGCCGGCAAGTGGTGCCTGAAGATCGCCCGGGAGTGGTCCGCGGCCCGCGAGCAGTGGGGCAAGCCCGTCGCGCACCACGAGGCGGTCGGCTCCAAGATCTCCTTCATCGCGGCGACCACCTTCGCCCTGGAGGCCGTGACGGACCTGGCCTCCCAGATGGCCGACGAGGACCGCAACGACATCCGCATCGAGGGCGCCCTCGCCAAGCTGTACGCCTCCGAGATGGCCTGGACGATGGCCGACGAACTCGTCCAGATCCGCGGCGGCCGCGGCTTCGAGACGGCCGAGTCGCTGCGCGCCCGCGGCGAACGCGGCGTCCCCGCCGAGCAGTTGCTGCGCGACCTGCGCATCAACCGCATCTTCGAGGGCTCGACCGAGATCATGCACCTCCTCATCGCCCGCGAGGCCGTCGACGCCCACCTCGCGGTCGCCGGGGACCTCATCGATCCCGAGAAGTCCCTCGGCGACAAGGCGAAGGCCGGGGCGAACGCGGGCGCCTTCTACGCCAAGTGGCTGCCGAAACTGGTCGCGGGCCCGGGCCAGCTGCCCACCTCCTACGCCGAGTTCAAGCACGGCGTGGACCTGTCCGGGCACCTGCGCTACGTCGAGCGCACCTCCCGCAAGCTGGCCCGCTCCACGTTCTACGCCATGTCCCGCTGGCAGGGCCGCATGGAGTCCAAGCAGGGCTTCCTCGGCCGGATCGTCGACATCGGCGCCGAGCTGTTCGCCATGAGCGCGGCCTGCGTCCGCGCGGAGATGCTGCGCGGCCGGGGCGACCACGGCCGCGAGGCCTACCAGCTCGCCGACGTCTTCTGCCGCCAGGCCCGCATCCGGATCGAAGAACTCTTCACCCGCCTGTGGACCAACACCGACGACCTCGACCGCAAGGTCGTCAAGGGCGTCCTGTCCGGCACCTACGCGTGGCTGGAGCACGGCATCGTCGACCCGTCCGGCGACGGCCCCTGGATCGCCGACGCGACGCCCGGACCGTCCCGGAAGGAGAACGTCCACCGGCCCATCCGGTAGCCCGGCCCCCCGGGGGCGCCAACGTCTGCGGCGCGCGCCCCCGGGAAGGGGACGCGCTGTCCTCAGACACGGGGCTTACGGCAACAATGGAGGGATGAGCGACAGTCCAGCCCCCCTCGCCGATCCGCACCTGGTCTACGACCCCGTCGCGGGCGACGGCCCCAAGGACGTGGTGATCCTCGGCTCCACCGGGTCCATCGGCACCCAGGCCATCGACCTCGTGCTGCGCAACCCCGACCGCTTCCGGGTCACCGGGCTCTCCGCCAACGGCGGCCGGGTCGCCCTCCTCGCCGAGCAGGCCCACCGGCTGCGCGTGCGCACGGTCGCCGTGGCCCGCGAGGACGTCGTCCCGGCCCTGCGCGAGGCGCTTCGCGCGCGGTACGGCACCGGCGAGCCGCTTCCCGAGATCCTCGCCGGCGCGGACGCGGCCACCCGGATCGCCGCCTCCGACTGCCACACGGTCCTGAACGGCATCACCGGCTCCATCGGACTCGCCCCCACCCTCGCCGCCCTGGAGGCGGGCCGCACCCTCGCGCTGGCCAACAAGGAGTCGCTCATCGTGGGCGGCCCGCTGGTCAAGGCCCTCGCCAAACCCGGGCAGATCATCCCGGTCGACTCCGAGCACGCCGCCCTCTTCCAGGCCCTGGCCGCGGGCACCCGCGCCGACGTGCGCAAGCTGGTCGTCACCGCGTCCGGCGGCCCCTTCCGCGGCCGGACCAAGGAGGAGCTGTCCCGCGTCACCGTCGAGGACGCCCTCGCGCACCCCACCTGGGCCATGGGCCCGGTCATCACGATCAACTCCGCCACCCTCGTCAACAAGGGCCTGGAGGTCATCGAGGCGCACCTGCTCTACGACATTCCCTTCGACCGCATTGAGGTCGTCGTGCATCCCCAGTCGTATGTGCACTCGATGGTTGAGTTCACGGATGGATCGACACTGGCCCAGGCGACCCCGCCCGACATGCGCGGGCCCATCGCCATCGGCCTCGGCTGGCCCGAGCGCGTCCCCGACGCCGCCCCCGCCTTCGACTGGAGCAAGGCCTCGACCTGGGAGTTCTTCCCGCTCGACACCGAGGCCTTCCCCTCGGTGAACCTCGCCCGGCACGTCGGCGAGCTCGCGGGCACCGCCCCGGCGGTGTTCAATGCGGCCAACGAGGAGTGCGTCGAAGCGTTCCGCCGGGGCGCACTGCCGTTCAACGGGATCATGGACACCGTCACCCGGGTCGTCGAGGAGCACGGCACCCCGCGTACGGGAACCTCACTCACCGTGTCGGACGTCCTCGAAGCGGAGACCTGGGCGCGGGCCCGGGCCCGGGAACTGGCGGCACAGACGGCGGAGGCCCGTGCATGACGACCCTGATGTTCATCCTCGGCATAGTCCTCTTCGCGGTCGGCCTGCTGTTCTCGATCGCGTGGCACGAGCTGGGGCACCTGTCCACCGCCAAGTTCTTCGGCATCCGCGTGCCGCAGTACATGGTCGGCTTCGGCCCGACGCTCTTCTCGCGCAGGAGGGGCGAGACCGAGTACGGCATCAAGGCCATCCCGTTCGGCGGCTACATCCGCATGATCGGCATGTTCCCGCCCGGCCCCGACGGCCGCCTGGAGTCCCGCTCCACCTCCCCGTGGCGCGGCATGATCGAGGACGCCCGCTCGGCCGCCTACGAGGAGCTGCAGCCGGGCGACGAGAAGCGGATGTTCTACACGCGCGCCCCGTGGAAGCGCGTGATCGTGATGTTCGCCGGCCCCTTCATGAACCTGATTCTCGCGGTGGTGCTGTTCCTCACGGTCCTGATGGGCTTCGGCATCACCCAGCAGACCACCTCCGTCAGCTCGGTCTCCCAGTGCGTCATCGCGCAGAGCGAGAACCGCGACAAGTGCGAGAAGGGCGACCCGGCCTCCCCGGCCGCCGCTGCGGGCCTCATGGCGGGCGACAAGATCGTCTCCTTCGGCGGCACGCGCACCGACGACTGGAACGAGCTGTCCGACCTGATCCGCGCCAACCCCGGCAAGGAGGTGCCGATCGTCGTCGAGCGGGACGGCCGCGAGGTCACCCTGCACGCGAAGATCGCCTCGAACCAGGTCGCCAAGAAGGACTCCAGTGGCCAGATCGTCGAGGGCCAGTACGTCCAGGCCGGCTTCCTCGGCTTCAGCGCCGCCACGGGCGTGGTCAAGCAGGACTTCGGCGAGTCCGTGACGTGGATGGGCGACCGCATCGGCGAGGCCGTCGACTCCCTCGCCGCCCTCCCCGGCAAGATCCCGGCCCTGTGGAACGCGGCCTTCGACGGCGCCGAGCGCGAGGCCGACTCCCCGATGGGCGTGGTCGGCGCGGCGCGGGTCGGCGGTGAGATCTTCACGCTCGACATCCCGCCCACCCAGCAGCTGGCCATGGCCCTGATGCTGGTCGCCGGCTTCAACCTCTCCCTGTTCCTGTTCAACATGCTCCCGCTGCTGCCGCTCGACGGCGGTCACATCGCGGGCGCCCTGTGGGAGTCGCTGCGCCGCAACACGGCCAGACTGCTGCGCCGGCCCGACCCGGGCCCCTTCGACGTGGCGAAGCTCATGCCGGTCGCCTACGTGGTCGCGGGTATCTTCGTCTGCTTCACGATCCTGGTCCTGATCGCCGACGTGGTGAACCCGGTGAGAATCTCCTAGTCATACGGAGTTCACGGCGGCCCGGCAGGCTTTCGGCCGGGCCGCCTCCCATCGGGTGGCACCGCGGGTGGGATGTGCCCGCGCCCTCGCCCGTGCCGTAATCTCGAAGCTCGGAGCCCGCTGCTCACGGGACCGGACCTTGATCCACGACTTGGGGTTGCACAGCAGATGACTGCGATTTCTCTCGGCATGCCGTCCGTTCCGACCAAGCTCGCCGAGCGCCGCGAGAGCCGGCAGATCCAGGTCGGGTCCGTCGCGGTCGGCGGTGACGCCCCCGTCTCGGTCCAGTCGATGACGACCACGCGGACGTCCGACATCGGCGCGACCCTCCAGCAGATCGCCGAACTGACCGCCTCCGGCTGCCAGATCGTCCGCGTCGCCTGCCCCACCCAGGACGACGCCGACGCCCTCGCCACCATCGCCCGCAAGTCGCAGATCCCGGTCATCGCCGACATCCACTTCCAGCCGAAGTACGTCTTCGCCGCGATCGAGGCCGGCTGCGCGGCGGTCCGCGTCAACCCCGGCAACATCAAGCAGTTCGACGACAAGGTCAAGGAGATCGCCAAGGCGGCCCGCGACCACGGCACCCCCATCCGCATCGGCGTCAACGCCGGCTCCCTCGACAAGCGCCTGCTGCAGAAGTACGGCAAGGCGACCCCCGAGGCCCTGGTCGAGTCGGCCCTGTGGGAGGCGTCCCTCTTCGAGGAGCACGACTTCCGCGACATCAAGATCTCCGTCAAGCACAACGACCCGGTCATCATGATCGAGGCGTACAAGCAGCTCGCCGAGCAGTGCGACTACCCGCTCCACCTCGGCGTCACGGAGGCCGGCCCCGCCTTCCAGGGCACCATCAAGTCGGCGGTCGCGTTCGGCGCCCTGCTCTCCCAGGGCATCGGCGACACGATCCGCGTCTCGCTCTCCGCGCCCCCCGTCGAGGAGGTCAAGGTCGGCATCCAGATCCTGGAGTCGCTGAACCTGCGCCAGCGCGGCCTGGAGATCGTCTCCTGCCCCTCCTGCGGCCGCGCCCAGGTCGACGTCTACAAGCTGGCCGAAGAGGTCACCGCCGGCCTGACCGGCATGGAGGTCCCGCTGCGCGTCGCCGTCATGGGCTGCGTCGTCAACGGACCCGGCGAGGCCCGCGAGGCCGACCTCGGCGTCGCCTCCGGCAACGGCAAGGGCCAGATCTTCGTCAAGGGCGAGGTCATCAAGACCGTCCCCGAGTCGAAGATCGTGGAGACCCTCATCGAGGAGGCCATGAAGCTGGCCGAGCAGATGGAGAAGGACGGCGTGGCCTCCGGCGAGCCGTCGGTGGCGGTCGCGGGCTGAGGCCGGTCTTCCGCGCCCCGCGAGGGGCGCGGGGCCGTGTCGGGTGTCGGCATGCGGCTCCGCCGCGTGGGCGCGACGAGCCGCGGGCGTCCCGCACCCGCCCGGCGACCACGGGCCCGAGCTCCGAGGCGCCCCGCCCAGGCACCGCGGCTATAGTGCGGAGACCAGCCGACCCCAGTGTGTGAGGCCCCGCACGTGTTGACGCAGACCACCTCACGGGTCCTCGAACCGAGCGACCTGGACGCCGCGCTCGCCGTCCTCGACCGCGAGCCGGTCGCGAACGCCTTCGTGACGTCCCGGGTGCAGATCGCCGGACTCGACCCGTGGCGGCTCGGCGGCGAGATGTGGGGCTGGTACGAGGACGGCATCCTCACCTCCCTGTGCTACGCGGGCGCCAACCTCGTCCCGATCTGCGCCGGTCCGCGTGCCGTGCGCGCCTTCGCCGACCGCGCCCGCCGGTCCGGCCGCCGCTGCTCGTCCATCGTCGGCCCCGCCGGAGCCACCGCCGACCTCTGGCGGCTCCTGGAGCCCCACTGGGGCCCGGCCCGCGAGGTCCGCCGCCACCAGCCGCTCATGGTCACCGACCGGCTGCCGGACGACGTCGCCCCGGACCCCTACGTCCGCCGCGTGCGCAAGGACGAGATGGAGACGATCCTGCCGGCGTGCGTGGCGATGTTCACCGAGGAGGTCGGCGTCTCGCCGCTGGCCGGCGACGGCGGGCTCCTCTACCAGGCCCGCGTCGCCGAACTCGTCGGCTCCGGCCGCGCCTTCGCCCGTTTCGACGCCGACGGCAAGGTCGCCTTCAAGGCCGAGATCGGCGCCGCGACGGACCGGGCCTGCCAGATCCAGGGCGTGTGGGTGGCCCCCGAATACCGGGGGACCGGTCTGGCCGCCCCCGGCATGGCCGCCGTACTGCGCTACGCCCTGGCGGACGTGGCCCCGGTCGTCAGCCTCTACGTGAACGACTTCAACACGGCGGCCAGGAGGACGTACCAGCGCGTGGGCTTCCAGGAGGTCGGCGCGTTCATGAGCGTTCTGTTCTGAAGCGCCCGGACGACGACCGGAACGCCCCTGTAGGCTCCCCGCCATGGACCTGGTGATCGGCCCCCTCGACCTCTCCGCCCACGTGGACGAGGCCCTGTCCGTCCAGGCCGTGGCCTTCGGCCTCGGCCCCGACGAAGTCGCCGTCCGCCGCCAGATCGTCCTGCGCCACATGACCTACCCCGGTGCCCGGGCCCTCGGCGCGACCACTGGCGGACGCCTCGTCGGCTTCGTCTACGGCATGCCCAACGACCGCGCCCACTGGTGGTCCACCGTCGTGGAGCCCTACCTGCGCGCCCAGCACCACGACCACTGGCTCGACGACTCGTTCGTGATCACCGAGCTGCACGTGCACCCCGACCACCAGAACCGCGGCATCGGCCGCTCCCTGATCACCACGATCACCGACGCCGCCGCCGAGCCCCGCTCGATCCTCTCCGCCATCGACACCGACAGCCCCGCCCGCGCCCTGTACCGCTCCCTCGGCTACCGGGACCTCGCCCGCCAGGTCCTCTTCCCGAGCGCCCCGAAGCCGTACGCCGTGATGGGCGCCCCGCTGCCGCTGCTGCGCCGCTAACCGATTTCCGCCGCCCCGTACCGCCCGGATAACCTCCTGCCATCACTCACACGTAGCAGGAGCAGACGAACCATGGCGAACGCACCGGTCCAGCGCATGTCCCAGTTGTTGGCGAAGACGTTGCGCGACGACCCGGCCGACGCCGAGGTCCTCAGCCACAAGCTCCTCGTCCGCGCCGGCTACGTACGCCGCACCGCCGCCGGCATCTGGAGCTGGCTGCCCCTCGGCAAGAAGGTCCTGTCCAACGTGGAGCGCATCGTCCGCGAGGAGATGGACGCCATCGGCGCCCAGGAGGTGTCCCTGCCCGCCCTGCTGCCGCGCGAGCCCTACGAGGCGACCGGCCGCTGGAACGAGTACGGCGCCGAGCTCTTCCGCCTCCAGGACCGCAAGGGCGGCGACTACCTCCTCGGCCCCACCCACGAGGAGATCTTCACCCTGCTGGTGAAGGACCAGGCGTCCTCCTACAAGGACCTGCCCGTGATCCTCTACCAGATCCAGAACAAGTTCCGCGACGAGGCGCGGCCCCGCGCCGGCATCCTGCGCGGCCGCGAGTTCCTGATGAAGGACTCCTACTCCTTCGACACCGACGACGAGGGCCTCGCGCGGTCCTACGCCCTGCACCGCGAGGCCTACCAGCGCGTCTTCGAGCGGCTCGGCCTGGACTACCGCATCTGCGCCGCCACCGCGGGCGCGATGGGCGGCTCCAAGTCCGAGGAGTTCCTGGCCCCGGCCGAGGCCGGCGAGGACACCTTCGCCGACTGCCCGAACTGCGACTTCGCCG
The DNA here is from genome assembly GCF_056432865.1 of Streptomyces sp. NPDC044921. Taxonomy (NCBI): domain Bacteria; kingdom Bacillati; phylum Actinomycetota; class Actinomycetes; order Kitasatosporales; family Streptomycetaceae; genus Streptomyces; species Streptomyces sp. NPDC044921. Next base: position 476,222 of record NZ_JBWKIF010000003.1, read on the forward strand.
CCAACACCGAGGCGATCACGTACGAGCTGAAGCCCGTCGACGCCGCGGACGTCCCCGCCGCCGAGGACATCCCCACCCCGGACACCCCGACCATCGAGACCCTCGCCGCCTCCCTCGGTGTCCCGGCCTCGGCCACGCTGAAGAACCTCCTCGTGAAGGTCGACGGCGAGATCGTCGCCGTCGGCGTCCCCGGTGACCGCGAGGTCGACATGGACAAGGTCGAGGCGCACTTCGCCCCGGCCGCCGTCGAGCTGGTCACCGAGACCGACTTCGCCGCCCGCCCCGACCTGGTCCGCGGCTACGTCGGACCGCAGGGCCTGGACAAGGTCACCTACATCGCCGACCCGCGGGTCGCCCCGGGCACGTCCTGGATTACGGGCGCCAACAAGGCCGGCACGCACACGAAGAACGTCGTCGCGGGCCGTGACTTCGAGGTCGACGCCTACGTGGACGTCGTCGTCGTGCAGGACGGCGACCCCTGCCCCAAGTGCGGCACGGGCCTCGTCCTGGACCGCGCCATCGAGATCGGCCACATCTTCCAGCTGGGCCGCAAGTACGCCGACGCCCTCAAGCTCGACGTCCTCGGCCAGAACGGCAAGCCGGTCCGCGTCACCATGGGCTCCTACGGCATCGGCGTCTCCCGCGCGGTCGCCGCCCTGGCCGAGCAGAGCGCCGACGACAAGGGCCTGTGCTGGCCCAGGGAGGTCGCCCCGGCCGACGTCCACGTGGTGGCCGCCGGCAAGGCCCTGCAGACCGAACTGGCCCTCGACGTCTCCGGCAGGCTTTCCGCGGCCGGGGTCCGCGTCCTGGTCGACGACCGCGCCGGCGTCTCCCCGGGCGTCAAGTTCACGGACGCCGAGCTGATCGGAGTCCCGCAGATCCTGGTCGCGGGCCGCCGCGCGGCCGAGGGCGTCGTCGAACTGAAGGACCGCCGCACCGGCCAACGCGAGGAACTGACGGTCGAGGAGGCCGTCGCCCGCCTCACGGCCTAGGGCACCCGGCGCTGCCGCTGTGAGCGCTCCGAGCTCTCGGAGCGCTCACAGCCAGCCCGCGAACTCCAGCAGCAGTTCCGCGTCCCGGGGCCGTCCCACGCGCCCCGCCCGCACACCCGACTCCACGGCCCGGAACAGGGTCCAGCCGCGCAGCCGCTCCTGGTCCACGTCCAGGGACTCGGCCAGCCGCTTCACCCGGCGCCGGGTCGTCGCCGCGCCGGACGGCTGGGCGATCAGGTCCTCCACCCGGTCGCGGACGAGCCGGGCCAGGTCGAAGGCGCACTCGCCGACCACCGGGTCGGGCCCCACGGCCAGCCACGGCATCCGCTCCCCGGCGAGCACCTTGCTCTGCCGGAACGTGCCGTGCAGCAGCCGGTGTTCGGGCGGCGCGGCCAGCAGCTCCTCGCGCGCCCCGAGCGCCAGGTCCACCAGCGGGGCCACCTCGGGATCGGCCTGCGCCCGGGCCCGCATCGCCTCGGCCTGCCGCCCGGTCCGCTCGGCCACCGTCTCGAAGGGGAAACCGGCGGGCGGCTCGACCCACAGCCGCCGCAGCGTCCCCGCGGCCTCCAGCAGCGCCTTGGCCTCCGGCAGGGACCGCACCGACACGTCCGGGTGCAGCCGCTCCAGCAGCAGCACCCCCTCGGCGCCCTCGCCGTCCGCGGCGGGCCGGGAGGCCGGCGGCGGTTCGAGCAGCTGCACGGCACCCCGTCCGGCCCAGTGCGCCAGCGCGGCCCGCTCCGCCTCCGGCCGGGCCCGGCCCGGCGCCAGCTTGAGCACGGCGGGCGTCCCGTCGGCCGTCCGCACCAGCACGACCAGGCTGCTGCGCCCGCCGGGCACCTGCACCCGCTCCACGGTCAACTCGCGTAGCGCGACGGCCTGCCGAGCCGCCTCGGGCAGCCTCTCCAGCCAGTCGTCGCCGTCCGGGGCCGTCTCACCGAGCGCCCTGACCAGGCGCTGCGGCGGTTCGAAAACCATGCGCGAGTCGTTCCCTTCGTGCTCTTGGCGGTGCGTGCCCCGCGCGGGTCACGCCGTCGGCGCCGCCGAGGGCGGGGCCGTGCCCGCCCGCTCGGCGAGCCCAGGGAAGGCTACGCTCTCCCCGCGCCAGCGCACCGCCCGCACCGCCGCCTCCCGCAGCGCCCCGGCGGCCAGGGCGCGCCGCTCACCGCCCGCGGCCCGCACCAGGTCGGAGTAGACCCCGGCCACCCGGTCCTCCAGCTCCGCGGCCAGCCGCGCGGCCGCCGCCGCGTCCGCCACCGGGAAGGGCAGCGCGTACCCGGCGGCCGCCGCCACGGGACGGCCGCCCAGGTCCTTCACCTCGCGCACCAGCGCGTCCCGGCGTGCCCGGTGCGCGTCGTAGGCCGTGCGCGCCTCGGCGCGCTGCCCGTCACCGATCCGCCCGCCGACGACCCCGTACCCGTAGACGGCCGCGTGTTCGGCCGCCAGGGCCGCCTGGAGGGCCCGCAGCTCCCGGTCCTTCGCCTCGCTCACGCGTCCCCCTCCGTCAGCAGGTACACGTGCGCCGCCCCGGCCGCCGCCACCGACGCCAGCAGCCGCGCCAGCTCGCCCGGTACCCCCAGCAGTTGCCCGGCCCGCTGGTCGGCGAGTTCCCGCTCCGCTGCGGCCAGCCCGGCCAGGGCCTCCTCGTCGTTCCCCGGGACAGCCGGCGACGGCGGGGCCGCCACGGACGGTGATGCCGGGCCGGACGCCGGGACCGACGCCGAGGGGGATGCTTTTCGGCCACTTCCGAACGCCTGGACGTGGCGCACGACGTCCTCCCGCAGCGGTCCCAGGCGCCCCGCCAGTGCCGGCCGGGCGGCGATCACCGCGTCGTACCGCTCCAGGAGCCGCTCGCTGTCCCGGGCCGCACGCGCGCGTGCCCGGCGCTCGGCGGCCGAGGGGCCGTCGCCCGCGTCCGCGGCCCCCTTTGTGCCGGAGGTGCAGCCCGAAAGGGCGAGGGCCGCGGGCCCGGTCGCGAGCAGACTCCTTCTGCGCGGCCCCGAGCGGGCGCGCGGCGATGAGGGGAACGGCACGTCAGACGTCCTCGGGGCTCGTGGTGGGCAACAGGCGGGAAGGCGGGGACCACAAGGGCTGCACGCCCGTGATCACGGTACCCGGGCCGTCGCCCGGGACCACTCAGCGGCACCGTTCGTGACCGGGTGGACGGCAACACACCCTGCGACCGGATACCCTTTGACCAGACACGCGACCCATCCCACAACAGCACACGCGGCCGAGGAGTCACCCGGATGAGCACCACCCAGAGCGAGAGGCTGCGAGAGCTACTGGAACCGCTCGTCAGCTCCCAGGGCCTGGATCTCGAAGAGATCGAAGTGGACTCCGTCGGCCGCAAGCGTGTGCTGCGCGTCGTCGTCGACTCGGACACCGGTGCGGACCTGGACCAGATCGCCGATGTGAGCCGCGCGCTCTCGGCGAAGCTCGACGAGACGGACGCGATGGGCGAGGGGGAGTACACCCTCGAGGTCGGCACCCCGGGCGCGGAGCGCCTCCTCACGGAACACCGGCACTACGTCCGGGCCACGGACCGGCTGGTGAAGTTCCAGCTGGCCGAGGGCGGCGAGCTTCTCGCCAGGATCCTGAAGGTCGACGACGACGGCGTCGACACCGAGGTGCCCGGGGTCAAGGGCCGCAAGGCCACCGCGCGCAGACTCGCCTTCGACGACATCGTCCGGGCGCGCGTCCAGGTCGAGTTCGGCCGCAAGGACAACAAGAAGGACAACGAGAAGGAAGAGGAGGCGTAGCCGTGGACATCGACATGAGTGCCCTGCGGGGCTTGGTTCGGGAGAAGGAGATCTCCTTCGACCTGCTGGTCGAGGCGATCGAGTCGGCCCTCCTCATCGCCTACCACCGCACCGAGGGGAGCCGCCGCCACGCGCGCGTGGAGCTCAACCGGGAGACCGGCCATGTGACCGTGTGGGCGAAGGAGGACCCCGACGACCTCGAGGAGGGCCAGGAGCCCCGCGAGTTCGACGACACCCCGTCCGGTTTCGGCCGTATCGCCGCCACCACCGCCAAGCAGGTCATCCTGCAGCGCCTGCGCGACGCCGAGGACGACGCGACGCTCGGCGAGTACGCCGGCCGCGAGGGCGACATCGTCACCGGTGTGGTCCAGCAGGGCCGCGACCCGAAGAACGTGCTCGTGGACATCGGCAAGCTGGAGGCCATCCTGCCGGTGCAGGAGCAGGTGCCGGGCGAGACCTACCCGCACGGCATGCGGCTGCGGTCGTACGTCGTCCGGGTGGCCAAGGGCGTCCGCGGTCCGTCCGTGACACTGTCGCGCACGCACCCGAACCTGGTGAAGAAGCTCTTCGCCCTGGAGGTGCCGGAGATCGCCGACGGGTCGGTGGAGATCGCCGCGATCGCCCGTGAGGCCGGTCACCGCACCAAGATCGCCGTACGGTCCACCCGGTCCGGTCTGAACGCCAAGGGCGCCTGCATCGGCCCGATGGGCGGCCGGGTGCGCAACGTGATGGGCGAGCTGAACGGTGAGAAGATCGACATCGTCGACTGGTCGGAGGACCCGGCCGAGATGGTGGCGAACGCGCTGTCCCCGGCCCGTGTCTCCAAGGTGGAGATCGTGGACATGGCGACCCGGTCCGCCCGGGTGACCGTGCCCGACTACCAGCTGTCCCTGGCCATCGGCAAGGAGGGCCAGAACGCCCGCCTCGCGGCCCGGCTGACCGGCTGGCGGATCGACATCCGCCCGGACACGGAACCGGCCGCGGAGTAGCCCCGCGGATCGGCCGAAGATCGACGGAGATCCGCGCCGGATCCGGGGAATGGATCCAAGCCGTCGGTCGTTCAGATCACGACAGGTTCACGCGCTGCAACTGTTCGGCTGCTGCCCCGCAGGAGTGAGGCGCGTACGGGGAGGTAGACTTAACTGTGTCTGGCCGGACGCGCGCCCGAGTATGCCCTGAGCGCACCTGCGTGGGGTGCCGGGAGCGAGCGGCCAAGGCCGAACTGCTGCGGATCGTGGCGATCGAGGGCGAATGCGTCCCCGATCATCGCGGTACGCTGCCCGGCCGGGGTGCGTACGTACACCCCGCACTGGTCTGTCTCGACCAGGCGGTACGCCGCCGGGCGTTCACGAGGGCACTGCGCGCCCCGGGAGCGCTCGACACAAAGGCGTTGCGCCACTACGTCGAGCAGACGACAGTTGCCGAGCAGGCAACACCGTAAGACGTGCCGTACGGAACCCCGTGCGGCTAGGTACCTCGCGAGTCGAAAGCAGGTCGAGATTGCGATGAGCACTCGATGAGTACGCGATGAGTACGCCCATGAACTAGCGACGGTCCGGACGCAACCCGGACCTCAAAGGAGCGAAGTGGCTAAGGTCCGGGTCTACGAACTCGCCAAGGAGTTCGGTGTCGAGAGCAAGGTCGTCATGGCCAAGCTCCAGGAACTCGGTGAATTCGTCCGTTCGGCGTCTTCGACCATCGAAGCGCCCGTTGTACGCAAACTGACGGACGCCCTCCAGCAGGGCAACGGCGGCGGCAAGCCCGCCCCCGCCCGCAAGGCTGCCCCGGCGAAGCCGGCAGCCCCCTCCCCGGCGCAGGCTGCCCGTCCGGCCGCCCCGCGCCCGCCGGCCCCCAAGCCGGCCGCCGCGGAGAAGCCCGCGGCTCCCGCCGCGCCGGCCACTCCCGGCCCCCGTCCCACCCCGGGCCCGAAGCCCGCGCCGCGGCCCGCCCCGGCGTCCCCGGCTCCGACCACGCCCGAGTTCACGGCACCGCCGTCGGCTCCCGCCGAGCCGTCCCAGGGTTCCGGCCCGCGTCCGGGCGCCCCGCGTCCGGCCGGTCAGTCCCCGCGTCCCGGTGCCCCCCGTCCGGGTGGTTCCGGTCAGGGCGGCCAGGGCCGTGGCGACCGCGCCGGCGCTCCGCGTCCGGGTGGCGGCGCCCCGCGTCCCGGTGCCCGTCCGGCGGGTCCCCGTCCGGGCAACAACCCCTTCACCTCCGGCGGCTCCACCGGCATGGCGCGCCCGCAGGCGCCCCGTCCCGGCGGCGCCCCGCGTCCCGGCGGTCCCGGCGCACCCGGCGGTGCCCCGCGCCCGCAGGGCCAGGGCCAGGGCGGTCCCCGTCCCCAGGGCGCCGCGGGCGGTCCCCGTCCGCAGGCTCCGGGCGGCGCGCGTCCCACGCCGGGCGGCATGCCCCGTCCGCAGGGCGGCGGCCCGCGTCCCGGCGGCGGTCCCGGCGGTCCGCGTCCCAACCCCGGCATGATGCCGCAGCGTCCGGCGGCCGGCCCGCGTCCCGGTGGCGGTGGCCCCGGCGGCCGCGGTCCCGGTGGCGGCGGTCGTCCCGGTGGCGGTGGCGGTCGTCCGGGTGGCGGCGGCTTCGCCGGTCGTCCCGGTGGCGGCGGTGGCGGTTTCGCCGGCCGTCCCGGTGGTCCCGGTGGCGGTGGCGGCGGTTTCGCCGGCCGTCCGGGTGGTCCCGGCGGCGGCGGTGGCCGTCCCGGCTTCGGCGGCCGTCCCGGCGGTCCCGGTGGCCGTGGTGGCACGCAGGGCGCCTTCGGCCGTCCCGGCGGTCCCGCGCGCCGCGGCCGCAAGTCGAAGCGGCAGAGGCGCCAGGAGTACGAGGCCATGCAGGCCCCGTCGGTCGGCGGCGTGATGCTGCCTCGCGGCAACGGCGAGACCATTCGCCTGTCGCGCGGTGCCTCCCTCACCGACTTCGCGGAGAAGATCAACGCCAACCCGGCGTCGCTCGTCGCGGTCATGATGAACCTCGGCGAGATGGTCACGGCCACGCAGTCCGTCTCCGACGAGACGCTGCAGCTCCTCGCCGACGAGATGAACTACACGGTTCAGATCGTCAGCCCCGAGGAGGAGGACCGCGAGCTGCTCGAGTCCTTCGACCTGGAGTTCGGCGAGGACGAGGGCACCGAGGAAGACCTCGTGGTCCGTCCGCCGGTGGTGACCGTCATGGGTCACGTCGACCACGGTAAGACGCGCCTGCTCGACGCCATCCGCAAGACGAACGTCATCGCGGGCGAGGCCGGCGGCATCACCCAGCACATCGGTGCCTACCAGGTCGCGACCGAGGTCAACGACGAAGAGCGCAAGATCACCTTCATCGACACCCCGGGTCACGAGGCGTTCACCGCCATGCGTGCCCGTGGTGCGAAGTCGACCGACATCGCGATCCTGGTCGTCGCGGCCAACGACGGCGTCATGCCGCAGACGGTCGAGGCGCTCAACCACGCCAAGGCGGCCGACGTCCCGATCGTCGTCGCGGTCAACAAGATCGACGTCGAGGGCGCCGACCCGACCAAGGTGCGCGGCCAGCTCACCGAGTACGGGCTGGTGGCCGAGGAGTACGGCGGCGACACCATGTTCGTCGACATCTCCGCCAAGCAGGGTCTGCACATCGACTCCCTGCTGGAGGCCGTGATCCTCACCGCCGACGCCTCGCTCGACCTGCGGGCCAACCCGAACCAGGACGCGCAGGGCATCTCGATCGAGTCCCGTCTCGACCGCGGCCGCGGTGCCGTGGCGACGGTCCTCGTCCAGCGAGGCACCCTGCGGGTCGGCGACACGATGGTCGTGGGCGACGCCTACGGTCGCGTCCGCGCCATGCTCGACGACAACGGCAACAACGTCGCCGAGGCGGGTCCGTCGACGCCGGTCCAGGTCCTGGGTCTGACCAACGTCCCGGGCGCCGGCGACAACTTCATCGTGGTCGACGAGGACCGTACGGCCCGCCAGATCGCGGAGAAGCGCGCCGCCCGCGAGCGGAACGCAGCGTTCGCCAAGCGCACGCGCCGCGTGTCGCTGGAGGACCTGGACAAGGTGCTGAAGGCCGGCGAGGTCCAGCAGCTGAACCTGATCATCAAGGGCGACGCGTCCGGATCGGTCGAGGCCCTGGAGTCCTCCCTGCTCCAGCTGGACGTCGGCGAAGAGGTCGACATCCGCGTCCTGCACCGCGGCGTCGGTGCGGTCACGGAGTCCGACATCGACCTGGCCATGGGCTCCGACGCCATCGTCATCGGCTTCAACGTGCGCGCCGCCGGGCGTGCGCAGCAGATGGCCGAGCGCGAAGGCGTGGACGTCCGGTACTACTCGGTCATCTACCAGGCGATCGAGGAGATCGAGGCGGCCCTCAAGGGCATGCTCAAGCCGGAGTACGAAGAGGTCGAGCTCGGTACGGCGGAGATCCGCGAGGTCTTCAAGTCGTCCAAGCTGGGCAACATCGCGGGTGTCCTCATCCGTTCCGGCGAGGTCAGGCGGAACACCAAGGCCCGCCTCATCCGCGACGGCAAGGTGGTCGCGGAGAACCTCAACATCGAGGGCCTGCGTCGCTTCAAGGACGACGTCACCGAGATCCGCGAAGGGTTCGAGGGCGGTATCAACCTCGGCAACTTCAACGACATCAAGGTCGACGACGTCATCGCGACGTACGAGATGCGCGAGAAGCCGCGGGTGTAACACCCACGGATCACCGACCGGCCGACGCGGCACCCGCCGCGTCGGCCGGCTGGCCGTTGGGGCGCGGTGCGCACCGGAAAACCCGATCGAGCCCCCGGCCCGTTCGGGGTAACGTTCCTGGTGTTCCTGCGCTCCGACCGCGCAGGCCATCGATCCCGTACCGGCGGGTCATCCGGACACACATGTACGTGGGGACTCTGTCCTTCGACCTGCTCCTCGGCGACGTACGGTCGCTGAAGGAGAAGCGCTCCGTCGTCCGTCCGATCGTCGCCGAGCTCCAGCGCAAGTACGCGGTGAGCGCGGCCGAGGTGGACCACATGGACCTCCACCGCAGGACGGTCATCGGCCTCGCGCTGGTGTCCGGCGACGCGGGGCACTTGAGCGAGGTGCTCGACCGGTGCGAACGGCTGGTCGCCGCCCGCCCCGAGGTGGAGCTGCTGTCCGTCAGGCGGCGCTTCCACGGCGAAGACGACTGACGAACCGAGAACGAACCGGACAGGAAAGAACGGGAGACGGACCAGTGGCCGACAACGCGCGGGCTAAGAGGCTGGCGGACCTCATCCGAGAGGTGGTGGCCCAGAAGCTGCAGCGCGGGATCAAGGACCCGCGGCTCGGCTCGCACGTCACCATCACGGACACCCGGGTGACGGGCGACCTCCGGGAGGCGACCGTCTTCTACACCGTGTACGGGGACGACGAGGAGCGGGCCGCGGCCGCCGCCGGCCTGGAGAGCGCCAAGGGCATCCTGCGCTCCGAGGTGGGCCGGGCCGCCGGGGTGAAGTTCACGCCGACCCTGACCTTCGTCATGGACGCCCTCCCGGACACCGCCCGGAACATCGAGGACCTCCTCAACAAGGCGCGCCAGTCCGACGAGAAGGTCCGCGAGGCGTCCGCCGGGGCGAAGTACGCCGGTGACGCCGACCCGTACCGCAAGCCGGACGAGGACGACGAGACGGACGACACCGCCGAATGACCCAGAAGCACACCACGCCCGACGGCCTCGTCATCGTCGACAAGCCGTCGGGCTTCACTTCGCACGACGTCGTCGCCAAGATGCGCGGCATCGCCAGGACACGACGCGTCGGGCACGCCGGCACCCTCGACCCGATGGCCACGGGTGTCCTCGTCCTCGGCGTCGAGAGGGCCACCAAGCTCCTCGGCCACCTCGCGCTGACCGAGAAGGAGTACCTGGGCACGATCCGGCTCGGGCAGAACACCCTCACGGACGACGCCGAGGGGGAGATCACCTCCTCCGCCGACGCCTCCGGGGTCACCCGGGACGCCGTCGACGCCGGCATCGCGAAGCTGACCGGCGACATCATGCAGGTGCCGTCCAAGGTCAGCGCCATCAAGATCAACGGCGTGCGCTCCTACAAGCGGGCCAGGGAGGGCGAGGAGTTCGAGATCCCGGCCCGGCCCGTGACGGTCTCCTCCTTCGGCGTGTACGACGTCCGGGAGGCCGTCGCCGAGGACGGCACGCCCGTGCTCGACCTGGTCGTGTCGGTCGTCTGCTCCTCGGGCACCTACATCCGGGCCCTCGCCCGCGACCTGGGCGCCGACCTCGGCGTCGGCGGCCACCTCACCGCCCTGCGCCGCACCCGCGTCGGCCCCTACAAGCTGGACGCCGCCCGCACCCTGGACCAGCTCCAGCAGGAGCTGACCGTGATGCCGGTCGCCGAGGCCGCCGCCGCCGCGTTCCCCCGCTGGGACGTCGACGCCCGCCGCGCCGGGCTGCTGACCAACGGCGTGCGGCTGGAGATGCCCGACCAGTACGCGGGCTCCGGCCCCGTCGCCGTCTTCGACCCGGAGGGCCGGTTCCTCGCCCTCGTCGAGGAGCAGCGCGGCAAGGCCAAGAGCCTGGCCGTCTTCGGCTGACCCGCCCGTCCGGGCGGTCCGCCCGTGGAGCGGCGGTCACGGGGTACCTCCACTGCCGCCGCTCCACGGTCCCCCCTCGGTTCCCCCACCCCTAGGGTGTATCCAGCCGCCCCCGTCCGTTCACCCGTCCGTGCGGGCGCTCGGAGTGAACCGGGGGAGCGGAAGGGGGCGCTTTCGCGAAGCGATCTGTCCCGCTGATCATCCCGCCCCTAACGTCGAACGCGAGGGCACGGGTGTACGGCGGGGAGGCTCGACGATGACGTCGCGGAACCGGTCCCGGGAGACGGACGACAGCGCACCGGATCGCCCGGACCGCCCCGGACCCATGGAGTGCGAGGACCGGGCGGTGCCGGACGGGGCGCTCGTCCGTATCCACGACCTGGCGGGCCGCCCGCGGGGCACGGGATTCCTCGCCGACCACCACGGCACGCTCGTCACCAGCCACGAGGCCGTCGACGGCCTGTCCGGGCTGGTGCTGTACGGGGCGGGGGACCGCCGCCGGGTCGTGACCGCCGACGCGATCACACCGCTGCCCGCGCTCGACCTGGCCCTCGTACGGACCGAGGGGCTCGGCGTGCCACCCCTGCCCGTCACCGCCCGGGACGGGGCCGGGACCGGCACCTATGTGCGGATCGCCGCCGGAGGCTGGCGTGAGGCGAGGGTCCTCGGCCCGGCCGGTGTGACGTACGCGGCCACGGACCGCTTCCACCGCGTCGACGGCGCGCTGGAACTGGCGGTCGGCACGGCGGGGCGGGACGCGTTGCGGCTGGGAGGGGGAGCGGCCGGCGGCCCCGTGGTGGACGCCGCGACCGGAGCCGTCGTCGGCGTCCTCGGCACCGCGCTGCGCTCCGGCCACCGCGACGTCGGCTTCGCCGTACCCCTGCATCCGGGGATGCCCGGTGCGGCCGGCCCGCTCGCCGACCTGCTCGCGGAGAACGCGGCGACGGTCCCGGCGTACGGCGACGACCTGAACCTGGCCGGAGTGCTGGAGCTGACCCGCGTCTCGACGGGCCTGGAGGGCCCGCCCGAGCCCCTGGATCCCGCGCGAACGGTCGAACGGGCGGCTGTGGCGGCCGAGTTCAGCGCCTTCACGTCGGGCCCGCAGTCCGTCCTCGGCCTGGCCGGCGCACCGGGCAGCGGCCGGACGACGGAACTCGCGGCGCTCGCGGCCCGGCGCGCACGCGGCGGGTGTCCCACGCTGTGGCTGCGCGGCTGCGACCTGCGGGACGACGACACGTCGGTGGCGGACGCGGCCCGCCGGGCGCTGACCCGGGCCGCCCCGCTCGTGGCCGCCGCCCGGACCCCGCTCCCCGCCGGTCTCGGCGACCTCTCGCCGGAGCGCCTCGCCCGCCGCGCCGCCGCTCTCGGCCGCCCCCTGCTGCTCCTGCTCGACGGCCCCGAGGAGATGCCGCCCGCCCTGGCCCGCCGCTTCGCCGACTGGGCGGACGGGACGCTGCGGTGGCTGCGGGAGACGGGCGTGCGGCTGGTGGTCGCCTGCCGGGCGGAGTACTGGGAGGAGGCGGCGGAACCGCTGCACCGGCCCGCGTGCGTCGTCCTCGGCGACCTCACCGAGGACGAGGCCCGCCAGGCCCGGGAGCACCTCGGCATCCCGGAAGGCGCCCTGGCCGGCACCGACGCCCGGCATCCCCTGACACTGCGCCTGTTCACGGAGCTCCGGGCCGCGCTCGCCGACGCCCCGCGGCCCGCCGCCCCCCTCGACCGGAACGACGTCTTCTCCGCCTACGTGGACCTGATGGCCCTGCGGATCGCCACGCGCCTCGCCGCCGGCCGCGGCCTGCGCGGCACCGCCGTGCGCCGGCTGGCCGCGAAGGTCGCCGGGCAGGTGCACGAGGCCGCCCGCCGCAGCCTCGGCCCGGGGCTCGGGGACCTGGACCGGGAGGCGTTCGAGGCGGCGTTCCCCTGGACAACCGCCCCGGAGCGGCTCGGGGGCGGCAGCGGCTGGGCCGCGGCCGTGCTCGCGGAAGGCCTGCTCGTGCCCTGCGGACCGGGCTACCGCTTCGCCCACGAGGAGCTCGCCGACTGGCTCCAGGGGCTGCACCTCGACCTGGACGAGGCCCTGCACGCCCTCGTCCACCGCGGCCGGGACGAGCAGGCGGACCCCGTCCCGCACCACCGCATCGGGCCCGTCGTCCAGGCCCTGCTCTGCCTGGGGCGGCAGCGCGGCACCGGCCCGCTGGCCTCCCGCCTGGCCGACCTGGTGCACGCCCTGGACGCCGACCCGGGGTCCTGGTGGGCCGCCCGGCTGCTCGCCGGGACGCTGGCGGCCGTGCCGGACGCGACGCCGTACACCGACGTGCTGCGGCTGCTCGCCGACCGGATCGTGGCCTGGCGGCGGCAGGAGCGGCCCGTGCCGGACGTGCTCGGTCCGGACTTCTGGACCGGCCTGCGGCTGTCGGAGGGCCCGCGGTTCCGGCTGCTCAGGCGGCTGGTGCACGCCGACGGGCCGCCGTGCGAGGCCGGCCCCCGCTTCCTGGACGCCGTCGCACGGCTGCTGGCCGCCGACCCCGTCGCCGCGCAGCCCCAGCTCGTCCGCTGGTTCGACGACGAGCAGCCGCTGCCCGCCACCCCGCACGCGACCGTGGCCCTGGCCGCGCAGGCACTGCTGCACACGCACCGCCACCGCGCCCCGGACGAACTGACGGACGTGCTCGTCGACAGCGCGCACCGGCGGGCCGAGGAACTGCTCGCGGTCCTCGCCGAGGAGGAGCCGTCGGCGCTGTGCCGGGCCGCCGACCGGTGGGCCCGTGACGAGCGGCCGGCCCGGCGGGCCGCGGCGATGGCGCACGGACTGCGCGTCGCCCCCCACGCGCACACCGGGGGCGACCGGGCCCTCCTGCGCTACGCGGCCCTCACCCTGCTCGCCCGTCCCGCCGACCGCGCCCTGCACGGCGGTGCGCTCGCCCTCCTCGTGCAGGACCCGCAGAGCCGCGTCCGCTACCTGCCCCGAGCACTGGAGCACTTCGCGGCGGGCGACCCGCACCTGCCGCCGGACGCGCTGGCCGGGGCCCTGCTCACCCACACCGAACCGGTCCTCGGCGCCTTCGCCGCACGGCTGGAGCGGCCGGACGCGGACGAGGCGCTGCGGGCGCTCGCCGACGCCACCCCGCCCGGTCTGGCCCGGCCCGTCGCGGGGCTGATCCGGCAGGCGGCGCAGCGGCGACCGGAACTCGCCGGGCGGGTCGCCGCCTACGTGGACCAACGGCTCGACGGGGGCCCCGCCGCCCGGGCGGTGCTCCTGCCGCTGGTCACCGGCCTGCTGGAAGACGGTCCCGTGCGGCTGCGCTGCGCCCTCGCCGGGGTCCTGACGCCGCCCGGCATCCCCGCCTCCCGCCCGCTGCGCCGGGAACTGCGCGAGGAGCTGCTGGCCCGGGAGCACGACACGGACGTCCTGGACACGCTGCTGCACGCCGCCGCCCGCAACGGCGGCGACGACCTGCGCGACCTCGTCCACCGCGTCGGCCTGCTGCTGGCGCGCACTCCCGAGGGGGCGGTCCGCTTCGACCGGGCCCTGGTCGACCTCGGCCGGCACGTGCCCGGCTTCGCCGCCCGCGTCGCCGGCTGGCTGGCCGACACGCCGGAGGAATGGGCGGCCCTGGTCGGGCCGAGCGCCCACCGGACGATCGAGGACCTGGCGGGCGTCCGCGTCCCGGCCTGACGGCGCGGGGTGCCGTGCGCCCGGTCACAGGCCCGATGCCGATGCGGGCGGCGGCGACCCGGCATGGCACCCTTAGACCTGCGTACGCGTCACCACGGACAACCGACCGGACACGGGTTCGACGAGCTTTCGACAAGGAGCAGGCACAGTGCAGCGCTGGCGTGGCTTGGAGGACATCCCCCAGGACTGGGGGCGCAGCGTCGTCACCATCGGCTCCTACGACGGAGTCCACCGCGGACACCAGCTGATCATCCGGCACGCCGTGGACCGTGCCCGGGAGCTGGGCGTGCCCGCCGTCGTCGTCACCTTCGACCCGCACCCCAGTGAAGTGGTCCGCCCTGGCAGCCACCCGCCCCTGCTCGCCCCGCACCACCGCCGCGCCGAGCTCATGGCGGACCTCGGCGTGGACGCGGTGCTCATCCTCCCCTTCACGACCGAGTTCTCGAAGCTGTCCCCGGCCGACTTCGTCGTCAAGGTGCTCGTCGACAAGCTGCACGCCAAGGCGGTCGTCGAGGGCCCCAACTTCCGCTTCGGCCACAAGGCCGCCGGCGACGTGGAGTTCCTGGCCGCGCAGGGCAAGACCTACGACTTCGAGGTGGAGGTCGTCGACCTGTACGTGACGGGCGAGGCGGGCGGCGGGGAGCCGTTCTCCTCCACCCTGACGCGGCGTCTGGTCGCCGAGGGCGACGTCCGGGGCGCGGCGGAGATCCTGGGCCGGCCGCACCGGGTGGAGGGCGTCGTGGTCCGGGGCGCCCAGCGCGGACGCGAACTTGGCTTCCCCACCGCCAACGTGGAGACGCTGCCGCACACGGCCATCCCGGCCGACGGTGTGTACGCCGGATGGCTGCACGCCCAGGGCGAGGCGATGCCGGCGGCGATCTCCGTCGGGACGAACCCGCAGTTCGAGGGGACCGAGCGCACGGTGGAGGCGTACGCCATCGACCGCGTCGGGCTGGACCTGTACGGGCTGCACGTCGCGGTGGACTTCCTGGCGTTCGTGCGGGGGCAGGCCAGGTTCGACACGTTGGACGCGCTGCTGGAGCAGATGGGGCGGGACGTGGACAGGTGCAGGGAGCTGGTGGCGGCCGACGAGGCCGCCTAGACCGCTCGTGGGCCGTCCGCCGGTCCGTGCGGGCCGGTCGCGCGGTTCCCCGTGCCCCTGGTGAGGGAAGCCGCCCAGTGGCAAGCGACCTGCGACGGTCCGCTGCCGCTCAGCACCTCCAGGTCCCGGCCCCGGCACGCGTCCGCCACGCCCGCCCGTTCCGCCTCGCCGCCCGCCAGGATCTGGCAGCGGGCGTGGAAGCGGCAGCCGGGCGGGACGCGGGAGGGGTCAGGGGGCTCGCCGGTGAGGATCACCGGGGTGCCCGGGGCCTCCGGCAGGACCGACAGCAGGGCCTGCGTGTAGGGATGCCGCGGGGCCGTCAGGACCTGCTCCACCGCCCCCGTCTCCACGATCCGGCCCAGGTACATCACGGCCACCCGGTCGGCGATGTTCCAGGCCAGGCCCAGGTCGTGCGTGACGACCAGGGCGGACAGGCCGAGCTCGGTGCGCAGCCGGAGCAGCAGGGCGAGGATCTCGCCGCGTACCGAGGCGTCGAGGGACGCCACCGGCTCGTCGGCGACCAGCAGTTCGGGTTCCAGGACGAGCGCGCCCGCGATGACGACCCGCTGGCGCTGTCCGCCGGACAGCTCGTGCGGGTAGCGCAGGAAGAAGCGCTCCGGGGGACGCAGACCGGCCCGGGACAGGGCCTCGGCGACCGCCGCGCGCTCGTCGCCCGTGAAGCCGTGGATGCGCAGGCCCTCGGCGACCGCGTCGTACACCGTGTGCCGGGGGTTGAGGGAGCCGCTCGGGTCCTGGAGGATCAGCTGGACGCGCTTGCGGTAGGCCTTGAGGGAGCGGCCGGAGTAGTCCAGGGGGCGGCCGTCGAAGGCGACCCGGCCCGCCGTGGGCTCCACCAGGCCCAGCAGGGCGCGGGCCAGGGTCGTCTTGCCGCAGCCGGACTCACCGACCAGGGCGACGATCTCGCCGGGCCGGATGTCGAGGTCGACGCCGTCCACCGCCCGGGCCCGGGGACCGCCGCGCCGGCCGGGGAACGTGACGTGCAGGCCCTGGGCACGCAGCAGGGGTGCCGTGCCGACCTCGGGGGTCGGGGGGGAGAGGGTCATGGCGTGGCGGGCCTCGCTTCCTCCAGGGTCTCCGGACCCTCCGGGGTTCGACGCCCCGCGCGGGCGTCCGGCTCGTCACGGGCGCCGTCCGGCCCGTCCAGCGGCGGGCCGACCAGCACACACGCCGCCCGGCGTTCAGGGCCCGCCGACCGCGGCGCCGGGTCGTGCTCGGCGCACGACTCCAGCGCCCCCGGGCAGCGCGGGTGGAACGTGCACCCGGAGGGCAGCGCCGCAGGGTCGGGCGGGTCGCCCGCCAGGCCCCGGGGCGCGAACCGGGAGGCCGGGTCGCCGATGCGCGGGAACGCGGCCGACAGGGCCCTGGCGTACGGGTGCCGGGCGTCCTCGTACACCTGCCGGGCCGGGCCCTCCTCGACCACCCGGCCCGCGTACATCACCGCCAGCCGGTCGCAGGTGTCGGCGAGGACGGCCAGGTCGTGGCTGATCATGATCAGGCCCAGGTCCTGGTCCGCGACCAGTTGCCCGATGAGCCGCAGGATCTGGGCCTGGATCATCACGTCGAGCGCGGTGGTCGGTTCGTCGGCGATGACCAGGCGCGGGTCGCAGGCCAGGGCCATGGCGATCATGACGCGCTGGCGCTGGCCGCCGGACAGCTCGTGTGGGTAGGCGGCGGCGCGGGCCGAGGGCAGGCCGACCTGCTCCAGCAGCTCGCCGGTCTTCTTCCTCGCCCCGGCCGGGGTGGCCTTCCTGTGCAGCAGGATCGGCTCGGCGATCTGGTCGCCGACGCGGTGCACGGCGTTCAGGGAGTGCATCGCGCCCTGGAAGACCACGGAGGCCCCGGCCCAGCGGACCGCCCGCACCCGGCCCCACTTCATGGTCAGCACGTCCTCACCGTCGAGGAGCACCTCGCCGGTGACGCGGGTGCCCTTCGGCAGCAGCCGCAGCAGGGCCAGCGCCAGGGTGGACTTGCCGCAGCCCGACTCACCGGCGAGGCCGAGCTTGCGCCCCGCGTCCAGGCGCAGGTCCACCCCGCGCACGGCGGCCGCGCCGCCCGGGTACGTCACGGTCAGGTTCCTGACGTCGAGCAGAGTCAACGCGACACCCCCAGCCTGGGGTTGAGGACGGCCTCCACGGCCCGTCCGCACAGTGTGAACGCCAGTGCCACCACGGCGATGGCGATGCCCGGCGGCACCAGGTACCACCAGTCTCCGGCGCTGACCGCGCCCGCCTCCCGGGCGTCCTGGAGCAGCCCGCCCCACGACACGACCGTCGGGTCGCCCAGCCCGAGGAAGGCCAGCGTCGCCTCGGCGAGGATGGCGGAGGAGATGATCAGGGTCGTCTGCGCCAGCACCAGCGGCATCACGTTGGGCAGCACGTGCCGCGACATGATGTGCCAGTGCCCGCCGCCGAGCGCCTTCGCCCGCTCGATGTACGGCCGGGTCTCCACGGCGAGGGTCTGCGCGCGCACCAGGCGGGCCGTGGTCGGCCAGGTGGTGACGCCGATCGCCACGACGATCGTGGTCAGCGAGCGGGACATCACGGTCGCCAGGGCGATCGCCAGCACCAGCGTCGGCATGACCAGGAACCAGTCGGTGATCCGCATCATCACCGTCGCGTACCAGCCCTTGAAGTGCCCGGCCGTCACCCCGATCAGGGTGCCGATCGCCACCGACAGCACGGCCGCGAGCAGCCCCACCAACAGCGACACGCGCGAGCCCCAGACCACCAGGCCCAGCAGGTCCCGCCCGAACTGGTCGGTGCCCAGCGGGAAGGCGGCGCTCGGGCTCTGCATCGGACGCCCCGGCGCGTCGGTCACGCTGCTCACGTCGGAGCCGACGAACAGGGGTGCGAACAGCGCCAGCAGCGCGCACAGGGCGAGCACGGCCAGGCCGTACAGCCCCGCCCGTTCGGCGCGGTACTGCCGCCAGAAGCGGGCGACGGAGGCCCGGCGGCGCTGCCGGGCGAGGGCCCGCGGGCCCGGGGCCGTTCCGGTCGGCGTCGTCATCGGGCCACCCGGGGGTCCAGCAGCGGATAGACAAGATCGGCGAGGGTGTTCATCAGGATCACCGCGGCGGCGAACACGAAGAACAGCCCCTGCACCAGAGGCAGGTCGGGCACGCTCAGCGCCTGGTAGAACAGCCCGCCGAGGCCCGGCCAGGAGAACACGGTCTCCACGAGGATCACGCCCGCCACCGTCCGGCCGAGGTTGATGAAGATCAGGGTCACGGTCGGCAGCAGCGCGTTCGGCACGGCGTGCCGACGGCGTACGAGGTCGTCGCGCAGCCCCTTGGCCCGGGCGGTCGTCAGGTAGTCGCCGCCCATCTCGTCCAGCAGCGCCGACCGCGTGACCAGCAGCGTCTGCCCGTACTCCACCGCCACCAGCGTCACCACCGGCAGCACCAGATGGTGTGCCACGTCGAGCACGTACGCGAAGCCCTCCTCACCGCCCGACTCCATGCCGCCGGTCGGGAACAGGCCCGGCAGCGGGCCGATGCCCACCGACAGCACGATGATCAGCAGCAGTCCGAGCCAGAAGGACGGGATCGAGTACAGGGTCAGCGCCAGGCCGGTGTTGACCCGGTCGCCGAGCCCGCCGCGCCGCCAGGCCGAGCGCGTGCCCAGGAGGATGCCGAGCGCGGTGTAGAGGACGAAGGCCGTGCCGGTGAGCAGCAGGGTGTTCGGCAGCGCCTCCGTGATCTTGTCGACCACGGGCGCGCGGAACTGGTACGACGTGCCGAAGTCGCCCGTGAGGGCCTTGCCGCAGTAGTCGGTGAACTGCCGCCACAACGGCAGGTCGAGCCCGAACTCCTCGCGGTAGGCGGCCAGTTGCTCGGCCGAGACCTGGCGTCCGCCGGTCATGGTCTTCACCGGGTCGCCGGGGATGAGCCGGAAGAGGAAGAAGCTGGTGACGAGGACGGCCAGCAGCGACACGGCCGCACCGGCCACCTTGCCCGCCAGGTAGCGCGGGTACGCGGAGCGCCCGCGTACCCGTGGCCGGGTCGTCGGCTGCCTGTCCTCGACCAGCGCGGGGGTCGCGTCGGCGGTCACGTGCGCGCGGTCACTCACGGTCGTCGGCGCCGGCCCGGCGGCGCACCGCCACGACCGTGCCGAGGCCGATGAGCAGGACGGCGCTCGCGGCGATGACGGCCACGACGGTCGTGGACGAACCGCCGGAGGAGTCGTCGGAGTCCGCCGGGACCGCCGACCACCAGCTCCAGTAGCCGTCCTGGCCGTAGATGTTCCCCGCCTCCGCCGGCATGGTCGTGATCGACTTGATCTGGTCCGTCCGGTAGGCCTCGACCGCGTTCGGGTACGCCATGACGTTCATGTACCCGAGGTCGTACAGGCGCGACTCCATCTGCTTGACGATGTCCGCCCGTTTGGCGGGATCGTACTCGGCGAGCTGGCGGGCGTAGAGCTCGTCGTAGGTCTTGTCGCAGATGAAGTTGTCGGTCGCGCCCGTGTCCTCGGGGGTCGCCGGGAGCGCGCCGCAGGTGTGGATGGACAGCACGAAGTCCGGGTCCGGGTTGACCGACCAGCCGTCGAACGCCAGGTCGTACTTGCCGGCCAGCCACGGGTCGGTGACGTTGTCCAGGCAGGTGAGCCGGACGCCGATGCCGAGGTCGCCCCACCACTCCTGGAGGTACTTGCCGACCGCCTTGTCGTTCGGGTCGGTGGCGTGGCACAGGACGCGGTAGGTGATCGGCTTGCCGTCCTTGCCGACGCGCTTGCCGTCCCCGTTCTTCCGGTAGCCCGCCCGGTCCAGCAGCCGGGCCGCCTCCGCCGGGTCGTACGCCAGCTTCTGGCCGGGGGAGGGCTTCCAGAAGTAGTCCTGGAAGCGCGGCGGGATGTACCCCTCACCCTCGACGGCGTGGCCCCGGAACACCTTGTCGATGATGGCCTCGCGGTCGACGGCCATGAACAGCGCGTTGCGCACCCGCCGGTCGAGCAGGGAGGGGTGGCCGTCACCGAACCTCTCGCCGTTCTTCGCCCTGGCGCCCGGGTTGGTGGCCAGGGCGTAGAAACGGCGGCCGGGGGCGTCGTTGACCTTGATGTTCTCCGCGCCCTTCAGGGAGTCCGCCTGGGCCGGTGTGAGGGACGGCGACCCGGCGACGAACGACACCTCGCCCTTGCGCAGCGCCGAGACGGCCGCGTCCTGGTCCTTGTAGTAGCGGAAGACGAGTTCGTCGAACTTCGGCGCCCCGCGCCAGAACGTCTTGTTGGCCTTGAGGCGCACGTAGCTGTCGGCCTTGTAGCCGGTCAGCACGAACGGGCCGTTCCCGACGACCGGGAAGGTCTTGTCGTTGTTGAACTCGGAGAAGTCCGAGACCTTCTCCCAGACGTGCTTCGGCACGATCGGCACGTCGAGCGCGGTCATCGTGGCCTGCGGCTTCTTCAGCTCGATGACCAGCTCGGTGGGGCTCGGCGCCGTCACCTTCCGGAAATTGCCCACATAGCTGCCGTTCGCGGTGGCCGCGCCGTCGTCCGTCATCATCTTGTTGAACGTCCAGGCCGCGTCCTCGGCGGTGGCCCGCCTGCCGTCCGACCACTTCGAGTCCGAGCGGATGGTGTACGTCCAGGTCAGCTTGTCCGCTGACGACTCCCACTCGGTGGCCAGGCCCGGCACGGCGTGGTTGTCCTTCGGATCGTAGTTCGTCAGGTACTCGTACATGAGCCGGTGGATGCTCGTGCTCAGCAGCCGGACCGCCAGGAACGGGCTGAGCGAGTCCACGCTCTGCGCGACGGCGACGGTCAGCACCTTCTTGCCGTCGTCGGCCGCCCGGGCCTGCCGGGGCGCCGGGTCGAGCGGGGTCGCGAGCCCGGCGGTGAGGGTGAGCGCGGCCGCCCCGGCGACGGCGACGAGCCGGAGGCCGCGCGGGAGGCTGCGTGTCTGATCGTTCGTGCCCATGGTCGGACCTCGCGTCATCGCTCGGACGGTAAGGACGGGTTGATCAGCTGTCAGGGGTTGCTGAGTGTGTATCAGCGGCCTCCTCGCCCGTCAACGGCACGTTCACCCCTTGTGGCCTGCGGAAATAACGAATTGGCGAGCTTTCGGTGCCCATTGGTGGAGACCACTGACGCGTCGCTGGCCAGGGCCTGGCAACGGATTTCGCGCCGGATGGGCCCGGAACGCACACGGCCCGCGCCGAGTCGGGACGGCGCGGGCCGGAAACGGGACCGGCCCCTGGAAAGGGGCCGACCGGGTGAGGCGATTACTGCGTCGGGGGCGGGGGCGGCGGGGTCTGCCCCTGCTGGTCGGTCTGCCCGGGCTGTCCGGGGTGGGCGTCCTGAACGGGATGAGCGGGCTGTCCCGGCTGCGGGTAGCCGTAGCCGGGCTGCGCAGGCGCGGCCGGGGGCTGCCCGGGCTGACCCGGCTGCGGGTAGGGCTGCTGTCCCGGCTGCGGCTGCGGCTGCGGGTAAGGCTGTCCGGGCTGCGGGTACGCCTGTCCCGGCTGCTGGGGCTGCTGGGGCTGCTGCGGGTACGGCCCCGGCTGGTGCTGACCGGGGTAGGGAGGCCCGCCGGGAACCGGCTGGCCAGGAACCGGCTGGCCAGGAACCGGCTGGCCGGGAACCGGCTGCCCAGGAACAGGCTGGCCGGGAACGTACGGGCCGTGCTGGCCCGGCAGGGGCGGGGCGGCGACCGGCGGCGGGTTGCCGTCGGAGGTCCACAGCCCGTGCGACTGCTGGTGACGGACGAAGTCCTCGGCGACCATGGCCGCGAGGTTGAAGTACGCCTCCCGCACCTTGGGCCGCATCATGTCGAGGTCGACCTCCGCACCGGCGGCGAGGTGCTCGTCGAACGGCACGACGACGACGCCCCGGCAGCGCGTCTCGAAGTGCGCCACGATGTCCTCGACCTTGATCATCTTGCCGGTCTCGCGCACTCCGGAGATGACGGTGAGGGACCGCGAGACGAGGTCGGAGTAGCCGTGCGCCGACAGCCAGTCCAGCGTGGTGCTCGCACTGCTCGCCCCGTCCACGGACGGCGTCGAGATGATGATGAGCTGGTCCGCGAGGTCCAGGACCCCGCGCATGGCGCTGTAGAGCAGACCGGTACCGGAGTCGGTCAGGATGATCGGGTACTGCTTGCCCAGCACGTCGATGGCCCGCCGGTAGTCCTCGTCGTTGAACGTCGTGGACACGGCCGGGTCGACGTCGTTGGCGATGATCTCGAGGCCCGACGGCGCCTGGGAGGTGAACCGCCGGATGTCCATGTACGAGTTGAGGTACGGGATCGCCTGGACGAGGTCACGGATGGTGGCCCCGGTCTCCCGCCGCACCCGGCGCCCGAGGGTGCCCGCGTCCGGGTTGGCGTCGATCGCGAGGATCTTGTCCTGCCGCTCGGTGGCGAGCGTGGAGCCGAGCGCGGTGGTGGTGGTCGTCTTGCCCACACCGCCCTTGAGGCTGATCACCGCGATCCGGTAGCAGGAGAGCACGGGCGTGCGGATCAGCTCCAGCTTGCGCTGCCGCTCGGCCTCCTCCTTCTTCCCGCCGAGCTTGAACCGCCCGCCCCCGGCCGCCGGACGGCTGCTCTTCGCCTTCTGCTTCTTGCTGTTGAGCAACCGGTCGGACGACAGCTCGACGGCAGCGGTGTAACCGAGCGGCGCGGCCCCGGGGTTGGTCGGCTGCCGCTGATCGAGCTGCACGGGCTGCGGCCAGGCGGAACCGGTGCGGGGGTCGACCGGGGGCTGCTGGCCGCCGGGGTGCGGGGGCTGTGCCTGCGGGGGCTGTGCCTGCGGGGGCACGCCGGGGTGGGGCTGCTGGGCCGGCGGCTGGGGGAATCCGTAGCCGCCCTGGGCGTTCGGCCCGGCCGGGGCGGGAGCGCCGGGGTGCGGGAACCCGTATCCGCCCGGCGCGTCGGGCGCGACGGGAGCGGGGGTAGGACCGGGCGGGGTGCCCGGCTGCTGGGCCGCCGGCTGCGGCGTTGCGGCGGCCGGGACGCCGGGGTGGGGGAAGCCGTAGCCGCCCTGCGGGTTCGGAGCGGGGTGCGGCGGGGTGCCCGGCTGCTGGGCCGGGGGCATACCGGCCCGCGGCTGCGGCTGCGGCTGCGGCTGTGACTGCGGGCTGGCCGGAGCTGGCCCGCCCGGGTGCGGGAAGCCGTAGCCGGCCTGCGCGCCCGGGAGCGGGGGCTGGTGGGCCGCCGGAGCCGGGGCACCGGGATGCGGGAAGCCGTGGTCGCCCTGGGCTTGGGGGGCGGCCGGGGCGGGGGCTCCCGGCTGAGGGAAGCCGTAACCGCCGGGCTGAGGCCCGGCCGTGGGCTGAGCGGGGGGCTGGCCCGGCGGCGTAGGCGCGCCCGGCTGGTTCCACGCGGCGGGCGCGGGCTGCGGCGCCTGCGGCTGGAACGGCGGCTGCTGGGCCGGCACCGACGGCTGCGGCGGCACCGGCGCCTGTCCCTGGGCAACGGCCGGCTGGGGCTGGGGCTGGGGCAGGGGCTGGGCGTCCGCGGGCGGCGCCTGCGGCTGGATCTGCTGCGGATGATGCTGAGGCTGGGCCGGCCACTGGCTCGCCGGTGCGGGGGCGGCCGGCTGGTACGACGGCGGCAGCGGCGGCACGCCCTGCGGGGGCGGGGGAGTCCACGCGGGCTGGGAGTCGGACGGCTCCGGCACCGCGGTGTCCTGCGGCGCGCTGTCCTTCTCCTCGTCCTCGTCTGTGGCGTCGGGAGCGGCCTCGGCGGGTACGGCGTCCGAAGGCTCGGAGCCGGAGGGGCCCGGATCCGCCGGCTCGGCGTCCGCGAGAGGTGCGTCGCCGGTCTGCGCGGAAGCGGCGTCCCGTACATCGGCCGGTTCGCTGGCGGCCGGGGGCGCATCCACAGGCACGGCGTCGGCCGGGGTCGCGCCAGCCGGACCACTTGCTTCAGGGTCGGCGTCCGCCGGGACGACGTCGTCTGCCCGGACGGCGTCCGCGGGCACGGCGTCGACCGGCTGCGCGTCCGCGGGCACGGCGTCGACCGGCTGCGCGTCCGCGGGCACGGCGCCGACCGGCTCCTCGTCCGTGGCCACGCTCTCCCCCGGCACGGCGTCCTTCACCTCTGCGTCCGCGGCGGCGTTCCCCTCCGGCGCGGCGTCCGGAAGGCCCGCCGCCCCGGTCGTCGAGCCGTCGCTGTCCGCCTCCGGGGCGTCCTCATCCGGAGTGCCGGCCGCCGGGGACTTCACCACGGGTTCCGCGTCCTCGGGGCCGGCACCGCCGGACACCGCGCTGTCCACGCGGTCCGCGCCCGCACCCGCACCGGACGCGGCCACGCCATCCGCCGTCTCCTCCTCGGCGCCCCCGGACACCACACGGTCACCCGTGTCGGGAACGGCCTCCTCCTCGTGCTCGGTCTGCTTCCCCGCGTCCAGGCCCGCGTCGGCCGACTCCACCCGCTCCTCGGCGGCCGGGGCACGTTCCGCGATCTCCCGCTTCAGCGCGACGGCGGAGAACCGCATGGTGGCACCGCTCTCCAGGTCACCGTCGGCGGACTCGGTGTCGGCGGACTCGGCGTCGTCGGAGGCCGACGCCGCCGGAACGGCCGGAGCCGCCTCCGGCGGAGCGGGCGGCGTCCACTGCGCCTGATACCCACCGACGGGGACGCTCGGCACGGCCGTAGAAGAGCCCGGGGCGGCGCCGGGCTCCTCCGCCCGCCCGTCGGACGGGGCGGACTGGCCGGGCTGGTCGGCCTGGGCCCCCTGCGGCTCGAACCCCGTCGGCAGCCTCGGAACGGCGGACGGCCCCCCGGCAGACGGCGCGGGAGGCGTGAAGGGCGCGCCGGGAGCGGGCGCGGGAGGCGTGAACGGAGCACCCGGAGCGGGAACGGGCGCGGGAGGCGTGAACGGAGCACCCGGAGCGGGTGCAGGGGCCGGAGGGGTGAAGGGTGCTCCGGGCGCCGGGGCCGGCCCCGGACCGGACGAGTTCCCACCGGGAGGAGTCGACGGACCACCGCTGGAGGACGACGGACCATGAGGAGGAACGGACGGGTACGCGTACCCGCCGGAGGGATTCGCGTGCGGCGGCGGGGTCAGACCGGGCAGCGGCGGAACCGGCCCCTTCGGCGCACCGGCGGCGCCACCCGCGGCAGCACCCCCGGACGCACCGGACGCACCGGCCCCACCCGGCCCACTGGAGCCACCGGCTCCTCCGGCCGCCCCCGGAGAAGACGTCTCCCCGGGCGTCCCCGCGCCCTGCCCGGAACCCGAACTCCCCGAGGCGTTCTGCGTGTACCAGGCGGGCGGCGCGTAGTCGATGGTGAACTCGCCCGTCACCTCGGCCGCGGACTCCGCGTCGGGCTGGTCATCGCCGGGTGTCGCCCAGCCCCCGCGGATCCCGTCCCGATCGCTGCTCACAGTGTTCCTCCTGCTGGTGTGGTCGAGCACCCTCATGCCGTGCTGGGGCGACCCTTGCTTGTCGTCCGACGTCGTGCGAAGCCGTGCGAAGTCGTTTGAGGCGTATCGAGGTCGTCCGAGGCAGCCGTTCCACCAACTCCCCCGTGTTTCCCCCTGGGACACCGACGCCCGCTCCACGGTTTCCGGCGCCGCGCCCCGTCCCAGCCTAATCACCACAAGCCCCGCCACGGCAGGCCCGTCCACCCCCGAGCACCCGTCCGCCGTGTCACAACCTGCCCGCAAGGTGCCCTGAAGTGGCGTACGCGGCACACACTTTGCTGAACAAGAGGGGCGACGAGCGTGAAGAACCCGAACCCCCTTGCCCAGGACGCCCGTCACCGCCCCGGACAGCACAACGAGGGGCGGCCGTCCACCGGCTCACCCCTCGTCGTGCGTCCTCGCGCCTACTGCCCGGCCGGGGACCCTCCGTCGCGCCGCCTCGGCTCCAGGTCGAACTCGCCGTCCCGCGCTCCCAGCACGAAGGCCCGCCACTCGGCCTCCGTGTAACGCAGCACCGTCTCCGGGTCGAGGGACGACCGCATCGCGACGGCCCCCTCCGGCAGGTACGCGATCTCGACCCGCTCCTCGTGCTCCTCCGTGCCCGGCGCGCAGTGCCACTCCACACCGGAGATGTCGAGGGCGTAGAGCTCGTCCCGCTCCCGCTCCTTGCGTGCCTTGATCTCCTCAGCCGTCTCCGCCATGCCGCAGCGACCCCTTCCCGACGTACGAACGATCCGAGCCCGCCCACCCTAGTGGCCCCCTCCGCTCCGGCCGGGAGCTTCGGGGACCAGGGCAAAGAGGCCCCCGACCACCTGGTACTCTGGTCGACGGCCGTTTGTGTACGCACCCCCGGAACCAGCCGTTCTGGAGGCCGCGCCCAGCGGATCCCCGCCTTCCGAGTCACGGAAGCTCCCCCGAGAAGCAGACCGGGGGCACTCGGTGGCCATCGCAGACCAATGAGGAGTACGCGTGTCGCTCGACGCCGCTACGAAGAAGCAGATCATGTCCGAGTTCGGTACCAAGGAGGGCGACACCGGCTCCCCCGAGGTCCAGGTCGCTCTGCTGTCCCGTCGGATCTCCGACCTGACCGAGCACCTCAAGACCCACAAGCACGACCACCACTCCCGCCGTGGCCTGCTGATCCTGGTGGGTCAGCGTCGCCGCCTTCTCCAGTACCTGGCGAAGAAGGACATCCAGCGCTTCCGTGCGCTGGTCGACCGCCTCGGCATCCGCCGCGGTGCGGCGGGCGCCAAGTAAGACGCCGTGAGGGGAGCGGTTCCCGGGAGAAACGGGGCCGCTCCCTTTGCTGTACGCGCGCAACTGTACGTGCGGAGTGTCACCGCCCCTTTGTAGTGTGGTAGCACAACGCAAGACGGACGACACAGCACGACAAGAAGAGGAGAGGCGCACCACGCCGCCGCCGGTCCTCGGTAGTGGCCCCCGGGGGGAAGCGAGCCCCGGGTGCTTCGATCGAAGACCGGCCCGCACAGCACGGCGCGCATCTCCGGAATGTCCCCCTGCCACACGGGCAGTCGTGGGACGAAAGACGACAAGCAAACGGAGAGATCGCTAGTGGAGAACGAGACCCACTACGCCGAGGCCGTCATCGACAACGGCGCCTTCGGCACCCGCACCATCCGCTTCGAGACGGGCCGCCTGGCCAAGCAGGCCGCCGGATCCGCCGTGGCATACCTGGACGACGACACCATGGTGCTGTCGGCCACCACCGCCTCCAAGAACCCCAAGGACCAGCTCGACTTCTTCCCGCTCACGGTGGACGTCGAGGAGCGGATGTACGCCGCCGGCAAGATCCCCGGCAGCTTCTTCCGCCGCGAGGGCCGTCCTTCTGAGGACGCGATCCTCACCTGCCGGCTGATCGACCGCCCGCTGCGCCCGTCCTTCAAGAAGGGCCTGCGCAACGAGATCCAGGTCGTCGCCACGATCATGGCGCTCAACCCCGACCACCTGTACGACGTCGTGGCGATCAACGCCGCCTCCGCGTCCACGCAGCTGGCCGGCCTCCCCTTCTCCGGCCCGATCGGCGGCGTCCGCGTCGCGCTGATCAACGGCCAGTGGGTGGCCTTCCCGACGCACACCGAGCTCGAGGACGCCGTCTTCGACATGGTCGTCGCGGGCCGCACCCTGGAGGACGGCGACGTCGCGATCATGATGGTCGAGGCCGAGGCCACCGAGAAGACCATCCAGCTGGTCAAGGGCGGCGCCGAGGCGCCGACCGAGGAGGTCGTCGCCGCCGGTCTGGAAGCCGCAAAGCCCTTCATCAAGGTGCTCTGCAAGGCCCAGGCCGACCTCGCCGCGAAGGCCGCCAAGCCGACCGCCGAGTTCCCGATCTTCCTCGACTACCAGGACGACGTCCTGGAGGCGCTCACCGCCGCCGTCAAGCCCGAGCTCGCCCAGGCGCTCACCATCGCCGGCAAGCAGGAGCGCGAGGCCGAGCTGGACCGCGTCAAGCAGCTCGCCGCCGAGAAGCTCCTGCCGGAGTTCGAGGGCCGCGAGAAGGAGATCTCCGCCGCGTACCGCTCGCTCACCAAGCAGCTGGTCCGCGAGCGCGTGATCAAGGAGAAGAAGCGCATCGACGGCCGCGGGCTGACGGACATCCGTACGCTCGCCGCCGAGGTCGAGGCCATCCCGCGGGTCCACGGCTCCGCCGTGTTCGAGCGTGGCGAGACCCAGATCCTGGGCGTCACCACCCTGAACATGCTCCGCATGGAGCAGCAGCTGGACACCCTCTCCCCGGTGACCCGCAAGCGCTACATGCACAACTACAACTTCCCGCCGTACTCCACCGGCGAGACCGGCCGCGTCGGTTCCCCCAAGCGCCGCGAGATCGGCCACGGCGCCCTCGCCGAGCGCGCCCTGATCCCGGTCCTGCCGACGCGCGAGGAGTTCCCCTACGCGATCCGCCAGGTCTCCGAGGCGCTGAGCTCCAACGGCTCGACGTCCATGGGCTCGGTCTGCGCCTCCACCATGTCGCTGCTGAACGCCGGTGTGCCCCTGAAGGCCCCGGTCGCCGGTATCGCCATGGGCCTGATCTCCCAGGAGATCGAGGGCGAGACGCACTACGTCACCCTCACCGACATCCTCGGTGCGGAGGACGCCTTCGGCGACATGGACTTCAAGGTCGCCGGCACCAAGGAGTTCGTCACCGCCCTCCAGCTCGACACCAAGCTGGACGGCATCCCCGCCTCCGTCCTGGGCGCGGCCCTGAAGCAGGCCCGCGACGCCCGCCTCCACATCCTCGACGTGATGATGGAAGCGATCGACACCCCGGACGAGATGTCCCCGAACGCCCCGCGGATCATCACCGTCAAGATCCCCGTGGACAAGATCGGCGAGGTCATCGGCCCCAAGGGCAAGATGATCAACCAGATCCAGGAGGACACGGGCGCCGAGATCACCATCGAGGACGACGGCACGATCTACATCGGTGCCGCCGACGGCCCGGCCGCCGAGGCCGCCCGCGCCACGATCAACGGCATCGCCAACCCGACGATGCCCGAGGTCGGCGAGCGCTACCTCGGTACGGTCGTGAAGACGACCACCTTCGGCGCGTTCGTCTCCCTGCTGCCCGGCAAGGACGGTCTGCTGCACATCTCGCAGATCCGCAAGCTCGCCGGCGGCAAGCGCGTGGAGAACGTCGAGGACGTCCTCGGTGTGGGCCAGAAGGTCCAGGTCGAGATCGCCGAGATCGACTCCCGCGGCAAGCTCTCCCTGATCCCCGTGATCGAGGGCGAGGAAGGCGACGAGACGCAGAAGGACGACGCCGACCAGTGACGTCCCGTGGCTCCAAGGCGACGGCCCGCACCTCCTCGGAGGCGCGGGCCGTCGCCCGTACCCAAACCCTCATCCAGGGCGAGAACGGCATCGGCACGGTCCGCAAGACCACCCTCCCGGGCGGCCTGCGCATCGTCACCGAGACCCTGCCCTCGGTGCGCTCCGCGACCTTCGGCATCTGGGCGCACGTCGGTTCCCGCGACGAGACCCCGGCGCTGAACGGCGCCACCCACTACCTGGAGCACCTGCTCTTCAAGGGCACCAACCGCAGGTCCGCGCTGGACATCTCCTCCGCCATCGACGCGGTCGGCGGCGAGATGAACGCGTTCACGGCGAAGGAGTACACGTGCTACTACGCACGCGTGCTCGACACCGACCTGCCGCTCGCCATCGACGTCGTCTGCGACATGCTGACCGGCTCGCTCATCCGCGAAGAGGACGTCGACGTCGAGCGCGGCGCCATCCTCGAAGAGATCGCCATGACCGAGGACGACCCGGGCGACTGCGTGCACGACCTGTTCGCGCACACGATGTTCGGCGACAACCCCCTCGGCCGCCCGGTCCTCGGCACGGTCGACACGGTCAACGCCCTCACCGCCGACCGCATCCGCCGCTTCTACAAGAAGCACTACGACCCGACCCACCTGGTCGTCGCCTGCGCCGGCAACATCGACCACGCCAAGGTCGTCCGGCAGGTCCGCGCCGCCTTCGAGAAGGCCGGCGCGTTCAAGGACCTCACCGCCGAGCCCGTCGCCCCGCGGGGCGGCAAGCGCGCCCTGCGCACCGCCGGCCGCGTCGAGCTGGTCGACCGCAGGACCGAGCAGGCCCACGTCGTGCTCGGCATGCCGGGCCTGTCCCGCACCGACGAGCGCCGCTGGGCCCTGGGCGTACTGAACACCGCCCTCGGCGGCGGCATGTCCTCACGCCTCTTCCAGGAGGTCCGGGAGAAGCGCGGCCTGGCCTACAGCGTGTACTCGTACACCTCCGGCTTCGCCGACTGCGGCCTCTTCGGCGTCTACGCCGGCTGCCGCCCCTCCCAGGTGCACGACGTGCTGAAGATCTGCCGCGACGAACTCGACCACGTCGCCGAGCACGGCCTCACCGACGAGGAGATCGCCCGGGCCATCGGCCAGCTCCAGGGCTCCACGGTCCTCGGCCTGGAGGACACCGGCGCGCTGATGAACCGTATCGGCAAGAGCGAGCTGTGCTGGGGCGAGCAGATGTCCGTCGACGACATGCTGTCCCGGATAGCGTCGGTCACCCCGGACGACGTCCGCGCGGTCGCCGGCGAGATCCTCGGACGCAAGCCGTCGCTGTCGGTCATCGGCCCGCTGAAGGACAAACAGGCGGCCCGCCTGCACGACGCCGTCGCCTGACAATCCCCTGGTGAAAGAAGCACAAGAGATGAGCAAGCTGCGCGTGGCGGTCCTCGGCGCCAAGGGCCGGATCGGCTCCGAAGCCGTCCGGGCCGTCGAGGCCGCCGAGGACATGGAGCTGGTCGCCGCCCTCGGCCGGGGCGACAAGCTGGAGACACTGACCGAAGCCGGCGCCCAGGTCGCGGTCGAGCTGACCACGCCCGACTCGGTCATGGCCAACCTCGACTTCCTGGTCGGCCAGGGCATCCACGCGGTCGTCGGCACCACCGGCTGGACCGAGGAGCGCCTCGCACAGCTGAACGGCTGGCTGGAGCGGTCCCCGCGGACGGGCGTGCTCATCGCGCCGAACTTCTCCATCGGGGCCGTCCTCACCATGAAGTTCGCGCAGCTCGCCGCCCCGTACTTCGAGTCCGTCGAGGTCGTCGAACTGCACCACCCGAACAAGGTGGACGCCCCCTCCGGCACCGCCACGCGCACCGCGCAGCTCATCGCCGAAGCCCGCCGCGCCGCCGGCACCGCCCCGGCCCCCGACGCCACGGCCACCGCCCTCGACGGTGCCCGCGGCGCCGACGTCGACGGCGTCCCGGTCCACGCGGTGCGGCTGCGCGGACTCCTCGCCCACCAGGAGGTCCTGCTCGGCGGGGAGGGCGAGACCCTGACGGTCCGGCACGACTCGCTCCATCACAGCAGCTTCATGCCGGGCATCCTGCTCGGCGCCCGCCGCGTGGTGAGCACCCCGGGCCTGACCTTCGGCCTGGAACACTTCCTGGACCTGAACTGAGCCCTGAACCCTCATGCGCGCGAAGCTCACCTACGCCCTCACGGCCGCCGTCCTGGTCGTCTACTTCGTCCTGGTCGGAAGCCGCGGCGTCCTGCTCATCGAGACCGGCACGCCCCTGACCGTCACCTTCGGCGTGGCCGTGCTGATCCTGCCGGGCATCGGCCTGTGGTTTTTGTGGAAGAACACCCAGTTCGTCCGCCGGGCCAACGCCCTCGCCGCCGAACTCGACGCCGAGGGCGGCCTGCCCGTCGACGAGCTGAAGCGCACCCCCAGCGGCCGCATCGACCGGGACTCGGCCGACGAGGTCTTCGCCCGGCGCAAGGCCGAGACGGAGGACGCCCCCGACGACTGGCGCACCTGGTTCCGCCTCGCCGTGGCCTACCACGACGCCCGCGACACCCCGCGCGCCCGCAAGGCGATGCAGCGCGCCATCGCCCTGCACGACGGCAAGCAGCCCGAGACCGCCTGAACCCGGGGCTCCTCATGCCGAGGGGGCCGGACCGTGACGCGCACGGTCCGGCCCCCTCGGCATGAGGAGCGAAGGTCAGTGCGGGCGGTACTCGTCCGCCCAGGCCTCCACCGAGTCGGCCGCCCGGTCGAAGGCCTCCGTGCGGCCGACGAAGTCCAGGTTGTGCGTGGACATCAGGGGCGGCACACCGTCCGCCGCCCGTCCCTGCCGCCGCAGCAGCAGAGCCTGGCCCTGCACGGTCCGGGGCAGCCCCAGCCAGCGCACCGGCTGCTGCACCGTACGCACGGAGACGACCTGCTCCCAGGGCGCCGTACGCGTCGTGAGGAAACCCACCTGGCGCAGCCCCCGCGCGCTCACCCACACGCCCACCCGCAGCAGGCGCAGGGCGCCGGCGATGACGAGCAGCGCGAGGGCGAAGACCAGCCCGGCCGAGGCCGGTTCGGCCGTCGCCGCGATGACGACGGCCGCGAACAGCACGAACGAGGCGAGCAGCAGCGCGAGCGCCGCCGCCGCGACCCGCCACGGCCCGGGCCGGTACGGCCGCCGCCAGTGGTCACGGTCGTCGTACGGCAGCGGAACGTCGTCCGCCGCCTCGAATACGCGGTCGGCCGTCAGAAAGGGCAGGGGCACGGCGGGTCCTCACTCGATCCATGCGTGGGCTGTGCCCGGTGAGGCTACCGATCTGTGTCCCCGGTCACCACTGGCGGGGGGCCGGATGGAGTCACCGCCCGTCCGGGGGCGGTTCAGCGCCTCTCGGACGCCTGGGACTGCTGCGGCTGCTGGGCCGAATGGTCGGGCGACAGCGCGGGCGTCCCGATCACCAGGGACCCCACGAGCCCCGCCACGATGGTGAGCCCCATGAGCCATCGGCCGGCCATCTGGCCGGCGGACAGCCGCTCACGCGGTGGGGGAGTGACATTGCTGCGGAACCTGTCGGCCTCGGCGACGAAGGCGAACGGTACGGGTTCACGCCGACCGGACATCAGGGGTGCGTCTCCCTTCGAGGGTGGAACGGATCACTGTCATCCGTAGAGACGAACGAACTCCCTCAGAGGTGCCCTGTTTCACCAACTTCATTGCGGCACGTCACCAAACGTAGAGTGGCGTCGCCAAGAGACGCGATGGGAAGGCCCTGCGAACCGTGACCGAGACCCCCGACGACGACTTCAAGATCGAGCTGCGCAGCGATGTCACCGTTGAGCTGGTGAAACACAGCGCGGCCGACTCCGACGTGCTGTTCGCAGCACGGGTTTCCACCCTGGGGGAGCAGTCCCTTGAAGAGCTGCAGAAGGACCCCGAGCGCTCGAAGGGCCTGATCAACTTCCTCATGCGGGACCGGCACGGCAGCCCGTTCGAGCACAACTCCATGACCTTCTTCGTGAGCGCGCCGATCTTCGTCTTCCGCGAGTTCATGCGGCACCGCGTCGGCTGGTCGTACAACGAGGAGAGCGGCCGCTACCGGGAGCTCCAGCCGGTCTTCTACGTGCCGGACACCTCCCGCAAGCTGATCCAGCAGGGCAGGCCGGGCAAGTACGAGTTCGTCGAGGGCACCCCCGAGCAGCACCAGCTGGTGGGCGAGGCCATGGAGGACTCCTACCGCCAGGCCTACAGGAAGTACCGCCGGATGCTCGCCGCCGGCGTCGCCCGCGAGGTCGCCCGCGCGGTCCTGCCGGTCGGCCTGTACTCCTCGATGTACGCCACGTGCAACGCCCGCTCGCTGATGCACTTCCTCGGTCTGCGCACCCAGCACGAGCTGGCGAAGGTGCCGTCCTTCCCGCAGCGGGAGATCGAGATGGTCGGCGAGAAGATGGAGGCCGAGTGGGCCCGGCTCATGCCGCTCACGTACGACGCCTTCAACGCCAACGGACGCGTGGCGCCGTGACACCGCCCGCTTCCCCGGTCAGGCACAGATGTACGGTTCAGCCGTGCGAAGTGTCCGTATTGCGGCATTTCTAGAAGTTCATCTAGCCTGATCAAACGGGTCCGGCACTGCTTGAACCCCCGAGCAGGCAGTGCCGGGCTCCACCTTTGTCGCGACTTGTCGCCCGCCCCGAGGGCAGACCCGGTCCTGAGCAACGAGTAGCGTGTAACCCATGGCTCCGACCTCGACTCCGCAGACCCCCTTCGGGCGGGTCCTCACCGCCATGGTCACGCCCTTCACGGCGGACGGCGCACTCGACCTCGACGGCGCGCAGCGGCTCGCCGCCCACCTGGTGGACGCAGGCAACGACGGCCTGATCATCAACGGCACGACGGGCGAGTCCCCGACCACCAGCGACGCGGAGAAAGCGGATCTCGTACGGGCCGTCCTGGAAGCCGTCGGCGACCGCGCCCACGTCGTGGCCGGAGTCGGCACCAACGACACCCACCACAGCATCGAACTGGCCCGCGCGGCGGAGCGCACCGGCGCGCACGGCCTGCTCGTCGTGACGCCGTACTACAACAAGCCCCCGCAGGAAGGGCTCTACCGGCACTTCACGGCCGTCGCCGACGCCACCGGCCTGCCGGTCATGCTCTACGACATCCCCGGCCGCAGCGGCGTCCCGATCAACACCGAGACGCTCGTCCGCCTCGCCGAGCACCCGCGGATCGTCGCCAACAAGGACGCCAAGGGCGACCTCGGCCGCGCCAGCTGGGCCATCGCCCGCTCCGGCCTCGCCTGGTACTCCGGCGACGACATGCTGAACCTCCCCCTGCTCTCCGTCGGCGCGGTCGGCTTCGTCTCCGTCGTCGGCCACGTGGTCACCCCCGAGCTGCGCGCCCTGGTCGACGCGTACACCTCCGGCGACGTGCAGAAGGCCACCGAGATCCACCAGAAGCTGCTCCCCGTCTACACGGGCATGTTCCGCACGCAGGGCGTGATGACCACCAAGGCGGCGCTCGCGCTCAAGGGCCTGCCCGCCGGGCCCCTGCGCGCCCCCATGGTCGAGTGCGCGCCCGAGGAGATCGAGCAGCTCAAGCTCGATCTTGCCGCCGGCGGGGTACAGCTCTGACATCAGACTTCGCGCGCACCCCCGCGCATGTGCTTCACAACTGAATAAGCGGGCCACCGGTGCCCGCACCACCCCACAACGACAACTGCTTCTGCACGAACGTCACGCGCGCCACGTGCCCTACCGGTACGTGGCGCGCGTGGTGAGGAGAGTCTTTTGAGCCATCCGCATCCCGAACTCAGCCCCCCGCCGCCGCTCCCCGAAGGCGGCCTGCGGGTCACCCCGCTCGGCGGCCTCGGCGAAATCGGCCGCAACATGACGGTCTTCGAATACGGCGGCCGCCTGCTGATCGTCGACTGCGGAGTGCTCTTCCCCGAGGAGGAGCAGCCCGGAATCGACCTGATCCTGCCGGACTTCTCGTCCATCAGGGACCGCCTCGACGACATCGAGGGCATCGTCCTCACGCACGGCCACGAGGACCACATCGGCGGCGTCCCCTACCTCCTGCGCGAGAAGCCGGACATCCCGCTGATCGGCTCCAAGCTGACCCTCGCCCTCATCGAGGCCAAGCTCCAGGAGCACCGCATCCGCCCGTACACCCTGGAGGTGGTGGAGGGACACCGCGAGCGCATCGGCCCCTTCGACTGCGAGTTCGTCGCGGTCAACCACTCCATCCCGGACGCACTGGCCGTGGCCATCCGCACCCCCGCGGGCATGGTGGTCCACACCGGCGACTTCAAGATGGACCAGCTCCCGCTGGACAGCCGCCTCACGGACCTCCACGCCTTCGCACGCCTGAGCGAGGAGGGCATCGACCTCCTCCTCTCTGACTCCACGAACGCCGAGGTCCCGGGGTTCGTCCCGCCCGAGCGGGAGATCTCCAACGTCCTGCGGCAGGTCTTCGCCGGCGCCCGCAAGCGCATCATCGTCGCGAGCTTCGCCAGCCACGTGCACCGCATCCAGCAGATCCTGGACGCGGCGCACGAGTACGGCCGCCGGGTCGCCTTCGTCGGCCGCTCCATGGTCCGCAACATGGGCATCGCCCGGGACCTGGGCTACCTGAAGGTCCCGCCGGGCCTGGTCGTGGACGTCAAGACGCTCGACGACCTCCCGGACAGCGAGGTGGTCCTGGTCTGCACGGGCTCCCAGGGCGAACCGATGGCGGCCCTGTCCCGGATGGCCAATCGAGACCACCAGATCCGCATCGTCCAGGGCGACACGGTGATCCTGGCGTCGTCCCTGATCCCCGGCAACGAGAACGCGGTCTACCGCGTGATCAACGGCCTCACGCGCTGGGGCGCCAACGTGGTCCACAAGGGCAACGCCAAGGTCCACGTCTCCGGCCACGCCTCCGCGGGCGAGCTGCTGTACTTCTACAACATCTGCCGCCCCAAGAACCTGATGCCGGTGCACGGCGAATGGCGCCACCTGCGCGCCAACGCCGAACTGGGCGCCCTGACCGGCGTCCCGCACGACCGCATCGTCATCGCCGAGGACGGCGTCGCCGTCGACCTCATCGAGGGCAAGGCCAAGATCTCCGGCAAGGTCCAGGCGGGCTACGTCTACGTCGACGGCCTCTCCGTCGGTGACGTGGGCGAGCCGGCCCTGAAGGACCGCAAGATCCTCGGCGACGAGGGCATCATCTCGGTCTTCGTGGTCATCGACTCCTCCACCGGAAAGATCACCGGCGGCCCGCACGTCCAGGCCCGCGGCTCGGGCATCGAGGACTCCGCCTTCGGCGACGTGATCCCCCGGATCACCGAGGTACTCGAACGCTCCGCGCAGGACGGCGTGGTCGAACCCCACCAGCTGCAGCAGCTCATCCGCCGCACGCTGGGCAAGTGGGTCTCGGACACCTACCGACGCCGGCCGATGATCCTGCCCGTGGTCGTGGAGGTCTGACGGCCCGTCGGGTCTGAGCCAGTGCCAACTGGGAGCGGGGCGCCTCGATTTGCATCGGGGCGCCCCGCTCCAGTAGGTTTACAACTCCTCCCGACGGGGCACCCGGGCCAACTCAGGCACCGGGGACATGTCCGGCCGGGGCGGGAAATCCGACTCAGAAACTTCTGATAAAGTCGGAAGCGCCGGAAAGGAAACCGCGAGAGCGGAAACCTGGAAAGCACCGAGGAAATCGGGTCGAGAAAAGATCTGATAGAGTCGGAAACGCAAGACCGAAGGGAAGCGCCCGGAGGAAAGCCCGAGAGGGTGAGTACAAAGGAAGCGACCGTTTCTTGAGA